>JBEVMR010000072.1:0-15460 GCA_040508545.1 Solirubrobacterales bacterium
ACTTCGCCTGCCGCATGTGGGGCCTGCGGGCAACCGACCTCAACCAGGGGGTCGTCTACGGGATCGAGACCGATGAGACCGCCGGCGACGAGCGCCTGATCACCCGCTTCGACTACGACGAGTCCTTCGGCACCGTGCTCAACCGCTTCTGCCTGCAGGCCGTGATCGGGCACCCGCTCACCGTTTACGGCAGCGGTGGGCAGACCCGCGGCTTCCTCAACATCCGCGACACCCTCAACTGCGTCGAGCTGGCGGTGGAGAACCCGGCCGAAGACGGCGAGTTCCGCGTTTTCAACCAGTTCACCGAGCAGTTCTCGGTGATGGAGCTGGCCGAGCTGGTCAAGCATGCCGGCGAGCACCTGGGCTACTCGGTCGAGGTTCAGCACTACGAGAACCCGCGGGTCGAGAAGGAGGAGCACTACTACAACGCCCAGCACACGAAGCTTCTCGACCTCGGTCTCGAGCCGACCTTGCTGGGCGAGGAGCTGGTCGAGTCGATGATCCACGCGATCGAGCGCCACAAGGGCAACGTCGTCGAGGGCTCGATCGATCCGCGGACGCGGTGGAACCCAGCCAAATCCCCTGCTGGCCGGGCATAGTCCCGCTGGTACCATCGCGAGTCCGATGAGAGCTGCGGATGCATTGATGGAAAGCCTCAAGGCCGAGGGCGTCAAGGACGTCTTCGGCATCCCCGGCGGGGCGAACCTGCCGACCTACGACGCGCTCGTCGATGCCGGCTTCCGTCACATCCAGGTACGTCACGAGCAGGGCGGCGGTCACGCCGCCGAGGGCTACGCCAAGGCGTCGGGCAGGGTGGGGGTGGCGTTCGCGACCTCTGGCCCGGGCGCGACGAACCTGGTCACGGCAATCGCCGACGCGATGATGGACTCGGTGCCGACGGTGTTCATCACCGGCCAGGTGCGGACCGAGCTGATCGGCACCGACGGCTTCCAAGAGGCCGACATCCTCGGCGCGACGCTGCCCTTCGTCAAGCACTCCTTCCAGGTCACCGACCCGCGCCAGATCCCCGAGTACGTGCACGAGGCCTTCCACGTCGCCTCGACCGGGCGCCCCGGCCCCGTGCTGCTCGACATCCCGCAGGACCTCTCGCGGGCCGAGATCGAGTACGCGACACGGACCGAGCCGGTCGAACTGGCCGGTTACAAGCCGATGAGCAAGGGCAATATCAAACAGGTCCGGATCGCCGCCAAAGCTCTTGCCAACGCGAAGCGGCCGATCCTCTACACGGGCGGTGGCGTGGTCAACGGCAACGCAGCCGAGGAGCTGCGCGAACTCGCTGCCGCCGACCGCTTTCCGATCACCTCGACCCTGATGGGGCTGGGCGCCTACCCGGCCTCGGGCGAGAACTGGCTGGGGATGCTCGGCATGCACGGCACGGTGACCGCCAACTGGGCGATGGACAACGCCGACCTGATCGTCGCGATCGGCGCCCGCTTCGACGACCGCATAACCGGCAAGCTCGCGGAGTTCGCCCCGCACGCGAAAGTCATCCACATCGACATCGACCCGGCGGAGATCTCCAAGAACGTCGGTGCCCACATCCCGATCGTCGGCGACGTCAAGCTGGTGCTGCCGGAGCTGACCCGCGAGTACCGCGCTCTGCAGACCGACCCGACCCGGCTCGATGCCTGGTGGAAGCAGCTGAGCGAGTGGCAGCAGGAGCACCCTCTGCGCTACGAGCCGGGCGCCGACGGTGAGATCAAGCCCCAGTTCATGATCGAGGCGATGCACCGGGCGACGAAGGGGAACGCGATCGTCACCTCCGACGTCGGCCAGCACCCGATGTGGGCGGCGCAGTACTACGGCTTCGAGCAGCCCCGGCACTGGATCAACTCCGGCGGCCTGGGGACGATGGGCTTCGGCCTGCCCGCCGCGGTCGGCGCCAAGGTGGCGAGCCCTGACGAGGACGTCGTCTGCCTCGCCGGCGATGGCAGCCTGATCATGAACTGCCAGGAGCTGGCGACCTGCGTGACCGAAGGCATCCCGGTCAAGGTCTTCTTGATGAACAACGGCTACATGGGCATGGTGCGCCAGTGGCAGGAGCTGTTCTGGGACCGCCGATACAGCTCGGTCGAGATGGGCGCCAGCCCGGACTGGGTGAAGCTGGCCGAGGCGTTCGGCGCGACCGGGATGCGCTGCGAGAACGCCGACGAGCTCGAGGGAACGATGGTCCAGGCGCTGGAGACGGATGGCCCGGTCTTGCTCGACGTGCGCGTCGCCCAAGAGGAGAACTGCTATCCGATGATCCCGCCGGGTCAGGCGGCCCGTGACATGGTCGAGGCCCCGAAGGCGGTGAGCTGATGGAGGCTGGCACCCCGCAGATGGTGAAACTGGAGGACTTGCACGTCCCCGGGCAGCTGAGCGGGCGCAAGCACATCCTCTCGATCCTGGTCGAGAACAAACCCGGCGTCCTGGCCCGTATCGCGGGCCTCTTCTCGCGGCGCGGCTTCAACATCGACACGCTCGCGGTCGGGCCGACCGACGACCCCAGCATCTCGCGGATCACCCTGACGCTCGACGGCGCCGTGCACCCGATCGACCAGGTGACCAAGCAGCTGCACAAGCTGGTCAACGTGCTGAAAATCCGCGACATGGAGCCGGAGGAGACGGTCGCCCGAGAGATGGCGATGTTCAAAGTCTCGGCGGCAGTCGAGAGCCGTGCCGAGATCATCCAGTTCGCGGAGATCTTCCGGGCCAAGATCATCGACGTCTCGCGGCGCGCGATGACGATCGAGGTGACCGGATCCGCCGACAAGATCGAGGCCTTCGAGCGGATGATCCGGCCCCACGGCCTGATCGAGATGGTCCGGACTGGCGAGATAGCGATTGCTCGAGGCGGCGACTAGCGAGCTGCACAGCCGGCTGCGCGACGGCGCGGAGCTGGCGGTTGAGCGATCGCGGCGCACGCTGGTCAGCGTCACGACCGCGGTCGACGGACTCGATCCTTGCGCGGTGGCCTTCGCCTCCCGCCTGGCGTCGGACCACTGGTTCTGCTGGGAGCAGCCGGACAGGGGCTTCGCCTTGGCCGCCTTGGGAGTCGCCCACGAGGCGAGCTCGCGTGGGGAGGGGCGCTTCGCGGACGTGGCTCGCGAGTGCCTGCGGATGAACGAGGGCGCCGTGCTCGACGAGCCGCCCCGCCTGCCATCGGGCGCCGGGCCGGTCTGGACGGGTGGTTTCTCCTTCGATCCCCAAGGTGCCGGCTCTTCGCCGTGGTCCTCGTTTGCGCCCGCCTCGATGATCCTGCCGGAGGCCTCACTTTGCCGGGTGGGGGACGAGACGTTCCTCACCGTCAACCTGGTCGTGCAACCGGGCGATAGCGCTGCCGCGTCCTCCGACCGAGTCGCGGCGCGGCTTGCCAGCCTGCGCCTCGATCCGCTGCCGATGCTCGACCCACACCTCACCGGCCGGCCGGAGATCCGCAGCGTGCTGCCGCCGGGCGACTTCGAAGCGGCCGTCGACGCGGCGACAGACCGCATCGCCGGGGATGAGACGAGCAAGGTCGTTCTCGCCCGCGAGGTAACGGTCGAGGCGTCCGCTGCCCATGACCCGGCGGCGATCTTCGGCGCCCTGCGTGAGCAGTTCCCGTCCTGCTTCTGCTTTTGCCACGGCACTCCCGAGGCGGCGTTCCTCGGCGCCAGCCCCGAGCTGCTGATCCGGCGCTCCGGCGCCGGCGCCTCGACCGTGGCTCTCGCCGGCTCGACGAGGCGAAGCTCCGATCCCGCCGTCGACGATCACCTCGGCGAGCAGCTGCTGCGCAGCGACAAGAACCGGCGCGAGCAGCGGATCGTCGCCGAGCGCATAGTCCGCAAGCTGCGGCCGCACTCCGTCTGGGTGCAGACCGCGCCCGAGCCCGAGGTGGTCAAGGTGGCCAACATCCAGCACCTGGCGACCCCCGTCATCGCCCAGCTCGCCGAATCGCACTCCGCCGTGGAGCTGGCCGGCATGCTGCACCCGACTCCGGCCGTCGGCGGCGAGCCCTGGCCCGACGCCGCGAGCACGATCGTCGAGCTGGAGCGGATGGACCGTGGCTGGTACGCCGGCCCGGTCGGCTGGATGGACGCGACCGAGGACGGCGAGTTCTGCGTGGCCCTGCGCAGTGCCCTCCTCCGGGACCGCGAGGCACGCCTCTTCGCCGGGGTCGGCGTAGTCGCCGGCTCCGACCCCGCGGCGGAGCTGGAGGAGACCGAGGTAAAGCTCCAGGCGCTGCTGCCGCTCGTCGCGGAGTAGACCCCTTCGTCTGGGTACGTCAGAATGCTCCTGACTATGTGGCGGGGATTTGTCCTGGGGGGAATGATGATCGCGCTTGCGGCGTGCGCTGCCGGCACGGCCGGCGCCGCGGCGCCGGAGGGCCCGCGGCTGGCGGTGATCAAATGGGACGTCTTCGAAGGGCGGTACGTGCTCGAAACCGTGGACCGCACCGGCGCCCAACCCCTGCGCCTGGCGGGCGGCGGCGAACGCAAGCGGCCGTTGCCGGAGATCTTCGAGGCACCTGCCTGGTCCCCGGACGGATCGAAGATCGCCTTTGCGGGTGTCGCGCATAGCCTCGAAGCCGGCCTGCGCGGAGATCGGCTCTACGTGGTTGGAGCGGATGGACATGGCCTGAGGCGCCTGCCCGGCACGCATGGCTCGATCTCGCCGGTTTTCGCCCCCGACGGAAACTCGATTGCCTTCACGCGCCTCTCGCGCCGCGGGGCCGGCATCTGGCTCGCCAACCTCGCAGGGGGCGCCCCGACCCGCATCACTCCAGCGCGCAGGGACATCTACATGATCTCGGACTCCTTCTCACCCGATGGCAGCGTTCTGCTCGCGACTCGCTATGCCGGTCGCCGTGAAGAGATAGTCGCGGTGCATCTCGGCACGGGCGAGGTCAAAACGGTCCTTCGTGACGCTACGGAACCGGTCTACTCGCCGGACGGGACGAGGATCGCCCTGGTTCGATGGCGGCCGCTGAGGCGTCGCGACGGCACGCGCACCGTGTCGAGCGACATCTTCACGAGCAGGGCTGACGGCTCGGGCCTGCGGCGGCTCACCAAGACCCGCTACCAGGACGAGGCCTATCCCAGCTGGGACCCGTCTGGAGAGCGGCTCGCATTCGTCCGCAACCTGCCGGAACTCGCCGAAAACGAACTCGTCGAAATCGGCGTCGGCGCCTCGGTGATCCAAGTGAACGCCGACGGCACCTGCCCACGGGAGATCCTCGAACCTTCATTCGTCGCCGTCTACGGTGCCGCCTGGCAGCCCGGTCCCGGTCGTGGGGTGGGGCGGATTCCCTGTTAGGGGATCGAGGCGCTGACGCGGTCGGCCAGGCGACGGTGGAGGTCTGCGTTGGCCTTGCGGTCAGCCTTGAGCTCGATCAAGCCGGTGCCGGCCGCCAGCGCCTCGGGCAGGTCGTCGCAGGAATCGAGCCGGCGGTGAGGGAGGTCGAAGAGGGCGGCGGCCTTGGCGACGTCGACTCCGCGCGGGGTTCCAAGCAGCGCCTCGAACTCCTCTCCCTCGAGCGCCTCCCGCTGTGGCAGGAAGTGGAAGATGCCGCCGCCGTCATTGTCGATCACCACGATCCGCACTGGGGTCGAGGCGTCGCGCAGGGCGGCGAGGCCGCCGATGTCGTGGAGCAGGCCGAGGTCGCCGGTGACGATCGTGGCCGGCTTGCCGGTTGCGTAGGCAGCGCCGATGCCGGATGAGATCAGGCCGTCGATCCCGTTGGTACCGCGGTTGCAGAGAAAGGTGACATCGGCGTCGCTTGCGGGCAGGAAGGCCTCCTGGTCACGGATCGGCATGCTCGACGCGGTGTAGACGAGCTCGCCGTCGCCGTATGCGGAACCGAGAGCCTGCTGTAGGGCCGGCTCGTTGAGCGTGTCTGCTTTAGCTAGCTCGGCCTCGATTGCCTTACGGGCCGCGCGCTCCGCCTCCAGCCACATTGCCGGCACGGGGCGGTCCTCGCCAAGCCGCGCCGCCCAGCCAGACGCGAGCTCGGTTGGGTCGGCGCGGAGCAGCGCTGCGGCCCGCCGACTGGGCTCGTTCCAGCCGCCCAGCGGGTCGACGACGATCTGGTCGGCGCCTGATTCCGCCAGCCAAGAGCGCAGCGGCTTGCTGGTCGGCATCTCGCCGAAGCGCAGGATCAGATCTGGCGACGCGGTCTCGCGGAACCCCTCGTTGCGCAGGAGCAGGTCATAAGCGGTCACGACGTAGGAGCGATCATGCGGGCCGCAGCGGAGCTGCGAGGTTGGCTCGGCGAGGATCGGGAAGCCGGCGACACGGGCCAGGTGGGCCACCGGCTCGCGCAGCTCCGGGTCGAGCTGGCGGCCGGCGACGATCACGCCGATATCAGCCTCGGCGATGTGCTTGGCGACCTCGTCGAGGAGGAACTGGGAGGGCTCCATGTCGATCGGGGTGACCGCGGTCAGCGGCCGGGTCTCGCGACCGTTCAGCGCAAGCGAGTCGGTCGCGATCACGGCACCGTCGTCCGGCAGCGGCGCCAGCGGCTCGCGGAAGGGGAAGTTGAGATGCACCGGGCCGGGACGTGAGTCGCCGCGAGCGAGAGCGAAGGCGCGGCAGGCGGTCGAGCGATAGTGGAGCAAGCCGTCATCGTCGGCCGCGTGCGTGCCGACCTCGCAGAACCAGCGCACCGAGGAGCCGTAGAGCTTCAGTTGGTCGATCGCCTGGCCGGCGCCGATGCCGCGCAGCTCTGGCGGCCGGTCAGCGGTCAGGACCAGCAGCGGAACAGCGGAGTGATCGGCCTCGCAGACCGCCGGGTGGAAGTTGGCGGCCGCGGTGCCAGAGGTGCAGAGGATCGCGACCGGTAGTCCAATCGCCTGCGCCGCGCCTACGGCGAAGAAGGCGGCGGAGCGCTCGTCGACGATGACCGTCGTCTCGATCTCGGGTTGGCGCCATAGGGCCAGGGCGAGTGGGGTCGAGCGCGAACCGGGGGAGAGGACGGCATGGCGGAGCCCGCAGCGCGCCAGCTCCTCGGCGAACGCCGAGGCGAGGGCGGTGTTGGCGTTGGTCGAGTCCATGCGCCGAGAAGCCTATTGGCGAGTTACCCGTGCATATGACGGGAAAGTCGCCAGAGCCTTCATAGCCGGTGTGCGTTTAGGGCCGCCTCGTCGATCTCGATACCGAGACCGGGGCCTTTGGGGGCGTGGAGCATGTCGCCCTCGAGCCTGCACTCGACCGAGGCGATCGTCGAGGCGAAGAGGCGCTGGGTGGCCAGGCCGTGCGCCAGGTCCGGTCCACCCCCCACGGCAGCCTCACCCAGCGTTGCTGCGACCTGGGCCGCGGCGGCGATGCCAACCGGGCCGTCCAGTGCACTCGAGATGTAGGCGGGGAGGACCTCGGCGATCTCGATCGCCTCCTCGGGGCCACCTACCTTGGACAGCTTCACCCCGGTCATCCGACAGGCCTCCATCGCGGCGGCGCGTTCGGCGTCGGCGCGGCTCTCGATGCTCTCGTCGCCGGCGATCGGGATCGAGGTCGATCGCGCCAGCTCCATCGCCTCCTCGAGCGTCGCCACCGGCTGCTCGGCCAGCTCCACCTCGTAGGACTCCAGTTCATCCAGTGTCCGCTTTGCCGTCTCCACGTCCCAAGCGCCGTTGACGTCGATCCGGATCCGCGCCCGCGGGCCGAGCGCCTCGCGCACCGCGCGGACCTGGGCCGCCTCGTCACCGCCGCCGAGCTTCAGCTTGAAGGTGGAGAAGCCGTCGGCGGCCCATCTTTCGGCTGCGGCCACGACCGCGGCGGGATCTCCCGCGACCAGCGTCGCATTGCAGCGGACCGGTGGCGAGGCCTCGGCGGCAACGCTTCCCCCTGCAGCGGCCCTCTTCCCACGCAGGTCGAGCAGCGCCGTCAGCGCCGCGCAGCGCGCTGGCGCCGAGAGGGCGATCGCGTCGCCGCGCAGAGTCTCCTCGTCGAGCGTCTCCCTCCTGCCGAGCTCGGCCAGCTCGGCGACCACCTCGGCCAGCGATGTGCCGCCCCGGAGCGAGAGCGGGACCGCTTCGCCGAGGCCGATGAGCCCCTCCTCGGAGCGAAGCCGCAGCAAGACCATCTCGCGCCGGTCGAGCCTGCCGACGGCGGTCACGTAGGGCTCGCGGAAGGGCAGCGCGTAGGGAACGACCTCGACCGAGGCGATGCGCATGGAAGGAGCCTACGCCGCGAGCAGCAGGCCGGCCGAGACGAGCAGGCTGAAAACCCCGAGCAGCGCTCCGGTGCCGGCGAGGGCGGCGTTGAGGGAGGGGCCGTCGGTGCGGTTGCTCATCGTGCGCAGCGGCTTGATTGCGAGCGGCAGCGCCAGCAGCCCGAGCAGCGGCAGCAGGCTCACGTCGGCGCCCACCAGCGTGATCGGCAGGACCAGGAAAGCGCCGAGCACGAGCAGCCGGTAGAGGACGACGGCGTTGTGGCGCCCCAGCCGAACCGCCATCGTCATCTTGCCCGCCCGCCGGTCGGTCTCGACGTCGCGCACGTTGTTGACGACGAGGATGGCCGTCGCAAGGAACCCGAGGGAGATCGAAAGCCCGAGTGGCAGCGCGTCGAGTTGCTCGACTTGGACGTAGTAGGAGCCGTTGACCGCGACCAAGCCGAAGAAGAGGAAGACGAAGACCTCGCCGAGCCCGGCATAGCCGTAGGGGCGCGGGCCACCGGTGTAGAGAACGCCGGCGGCGATCGAGACGATCCCGATCAGCAAGATGACGATCCCAGCGACCGCGGTCAGGTAGATCCCGCAGGCGACGGCGACGGCGAACGCGATCCAGGTGGCCACCAGCACCCGCTGCGGAGTCACTAGGCCGGCGGAGGTGACACGCACCGGGCCCAGCCGGTCGACCGTGTCGGCGCCCCGCTTGGCGTCGGAGTAGTCGTTGGCGAGGTTGGTGCCGATCTGGATGAAGATCGAGCCGAGCAGGGCCGCGACGAAGGCGCCGACCCGGGGCAGGCTGCCGAACCATTCGACCGCGGCGGCGGTGCCGACGAGGACCGGCGCGATCGCCGCCGGCAGGGTTCGCGGCCGCGCCGCCATCAGCCAGATTCTCATGGCCGTCTCGGGAACTGCGAGAAGTCGGGTGGGCGCTTCTCCTTGAAGGCCTCGCGGCCCTCGCGCGCCTCCTCGTTGCCGTAGAAGAGCAAGTTGGTGTCGTGGGCCAGTTGCTGGATTCCCGCGTAGCCGTCCTCGTGCGCGTTGAAGCTCGCCTTGACCAGGCGCAGGGCGAAGGGGGAGAGGGCGAGCATCTCGCGGCACCAGGCGACCGTCTCGCGCTCGAGCTCGCCGACCGGGACGACCGTGTTGACCAAGCCCATCTCCAGCGCCTCCGCGGCGTCGTACTGGCGGCAGAGCAGCCAGAGCTCCTTCGCCTTCTTGGTCCCGATCAGGTCGCGCATCAGGGAGGCGCCGAAGCCGCCGTCCCAGGAGCCGACCCGCGGCCCGGTCTGCCCGAAGCGTGCGTTGTCGGCGGCGATCGTGAGGTCGCAGCAGAGGTGCAGGATGTGACCGCCGCCGATTGCCCAGCCGGCCACCATCGCCACCACCGGCTTCGGCAGGCGCCGCATCTGCACCTGCAGGTCGGTGACGTGGAAGCGACCGATCGAGGCGCCCTCGGCGACGTAGCCGGTGTCGCCGCGAACCGACTGGTCGCCACCGGAGCAGAAGGCCTTCTGTCCCTCGCCGGTGAGGACGATCACACCAACCTCGGCGTCCTCGCGGGCCAGCTCCATCGCGGCGGACACCTCGATCAGCGTCTGCGGGCGGAAGGCGTTCAGCACCTGCGGCCGGTCGATCGTGATCTTGGCGATTCCGTCGGCCTTCTCGTAGCGAATGTCCTCGTACTCGCCGGCAGCCGCCCACTCGATCGGCGCGTAGAGCTCCTCTGCGGGCGGGGCTTCCTTGTGGCGTTGGGGCATGATGGGCACGATATCCGGCCGATGAAGCTCGACGACTGGCTCGCCCAGAGATCACAGACCTGCCCCGACCGCACCGCGCTGATCGCGGACGGTGCTGAGGTCACCTACGCCGAGCTCGAGGCGGAGGCGACCTGGGTGGCGCGCCGCCTCGAGGCGCACGGCGTGCGGCGTGGCTCGGTCGCGGCCCTAACCATGCAGCCGCGCCGCGAGCAGGTCGTCCTCGTCCACGCGCTGATGAAGGTCGGCGCGGTGCTGCTGCCACTCAGCCCACGCCTGACCCCGGCGGAGCGCGCCGCGGTGATCGCAACCGAGGAGCCCACCGTCGACCTCAGCGACCCTGGCGAGCTGACCCAGACCGAGGCCGACCTGCCGCTGCTCGGGGAGCACGACATGGACGCGCCCTGCTGCCGGGTGCTGACCAGCGGCAGCACCGGCACGCCCGACCCGGTCGAGCTCACCTACGGCAACTTCCTCTGGAGCGCGGTCGGCTCCGGCTTCACGATCGGGGTCGAGCCCAGCGACCGCTGGCTCTGCTGCATGCCGCTGAGCCATATCGCGGGGCTCAGCATCGTGATGCGCTCGGTGATCTATGGGACGACCGCGGTTCTGCACGACGGCTTCGACGTCGATCGGGTTGCGGCCGCCCTCGAGCGGGACGAGATCTCGGTCGTCTCCCTGGTGACGACGATGCTGACCCGGCTGCTCGAGGCCGGCGCCGACCTCTCCGGCCCGCGCGCGATCCTGGTTGGCGGTGGGCCGGTGCCCGAAGAGCCGCTGGAGGAGGCGGCGCGGCGCGGCGCCACGGTGGTCCAGACCTATGGCCTGACCGAGGCCTGCTCGCAGGTCACGACCCTCGCCCCGGCGGAGGCCCAGCGCAAGCTCGGCTCCGCCGGGCGACCGCTCCTCACCACGCACCTGCGGATAAGCAACGGCGAGATCCTCGTCCAGGGGCCGACCGTCGCGCCGAGCCGGGTCGATGCCGACGGTTGGCTGCACACGGGTGATCTCGGCCGGATCGACGAGGACGGCTTCCTCTACGTCGAGGACCGGATCGACGACATGATCGTCAGCGGCGGCGAGAACGTGGTCCCCGCCGAAGTCGAGCAGGTGCTCCTCAGGCACCCCGAGGTCGCCGATGCCGCCGTCGTCGGCCGCGAGGACCCCGAGTGGCAGCAGGCGGTGACCGCGGTCGTGGTGCTGCGCGACGGGTCCAGGGCAACGCCGGACGAGCTGCGTCGCCACTGCGCCGAGTCGCTGGCCGGCTTCAAGGTGCCGAAGCGGGTCGAGCTGGCCGCGGCGCTGCCGCGAACGCCCTCGGGCAAGCTGCTGCGCAGGGCCCTCCGATAGCCTCACCAGCCATGAAAACCGACGACATCTTCTACGACAAGGACGCCGACCTCTCGAAGCTGGAGGGCAAGACCGTCGCCATCCTCGGCTACGGCTCGCAGGGCCACGCTCACGCCCTCAACCTGAAGGACTCAGGCGTCGACGTCGTCGTCGGCCTGCGCCCCGACTCCTCCAGCCGGGCCAAGGCGGAAGAGGCCGGGCTCGAGGTTCTCGACATCGCCGAAGCCGCCAGCCGCGGTGACGTCGTCATGGTGCTGCTCCCCGACGAGAAACAGGCCGAGCTCTGGGAGGCGGAGATCTCCGACGGGATCGCCCCCGGCAACCTGCTGCTCTTCGCCCACGGCTTCGCTGTCCACTTCGAGCAGATCGCGCCCCCGCCGGGCGTCGACGTCGGCATGGTCGCTCCCAAGGGACCCGGCCACCTCGTCCGCCGCCAGTACGAGGAAGGGACCGGCGTGCCCTGCCTGATGGCCGTCCACCAGGACGCCAGTGGCGCCGCTCACGACCTCGTCCTCGCCTACGCCTCGGGGATCGGCGGCGGCCGCGCCGCGGTGATCGAGACGACCTTCAAAGACGAGTGCGAGACCGACCTCTTCGGCGAGCAGGCGGTGCTCTGCGGCGGCGCCTCCGAGCTGGTCCGGGCCGGGTTCGAGACCTTGGTCGAGGCCGGCTACGACCCGCGCCTCGCCTACTTCGAGTGCCTGCACGAGCTAAAGCTGATCGCCGACCTGATGTACGAGAAGGGGATCCAGGGGATGCGCTACTCGATCTCCAATACCGCCGAGTACGGCGACATGACCCGCGGCAAACGCGTCATCGGCGAGGAGTCGCGGGCGGCGATGAAGCAGATCCTCGGCGAGATCCAGTCGGGCGAGTTCGCCAAGGAGTGGATCGCGGAGAACCGGGCCGGTGGCGAGAACCTCTCGCGGATGCGCGAGGAGGGGGCGGGGCACGAAGTCGAGGAGGTCGGCGGCGACCTCCGCAAGATGATGCCCTGGATCGAGACCGAGTTCTAGGTCGGTAGGGCCGGGAGGCGGTGCGCCTCTCCGGGAATTGATGTCGCGCGCCCCTTCGGGGCTGTGCGACTGAGGTTGAGCGCGGCTACCGCCGCGCAGAAGACAGATTGCATATCGCCGCCTTCGGCGACATTCCCGGAGAGGCACACCGCCTCCCGGCTCACGAGCACATTCACTCTCGACCTCGCTGACGAAAGCATTCAGCTTCTCCAACTCGGGTTCGACGCGTTCAGCCTGCCCATCTCACGAGCTGTTCCGCTTCCCCTCTGAGGTCGCGGCTTCCCAGCTTGAGCTTCAGAGGTGTCCCGCGTTTGCGGAAGCTTCCGCTCCTTGGGTCAGCTGCTGTGGATGGAAGCCCGGTTGTCCCTTTTTCGAATGTGGCCGAATGCAATCTGTTTCCTGCGCGGCGCAGCCGCGCTCAACCTCAGTCGCCAAGCGCGCGAAGCGCGCGTGCGACATCAATTCGAAAAAGGGACAGCCGGGCTTCCGCCCCCACCGGGCTAGGCCCCCGGAGGACCGTCACTGCCGAACTGGGACTCCTCGCCCGGCGGCAGCTTGCCGTCCCGACCCACGTAGCCGTCCTTGCCGCCGACGACCACGTAGACCGCGTCCTCGGAGTCGCTCAGGTTGCGGATCTTGCGCACGGTTGGGGCGTCGACCCAAGCCAGGCCGCCTGCCTCGAGCTCGTGGCTCGTGCCGTCGCCGAACTCGATCGCGATACGGCCGCTGTGCAGGAAGTAGAGCTCCTCCTGCTCCTCGTGGAGGTGGCTGCCGGTCTCGTAAGAGGGCGGGATGACAATTGCGTTGGCGCCGAAGGCGGTCACGCCCAGCTCCTTGCGGATCTTGCGGAAGCCATATCCCTCGCCGAGATCGTTGAGGTTGGCGACCGCGTAGCCACTGCCTCTCTCGATGCCTTCGCTCATAGCGTTCCTTTCTGATCGCTGTCACCGGGAAGGACTTGGGCCTTATCGACTTCGGGCTCCTGCTCGGAGATGACTCCCGAGCCATCGCCGGCCGATGCGCCGCTGAGAACCGGTTGGGCGACGGATTGGTCGTTCCACAGGCGGTTCATTTGGTACTGGGTAAAGACGGGGCCGCCAAACCCCAAGGTAAAGATCCAGACGAGGGCCGCCAGCCACCCGTTCAAAATCTCAGCTTGTTGAGTGACGCGATGTGCCGCCTGGATACGGCGGGTGGTCGTAACGATGGTCCAGATCGTTGGGATGTAAAAGAGGAACCCACCCGCGATGTAGGCGGCAGTGGAAAGCCAGGGGTTGTCGCCCAACCCGGAGACCCGCTTGGCCTGCCCGAGGTCCCTCAGCTCACGATTGACGTAGTACCACCAGAAGATCGTGTAGATGCCAAGCGTGATGATGCTCAAGCCGAAAACACCCCACGGATTCCTGATCTTTGCCCGGAGATCACTGCCCGCGACGAAAACTTCAGTTGCCAAATTCCCCTCCTGGTTGTTTGATCGCTCCACCAACATCGACCGAAATGGAGCGCTGGTGGCGACCCTATAGAGGTGTTCAGCCTCAGTCCACCCGCGTGGGTCAATAACCTTGGCCGCCGCGATGGCCGCCACGACCGAGACAGTCCAGATCCCCGCCGAGCTCAAGCCGGCCGACGGCCGCTTCGGCTGCGGGCCTTCGAAGGTCCGCTCGGAGGCGCTGTCCAAGCTCGCCGAGCGCGCCGCGCTGATGGGCACGTCACACCGGCAGGCGCCGGTTCGTGATCTGGTCGGCCGTGTTCGCGACGGCCTCGGTGAGTTGCTCGGCCTGCCCGACGGCTACGAGATCGCGCTCGGCAACGGCGGCACCACCGCTTTCTGGGACGCCGCCGCGGCGTGGCTGGTCGAGGAGCGCGCCCTCCACCTCACCTATGGCGAGTTCTCGCAGAAGTTCGCCAAGGTGACGACCGGCGCGCCGTTTCTCGGTGACCCGATCGTGGTCGATGCCGAGCCGGGCGACGCCCCCAATCCCGTTGCCGACCCCGCCGCCGACGTCATCGCCTGGGCTCACAACGAGACTTCCACCGGGGTGATGGTCGACGTGCAGCGCCCAGCGGACGCCGGCGACGCGCTCGTCCTCGTCGACGCCACCTCGGGCGCCGGTGGCCTCCCGCTCGACGCCTCGCAGGCCGACGTCTACTACTTCGCCCCGCAGAAGGCCTTCGGCGCCGACGGCGGCCTCTGGCTGGCCGCGCTGAGCCCGGCGGCGATCGCGCGCATCGAGCGGCTCGACGGCGCCGACGGCCGCTGGCAGCCCGCCTTCCTCTCGCTGCAGACGGCGCTCGAGAACTCGCGCAAGAACCAGACCTACAACACGCCGGCCCTGGCCACCCTGCTGCTGCTCGGCGACCAGGTCGAGTGGATGCTTGCCGGCGGCGGTCTCGATTGGTGCGTCCAGCGCACCAGCGCCTCCTCCGGTCATCTCTATGGCTGGGCAGAGGCAAGCGATTTCGCCTCGCCGTTCGTCGTCGACCCGGCAAAGCGCTCGCTCGTAGTCGGCACGATCGACTTCGCCGACCCTGTCGACGCCGCCGTGGTGGCGTCGACGCTGCGCGCCAACGGCATCGTCGACGTCGAGCCCTACCGCAAGCTCGGCCGCAACCAGCTTCGCGTCGGCATGTTCCCGGCGGTCGAGCCAACCGACGTCGAGGCGCTCACCGCCTGCGTCGACTGGGTGATCGAGAACGTGCCCGAGGCGCGGTCGTGAAAGTCCTCGTCAAGGAGAAGATCGCCGACTCCGGGGTCGAGCTGCTGCGCGAGAGCTTCGAGGTCGACCTCGGGCTGGAGATGTCCGACGACGAGCTGCGCGAGGCGATCGGGGGCTACGACGCGATCCTGGTCCGCTCCGCGACCCAGGTCACTCCCGAGCTGATCGAGCGGGCCGACCGGCTGAAGGTGATCGGGCGCGCGGGCGTGGGGGTCGACAACGTCGACGTCGACGCAGCCACGCGCCGGGGCATCGTCGTCGCGAACGCGCCCGAGTCCACGGTCATCTCGGCGGCCGAGCATACCGTCGGGCTCCTGATGGCCTTGACGCGCAACATCCCGCAGGCGCACGCCGCCCTGAAGGAGGGGCGCTGGGAGCGCTCCCGCTACGGCGGGCTCGAGCTGGCGGACAAGACGCTCGGCGTGCTCGGCTTCGGTCGCATCGGCCAGCAGGTCGCGCGGCGCGCCGCAGGTC
>JBEVMR010000068.1:0-53481 GCA_040508545.1 Solirubrobacterales bacterium
AGCGAAGCCCAGCAAGCGGGAGGGACACCCCGGTCCCTCCCCCACCTAAGTGGCTACGACGGTTTGTCCTCCGAGTTCGACTCGATCTCCTGCGCCAGCTCCTCGAGCTCCTCGGCGAACGAAGGCCCGAAGCTCTCCACCGGCGCCTCGTCCCCGTCGACACCCAGCTCGGCGGCCAGCTCGTCTTCGTCGAGCAGGTCGTCGTCGGTGGGCGGCTCGATCGGGATCGCCGGCTCGACCGCCAGCGTCCGGTAGTGCTTGAGCCCGGTTGCGGCGGGGATCAGCTTGCCGATGATGACGTTCTCCTTGAGGCCGACCAGCTTGTCGCGTTTGCCCTCCAGCGCCGCATCGGTGAGCACCTTGGTCGTCTCCTGGAAGGAGGCGGCAGAGAGGAACGACTCGGTCGCCAGCGAGGCCTTGGTGATCCCGAGGATGACCTCCTCGCCTTTGGCCGCGGTGCCGCCGTCCGCCTTGATCTGTTTGTTGAGTCGTTTGAGCGCGCCTCGGTCCTCGAGCTGGCCGGGCAGCAATTCGGTCGAGCCCTTCGAGTCGATCCGCGTCTTCCGCAGCATCTGCCGCGCGATCAGCTCGATGTGCTTGTCGTTGATGTCGACGCCCTGGGCCCGGTAGACCTTCTGCACCTCGGCCACGAGGTAGAGCTCGACATCGGTGCGGCCGCGGATCGCGAGCAGGTCAGCCGGGTACAGCGAGCCCTCGTTGAGCTGCTGGCCGACCTCGACCTTCTCGCCATCGGTGACATGCAGTCGGGTGCGGGGCGGGAAGCTGTAGCTGTGCTCCTCGCCGCTCGACTCGGTGATGATCACTTTCAGCGCTTTGTCGGTTTCCTCGACCGAGACCTTGCCGGCCTCTTCGGCCATCTGCGCCAGGCCCTTCGGTTTACGCGCCTCGAAGAGCTCGACGATGCGCGGCAGGCCCTGGGTGATGTCCTGGCCGGCGACGCCGCCGGTGTGGAAGGTGCGCATGGTCAGCTGGGTGCCGGGCTCGCCGATCGACTGGGCGGCGATGATTCCCACCGCGTCGCCGATGTCGACGGTCGACCCGGTCGCCGGAGCGACCCCGTAACAGGCCCGGCAAACGCCGGACTCGGCCTCGCACTTCAGCGTCGAGCGGACCGGGATCGTGATCTCCTCGTCGCCGAAGGCCTCGGCGATCGCCTCGACGTCCGGGAGGGTGATCTCCTGGTTGCGCTTGAGCAGTTCACGACCGCGCTTGGTTTCGAGCTTTTTCGCCGCGAGGCGGCCAAAGAGATTGTCGTTGAGCGAGCCGTCGTCCTTGCGCAGCGCCATCTCGATGTGTTCTTTGGTCTTGCAGTCCTCGTCGCGGACGATCACGTCCTGGGCGACGTCGACCAGGCGCCGGGTCAGGTAGCCCGAGTCGGCCGTGCGCAGCGCCGTATCGGCCAGTCCCTTTCGGGCGCCGTGGGTGGAGATGAAGTACTCGAGTACCGAGAGGCCCTCCATGAAGTTGGCCTTGATCGGCCGCTCGATGATTTCGCCTTTCGGATTGGCCATCAGGCCGCGCATCCCGGCCAGCTGGCGAATCTGTTTGAACGAGCCGCGGGCGCCCGAGTTGGCCATCATGAAAATCGGGTTGAGCTCGTCGAGGTTGTCCTCCATCGCCTGGGCGACCTCGTCGGTTGCTTTGTTCCATTCCCCGGTGACCGCCTCGTGGCGCTCCTCGGCGGTGATGTAGCCGTCGTCGTACTGGCCCTGGATCGCCGCCGTCTGCTTCTCGTAGCGATCGAGGATCTCCGCCTTGCTGGGCGGCGAGACGACGTTGTTCTTGGCAACCGTGATTCCCGCCTGGCTGGCGTAGTGGAAGCCGAGGTCCTTGAAGGCGTCCAGCACCCGCGAGACCGCCGGCGCTCCGTAAGCCTCGACCAGGTCGGAGACCATCTCGTTGACGTCGCGCTTCTTCAGCGCCTGGTTGGCGAAGACGAAGCGCTCCGGGTCGAACTCGTCGCCGAGCGCGTCCGAGAGGGCGCGTTCGATCTTCTCGTTGAAGATGATCCGCCCGACCGTGGTCAGGAAGTGCTCGTGCCCAGCCTGCCGGTACTCGGCCAGGTCGTGCAGCTTGCAGCCGCCGTTCTCGTAGACGAGCTCGGCCTCCTGTGAGGAGCGGAATACCTTCGGCGCGTCGCCGTTGGGGCTCTTGCCCTTCTTCAGCTCGTCGTCGCGCTTGGCCAGCTCGTCGGCCGAGGGGCCGTAGGTGAGGTAGTAGATCCCCAGCACCATGTCCTGGGTCGGCGTCGCCAGCGGCGCGCCGTGGGCCGGCGAGAGGATGTTGTTGGCCGAGAGCATCAGCACCCGCGCCTCGGCCTGGGCCTCGGCGGAGAGCGGCACGTGGACCGCCATCTGGTCGCCGTCGAAGTCGGCGTTGAAAGCGTGGCAGACGAGCGGGTGAACCTGGATCGCCTTGCCCTCGACCAGAATCGGTTCGAAGGCCTGGATGCCGAGGCGATGCAGGGTCGGCGCGCGGTTGAGCAGCACCGGGTGCTCGTGAATGACTTCCTCGAGCACATCCCAGACCTCGGGCACCATCGACTCGACCATCTTCTTGGCCGCCTTGATGTTCTGCACCGCTTTGCGCTCGACCAGCTGGGCCATGATGAATGGCTTGAAGAGCTCCAGCGCCATGAGCTTCGGCAGGCCGCACTGCTGCAGCTGCAGGCTCGGGCCGGAGACGATCACCGAGCGGCCGGAGTAGTCGACGCGCTTGCCGAGCAGGTTCTGGCGGAAGCGACCCTGCTTGCCCTTGAGCATGTCCGAGAGCGACTTCAGCGGGCGGTTGCCCGGCCCGGTGACCGGGCGGCCGCGACGGCCGTTGTCGAAAAGCGCGTCGACGGCCTCCTGCAGCATCCGCTTCTCGTTGTTGACGATGATCTCGGGTGCGCCGAGGTCGAGCAGCCTTTTCAACCGGTTGTTGCGGTTGATCACGCGGCGATAGAGGTCGTTGAGGTCCGAGGTGGCGAAGCGGCCGCCATCGAGCTGCACCATCGGGCGCAGCTCCGGCGGAATCACCGGCACGGAGTCGAGGATCATCCAGTCCGGCTTGTTGTCGGATTTGAGGAAGGCGGAGGCGACCTTCAGGCGCTTCACGGCGCGCGCCTGTTTCTGGCCTTTGGAGCTGTTGATCGTCTGCTCGAGCTCCTCGCATTCGGCCTCGAGATCGACCTGTTCGAGCAGGTCGCGCACCGCTTCGGCGCCCATGCCGCCGCGGAAGTACTCGCCCCAGCCGAAGGGCGAGCCGAAGCGGTCCTTCAGCTCGCGGAAGACCGTCTCGTCGTTGACGACGTCCTTCGGCTTCATCTCGGTGAAGATCTTCCAGACTTCGTCCATCCGCTCGATCGCCTCTTCGATGTAGGCCTCGGTGTCGGAGATCTCCGCCTCGAACGTTTTGCGCAGTTCTTTGATCAGTTTGGCGCGCTCGTCGTCCTTCAGCTTGCGCAGCTGCGTCGCGGTCAGCTTCAGCGAGTCGGCCCAGATGTGATCGTCGTCGTCGAACTTTTCCTGGCCGCCCTCTTCGAGGTACTTGACCCGCCGCTCGAGCGACTCAGCCAGCTCCTGCGTCCGTTTCTGCTGTTCGGCCGCATAGCCGTCGGTGACTTTTTTCACTTCTTTCTCGAGTTTGCCGAGATCCTTGTCCCGCGCCTCGGTATCCACCCAGGTCACCATCGAAGCGGCGAAGTAGAGAACCTTCTCCAGCTCTTTGGGAGCCATGTCGATCAGGTAGCCGATCCGGCTCGGCACGCCCTTGAAGAACCAGATGTGGGAGACCGGCGAAGCGAGGTCGACGTGACCCATGCGCTCACGGCGGACCTTGGAGCGGGTCACCTCGACGCCGCAGCGCTCGCAGACGATGCCCTTGTAGCGGACCCGCTTGTACTTGCCGCAGTAGCACTCCCAGTCCTTGGTCGGACCGAAGATGCGCTCGCAGAAGAGGCCGTCTTTCTCCGGCTTCAGCGTGCGGTAGTTGATCGTCTCCGGCTTGGTGACCTCTCCCCAACTCCAGGAGCGGATCTTCTTCGAGGAAGCGAGGCCAATCTCGATCGCGTCGAAGTTGTTGATGTCGATCATCAGTCCTCCACCTTCGTCTCTTCTTTGGCCTCGGCCTCGGCCCCGTCGGCCGTAGCTCCGCTTCCGTTTCCGTCACCGCTGCCGCCCTCGCCCTCGGCGACCACCTGCTCCTCTTTCTCGTCAGCGGCCCCGTTGGAGCCCTCGGCGCGGACCCCGGTCAGGTCCATGCCCAGCTCCTCGGCCGCTTTCAGCAGGTCGTCGTCCTCCTCGGAGATCTCGACGTCGCCGCCTTCGGAGACGACGTTGGCGTCGAGCGAGAGGCTCTGGATCTCCTTCAGCAGCACTTTGAAGGACTCCGGGATCGAGGGCTCGGGGATGTTCTCGCCCTTGACGATCGCCTCGTAGGCCTTGACCCGGCCGACCGTGTCGTCGGACTTGACCGTGAGCATCTCCTGCAGCGTGTACGCCGCGCCGTAGGCCTCCAGGGCCCAGACCTCCATCTCGCCGAAGCGCTGGCCGCCGAACTGCGCCTTGCCGCCCAGCGGCTGCTGGGTGACGAGCGAGTAGGGGCCGGTCGAGCGGGCGTGGATCTTGTCGTCGACGAGATGCAGGAGCTTGAGGATGTACATGTAGCCGACCGTGACCTTGCCCTCGTAGGGCTCGCCGGTGCGGCCGTTGTAGAGCTGCATCGTGCCCTCGGCGCGGGCGCCGGCACGCTCGCGCTTGTCGACGCCGAGGTCGACGCCGCGCTCTTCGTTCTGCTCCTGCCATGCGACCAGCGCATCGTCGACGTCCTCGACGCTAGCGCCGTCGAAGACCGAGGTGGCCACGTAGACGCGGCCATCGCCCTCGTCGGAGTGGGCCTGCTTGTAGGCCTCGGAGCCGTCGTCGTACCAACCGTTGCCGGCGACCCAGCCGAGGTGCGTCTCGAGCACCTGGCCGATGTTCATCCGGCTCGGCACGCCGAGCGGGTTGAGGATGACGTCGACGGGGGTGCCGTCTGCGAGGTGAGGCATGTCCTCTTCGGGCACGATCTTCGAGATCACACCCTTGTTCCCGTGGCGGCCAGCGAGCTTGTCGCCCTCGGCGATCTTGCGCTTGGTCGCGACGTAGACGCGGACCAGGTCGTTGACGCCGGGCGGCAGGTCGTCGCCGTCGTCGCGGCTGAAGGTGAGCACGTCGATGACGACGCCGCCCTCGCCGTGCGGAACCTTGAGCGAGGTATCGCGGACCTCGCGCGCCTTCTCCTTGAAGATCGCGCGGATCAGCTTCTCCTCGGCGGTCAGCTCGGTCTCGCCCTTCGGCGTCACCTTGCCGACCAGCAGGTCGCCCGAGATCACCTCGGCGCCGACGCGGACGATGCCGCGCTCGTCGAGGTTGCGCAGGCTCTCCTCCGAGCGGTTCGGGATGTCGCGGGTGATCTCCTCGTCGCCGAGCTTGGTCGTGCGGGCGTCGATCTCGTACTCCTCGATGTGGATCGAGGTCATCTCGTCGTCCTTGACCAGGCGCTCGGAGAGGATGATCGCGTCCTCGAAGTTGTAGCCCTCCCAGGACATGAAGGCGACCAGGCAGTTCTTGCCCAGGGCGATCTCGCCGCCGGCGGTCGAGGAGCCGTCGGCCAGCACGTCGCCCTTCTTCACCTTCTGGCCGCTGGAGACGATCGGCCGCTGGTGGATGATCGTGCCCTGGTTGGAGCGCATGAACTTGTGCAGCGGGTACTCGTCTTTCTTCGAGCCCGAGGTGACGACGATCGACTCGGAGTCGACGTGGGTGACCTCACCGTCCTCCTTGGCGAGGGTCACGTCGCCGGTGTCGACCGCGGCGCGGCGCTCCATGCCGGTGCCGATCAGCGGCGGCTCCGGTTTCAGCAGCGGCACAGCCTGGCGCTGCATGTTCGAGCCCATCAGCGCCCGGTTGGCGTCGTCGTGCTCGAGGAACGGGATCAGGGCCGTCGCCACCGACCAGATCTGGGTCGGCGAGACGTCCATCAGGTCGACTTCCTTGGGCGCCGCGGTGGCGTACTCCTGCTCACCGGCGCGGACCAGGACCTGGGTCCCTTTCAGCTTGCCCGTCTTCGGGTCGAACTCGGAGTTCGCCTGGGCGATCACCTTGTCCTCGTCCTGAGTGGCGTCGTAGTGGACGATCTTGTCCGTGACGACGCCGTCCTCGACCACCCGGTAGGGGGTCGTGACGAAGCCGTGCTCGGAGATTTCGGCGTAGGAGGCAAGCGAGCCCATCAGGCCGATGTTCGGGCCCTCCGGGGTCTCGATCGGGCACATCCGGCCGTAGTGGGTCGGGTGCACGTCGCGGACCTCGATCGGGGCCCGCTCACGGGTCAGGCCGCCGGCGCCCAGGGCCGAGAGCCGGCGCCGGTGGGTAAGCCCGGAGAGGCTGTTGGTCTGGTCCATGAACTGCGACAGCTGCGAGGAGCCGAAGAACTCCTTCAGCGCCGCCACGACCGGGCGGATGTTGATGATCGTCTGCGGCGTGATCGCGTCAGCGTCTTCGGTGGTCAGCCGCTCGCGGACGACTCGCTCCATCCGGTAGAGGCCGATCCGGAAGGCCTCCTGGATCAGCTCGCCGACGGTGCGCAGGCGGCGGTTGCCGAAGTGCTCGTACTCGTCGAGGTGCTCGGCGACCGGCTCGCGCGGGTAGGTGATCGCCTCCGCGGCGTAGTCTTTGATCGGGTGCTCCTCGTCGATCTCCTCGGGGATCCCGAGCAGTTTCGGCAGGCTCACCAGCTCCTTGATCAGGGCGATGATGTCGTCGTGGGTGAGGACCCGGTTGTCGAGGTCGATGTCGAGGTCGAGCCGGGCGTTGAGCTTGTAGCGGCCGACCCTGGTGAGGTCGTAGCGCTTGGGGTCGAAGAAGAGCTGCTCGAGCAGCGCTTTGGCGGCGTCGACCGAGGGCGGCTCGCCCGGGCGCTGCTTTTTGAACAGCTCGATCAGGGCGCCTTCTTCTGAGCGGGTCGCCTCGGTGTCGGCCTCGACCGTGTGCCTGAGGTAGACCGAGTTGTCGAACATCTTGAGGATCTGCTCGTCCTCGACGTAGCCCATCGCGCGCAGCAGCACCGTCACCGGCAGTTTGCGCTTGCGGTCGATGCGGACGAAGACTTTGCCTTTTTTGTCGACTTCGAGCTCCAGCCAGGAGCCGCGAGCCGGCATCAGGTTGGCGATGAAGACCTGTTTTTCAGGATCCTTCGGCGCCATCACGTAAGCGCCGGGCGAACGCACGAGCTGGGTGACGACGACGCGCTCGGTGCCGTTGATGATGAAGGTGCCGCGCTCGGTCATCCACGGGAAATCGCCCATGAAGACAGCCTGCTCGCGGATCTCGCCGGTCTCCTTGTTCTGGAAAGCGACGGTCGCCGTCAGCGGCCGTGAGTACGTCATGTCCTTCTCGCGGCACTCCTCGATCGAGTGCGGCGGATCCTCGAATTTGAACTCGCTGAAGACGATGGCGAGATTCCCCGTGTAGTCCTCGATCGGGGATATGTCGTTGATCGTCTCTCGCAGCCCGCCCGCCTTCGGATCCGTCAGCTCCTCGAAGGAGCGACGTTGGATATCGATCAGGTGGGGGACTTCGAGGGGGTTCTGTAGTCGGGAGAAACTCCTACGGGTTACGGGGGCAGCGTTGGAACGTGCCAAAGTCGGCGACTCCTCAGACGGTCAGAGGGACGTGGATACAGCGCAGATACGGGCAGGGGGTGACAACGGGCGCGCGACCACGGAAAATAACACACGCGGTCGCTCGGCTGCGCAGTCGGCTCCCCGCCCGGGGTCCGACCGCGCAAGATCGGGCTTTATTTGAGCTCGACGGTGGCGCCTGCCTCCTCGAGTTCTCCCTTGATCTTCTCGGCTTCGTCGCGTTCGATGCCCTCTTTGATCGCTTTCGGCGCCTCGTCGACGATCGCCTTGGCCTCTTTCAGGCCGAGCCCGGTGGCGGCGCGGACGACCTTGATCACCGGCACTTTCTGGCCACCGACCTCGGTCAGTACCACGTCGACCGTGGAGGACTCTTCTCCACCGCCGTCGCCGTCGCCAGCCGGGGCTCCTGCAGCGGCGGGCGCCGCAGCGGCGACCGCGGTCGCCGACACGCCGAACTCCTCCTCGAGCGCTTTGATCCGCTCGGAGAGCTCGAGCACCGAGATGCCTTTCAGCTCCTCGATCCAATCCTCAGTTTTGACTTTGGTAGCCATCTACTCCTCTTCCTTGCTGTCGTCGTCAGTGTTCGAAGTCTCATCCTGCTCTGAAGTGTCGTCCTGCTCAGACCCCTCGGCCGCGGGTCCTGTCGATGCGGGAGAAGCGTCTGCGTCCTCCGCAGCGTCGGGTGCATCGGCGTCTTCGGCTGGCGGCGAGGAGCTGGTGGGCTCCTCAGCTGCTGGCGCCTCCTCAGCGGCGGGTGGCTCGGCAGGAGCCTCCCCTGAGACCAAGCCCTTCTCGGCAATCTGGCCCAGTTGCAAGGCAAGCCCCTGGATCATCGAGCCTAGCCCGCGGACCAGGCCGGTTAGCGGGCTGGCGACTACGCCGGCGAGCTGGCCGTCGAGAACTTCGCGGGCGGGCAGGCGGGCGATCGACTTGAACTTTTCCTCGTCGAGGCCGAGGTCGCCCATGAAGCCGCCCTTGAAGGTGAGGACCTCGTGCTCCTTGTTGAAGGTCGAGATCGCTTTCGCGGCCTGGGCGGTGTCGCCGCGGACGAAGGTCAGCGCGGTCGGGCCCTGGAGGAATTCGGCCAGGCGGTCCTCGCCGACCTGCTCGGCGGCCCGTTTGGTCAGCCGGTTCTTGACGATGCGGAAGCTCGCATCGGCCTCGCGCAGCTTGCCACGCAGTTCGGCCGCCTGCGGCACGCTGATGCCGCGGTAATCGACCGCGAAGATCGCTTCGGCGCCCTCGATCTGGGCGGCGATCTCCTCGATTGCTTGTGCCTTTTCGTCTCTGTTCATCGTTCGCCTGCACCGGGCTTCTGGGCAGTGCCCTGCCGGTGGTCTCGGGGTCGCGCGGCGGGGGAGTTTAGGCGGTTGCCGGCTCCGGTGCGGCCTCGGTGGTCTCGCTCGGCGCCTCAGCCGCTGCGCCGCCGCTCGCCTCGCGCTCGCCGGTCTTGCCCGCGTCGACCCGGATCCCGGGACCCATGGTCGTCGTCAGCGTCGCCGAAAGGATGTACTTGCCCTTCGATGAGGAAGGTTTTGCACGGACGACCTCGTCGATCACGGCGAGGCAGTTGTCGAGCAGTTTCTGCTCGTCGAAGCTGGCCTTGCCGATCGCCAGATGGATGATCGCCTGGCGGTCGGTGCGGTACTCGATCTTGCCCGACTTCGACTCTCCGACGGCCTTCTCGATGTCGTCGGTGACCGTCCCCACCTTGGGGTTCGGCATCAGGCCCTGCGGGCCGAGCACGCGGCCGAGCTGGCCGACCGATTTCATCATGTCGGGGGTCGAGATCGCGACGTCGAAGCCGGTCCAGCCCTCCTGGACTTTCTCGACCAGGTCCTGGCCGCCGACGAAGTCCGCGCCCGCCGACTCGGCGTCGCGCGCCTGCTGGCCTTCGGCGAAGACCGCGACCGTCACGTCTTTGCCGAGCCCGTGGGGCAGGGCGAGGGTGCCGCGCAGCTGCTCCTCGGCGTGGCGGACGTTGACGCCGAGCCGCATATGCAGCTCGACCGTCTCGTCGAAGCCGGCGCTGGCCGTCTCCTTGATCAGCGAGATCGCCTCGACCGGCGGGTACTCGCGCTCGCGCTGGACTTTGCCGAGCTGTTTGCGGTATCGCTTGCCGTGGGCCATCGCGTCTCCTATTTGACGTCCACGCCCATCGAGCGGGCCGTGCCGGCGATGATCTTCGAAGCGGCGTCGAGGTCGTTGGCGTTGAGGTCGGGCATCTTGCGCTCGGCGATCTGGCGGACCTGGTCCATCGAGATCGTGCCGACTTTGTTGACATGCGGCTCGCCCGAGCCCTTCTTGATCCCGATCGCTTCGCGGATCAGCACCGCGGCGGGCGGCGTCTTGGTGATGAAGCTGAAGGAGCGGTCCTCGTAGACGGTGATCTCGACCGGGATGATCGTGCCGCCCTCTGCTTGCGTCTGGGCGTTGAAGGCCTTGCAGAACTCCATGATGTTGACGCCGTGCTGGCCCAGCGCTGGGCCAACCGGCGGCGCCGGGTTGGCGTTGCCAGCTTGGATCTGCAACTTGATGAGGGTGAGGACTTTTTTCGCCATTGGGATCGGGGAGGGTAGCGGGCCGGCCTAGATCTTCTTGACTTGGTCGTAGTTGACCTCGACCGGCGTCTCGCGGCCGAAGATCGAAACCAGCACCTTGAGTTTGGCGGCGTCCTCGTTGATCTCGGCGATCTCGCCGGAGAAGTCGGAGAGCGGGCCGGAGATGACTTTGACCGACTCGCCGATCGAGAACTGCGCCTGCGTCCGCGGCCGCTCGGCGGTCTCGCGGTGCAGCAGGCGGTCGACCTCCGGTTTGGAGAGCGGCACCGGTTTGTTGCGGGAGCCGACGAAGCCGGTGACCCCGGGCGTGTTCTTGACCAGGCCCCAGGCGTCGTCGGTCATCTCCATGTTGACCAGGACGTAGCCGGGCATCGTCCGTTTCTCTTTCGGTTCTTTCTGGCCTTCTTTGTTGACCTCCATCACCTGCTCGGTCGGCACCACGACCTGGCGCACGTTGCGGTTCTGGGCCATCGTTTGAACCCGGTGCTCGAGATTGTGCTTGACCTTGTTCTCGTGCCCGGAGTAGGTGTTGATCACGTACCAGCGATACATCTGGAGGTCGCCTTTGTCTTGGGATCCCGCTAAAGGATCTGCTTGATGAGGAAGCTGAAGGCGCTGTCGAGAGCGCCGAGATAGGCGGCGGCGACGGCGACGAAGACGATCGTCACCGCGGTTGCCTGCACGAGCGTGTCGCGGTCGGGCCACTGGACTTTGCGCAGCTCCGCCCAGCAGGAGGCGAGGAAGCCGATGACGCCGCCGCGCTGGCGCTTTTCCGCCTGCGCCTGCTTCTGGCGCTTGGCGAGCTGCTCGCTCTCGCGGCGCTTCTGGTCCTCGCGCTGGCGCTTCTCGGCTTCCTTTGCGGCTTTCGCCTCGGCGCGACGAACGCTGCGCGGCTTCGGCGCGTCGGGGGTCTCGAGCTGGGCTTCGGACGCGCCGGCGGCGATCCCAGCCTCTACCGCCTCGACCTCGGCGACGTCGCCCGAGACAGGGACCTGGGTGTCGTGCTGGGCCCGCGACTCGGAGCTGCGGCTATCGCCGGAGCGTTTCTGCGCTTCGGCTTCGCGGGCGCGTTTCTCCGCCTTGCGCTGTGCGCGGGTCTTGGCCATCTGCCCCTACCGGGTCTCCTTGTGCGCCGTGTGCTTGCCGCACCAGCGGCAGTACTTGCGCAGCTCGACTCGGTCCGGCGAATTTCGCCGCGACTTGTTGGTCTGGTAGTTGCGCCGCTTGCAGTCTTCGCAAGCCAGCGTTACTGCGATGCGGACATCTCCGCGAGCCATGTTCTCCTCGTTGCCTAACGACGTCGTTACAAGAGAAAACCCCGGGCCGAGGCACGAGGCTGAACGACAGAATAGCGCCAAGCGGGGGTTGGGCGCAGCGCCCTCGAGTCGCTATTCGCCGGGCTCGGCGGCAGGATCCGTGAGAGCCGCGACATCGGCGAGATCAACGGGCCGACCGCGTGCGAGCTTCATCTGAATCAGATCGTCGAGGCTGACCACCGGCACCTCGATATCACCAAGGCTGACCCGCAACGCGTTCTCGCTCAGCTCCGCGAAGGAGCGGCCTCCAGGGACTTCGTGCATCACGTCGATGCCTCCGTCTCGCGTGGCGAATTGCCAGATCACGGCCCGAGGAAGCATATTTGCGTCGACTTCCAATTCCTCCTGGCCGGGGTTCAAGACACGGGCGCCGAGGTCCCGGAGGGCGTCGGCCAAACGCTGCAAATTGCCTGGATCGGGCGACGGAATGAGATCGGCGTCGTTCGTCGTCCTCACATGCCCGTGCGTTTGCACCGCGAGACCGCCGATCAGGACGTAATCGACTTCGCGTTCGTCGAGAGTGCGCAGAATCCGCTCAGCGTCGAGCGGACTATTGGTCTCCGCCACGAGCCTCGCGTCCTGCTGCCGCTAGCCGACCAGTCATGCGGTTCCAGGAGATACCAAGCGCGAGCCGCTCCGCCGGCGATCGGTCGGCGGCCGCCTTCCGGTGCAGCGGATCGTAATCTCGGTGGGGTGAGACTGCTCCCAATTCGAGGCACTCGCCCATCGCCCGCAGCCAGAGGTCGAGCGTCTCGGCGCTTGGCGACACCTCATCGGCCTCCAACCGGCTGACTGCGGACTGCCGCGTCCCTACGCGCCGGGCCAGGCGTGCCTGGCTAAGACCCCTTCGAAGGCGGGTGGTGCGAATCAATTCTCCCGGAGTCAACGCAGGAGATTATAACATATATGTTATAAGACAAAACGCCGAGCGATGAGCTAGAGGCCGAGGGTTTTGGCGATGATCGTGCGCTGGATCTCGGAGGTGCCGCCGTAGATCGTCGAGACCATCGTCACGCGCACGAGGCGCTCCATGTCGTACTCGGAGGAGTAGCCGTAACCGCCCATCAGCTGCATGCCCTCGACCGAGACGCGTTTGGCGACCTCGGTGACGTGCAGCTTCACCATCGAGGCCTCGCGCGGCAGCATCCGGCCCGGGTCCTCGTCGGTCAGGGAGGCGACCCAGCGGGTCATCAGGCGGGCTGACTCGATTTCAGTCGCCATATCGGCGAGGCGGTGCTGGAGCGCCTGGAAGGAGCCGATCGGACGGCCGAACTGCTTGCGCTCCTTTACATAAGCGAGTGCGTCGTCGAAGGCGCGCTGGGCGATGCCGAGCATCGTCGCGGCGAGGATCAGCCGCTCGACGTTGAGCCCAGCCATCAGCTGGGTCCAGGCCTGGTCGACCTCGCCGAGCAGGGCGTCGGCGGGCGCCTCGACGTCGGTCAGGTAGAGCGTGTTGGTCTCTTCGCCGCCCATCGTCTTGATCGGGACGATCTCGAGGCCCTTGGTCTCGCGCGGGAGCCAGATCATCGAGAGCCCCTCGTGCTTGGACTCGCCCTTGGTGGTGCGGCAAACGACGAGGATGTGGTCGGCGATGTGGGCGTTGGAGATGAAGACCTTCTGCCCGTTGAGGACGAAGCCGCCGTCGACCTGCTCGGCCGAGGTGGTGAGCGAGCCGACGTCGGAGCCGGCCTCGGGCTCGGTCATGGCGATCGCCTCGACCGCGCCGCCGGCGATGCCGCCGAGGATCTCCTGCTTCTGCTCCTCGCTGCCGAAGCGCTGGGTGGCGCCGGCGACGATCAGCGTCGTCGCGTAGCCGCCGATCGGGGCGAGACCGCGCGAGGTCTCCTCCATGAAGAGGCAGGCGTCGAGCATCGAGCCGTCCGAGCCGCCGTAGCGCTCGGGGATCGTGATCCCGAGCCAACCCAGCTCGGCCATCTGCTTGTAGAGGTCGAAGTTGTGGTGGAGCTTGTGGCCATCGGTGAGCTTCTCGCGCTGCTCCTGCGTGCCGCACTCGCGCGCGCAGAAGTCGCGGATCGCGGCGACGAAGTCCTCTTGCTCGTGGCTCAGCGAGAAGTCCATGCGGCGGCGGAGCCTACCGATCCGGCTGGCTGTCCGGCCAGTCGCCCGCCGTCGCGATACGCCTCGCCTCCTCGGTCCCCATATAAGGAGTGAGGATGAACTGGACCACCTCGGCGGTCAGCCCGGGCAGCTCGTCCGCCCGCCCGCGATCGACCCGGTTGGCGATGATCGTGGCGACGCCGCCGGCCAGCGAGCGCTCTGTCGTCGGTGGCAGATCGGGCCCGTGCGGGCTCTCGCCGCGGCCGGCCTCGAGCAGACGGGCGAGGTACCCCATCAGGCGCTCGTAGCGTTCGATGCCGTCGCTACCTTGTGCCAGGGCGCCCGCGGTCAGAACACTCGCAGTAGCGGGATCGGCGGCGGCGAACTCGAGCGCTTGCCGGACCGCCGTACGCACCCGCTCGGGCCAGGGACCACCGCTGACACAGGCCATCTCTAGCAACACCTGCAGGCGCGCAAAGGCGGACTCGAATGCATTGGGGAAGTCCTCTGGCTGCTGCGCTCTCCCACCCATGCTCGCCCCCGCGACCCTGCGCCGTTCGACTCCCCCACCGCGATTGCGGCGTCTCACGAATGATAAACGTGATTGTCTTAAGGCCGCAAGTGGGTCTGGTCCGGCAACGCTGTGTGCTCTTCTCGTACCGAAATCAGATATCGGGTTTTACAGATCAGACATATGGGTTTATAGTGTTCGACCGGCCCGATGCGGGGGACGATCGGCCGCCTCGCCCACCGGTCGGGCGGGGTATCGCGATCGATCGGCCAAAAGCTGGGCCCGGCCCGCCTATGTCGAGACAGGAGCAGCCCCAGAGAGCGACTTCAGGCCGTCCACCCCGGCTTCAGAGCGTCGACTTCGCACGGGACTTCGAGGCCGCATTCGCGAGGCTGCAGATCGCGGTCGAGACGGCCTGCGCGGAAGAGCTCGACGACTGGCCGATGCAGGTCGCCGCAGCGATCCGCGCAGTGCTCGAGTTCGCAGCCAGCGAGCCCGTCGCCGCCCACGTGCTGACGGTCGAATCGCTGGCGCAGGGCAGCGGCCATTTCGCCCGCCAGAGGCGGCCGGTCGACCATCTGGCCCGCCTGCTTGCCGCTGGGCGGGACGTGCATCCGGAAGGCGAGGCTCTTCCAAGCCTGCTCGAGGATGCGCTTGCCGGCGGGATCTTCATGCTCATAGTCCAACGCCTCGAGGTCGGCGACGCGAGAACGCTGGCTGGGCTCGCCCCCGACGCAATCGAGTTCGCGCTGACGCCCTATGTCGGTCGCGCTCGAGCGCGCGATGTAGCCACTACTGGGAGCTGAAGATCTCCTCGACGAAGAAGCGAGCTGCCGGATCAAGACGGTCGCCGAAGATCTCCTCGGCCACCGCAAGGACCTCGTCGCCGCGCTCGAGCCCGAGCGCGGCGGCCAGGAGCCGCAGGTCGTCCTCGTCCTCGCCCACCCGATGCGCCAGAACCTTCAGCGCCAGCAGGATTCGAGGGGACGCTGTCATGCAGCGCAGCCCCGGCAGGTCGAGGACCGGCGTCGCCGCAGTGTCGTCGCCGGCGAGGAAGCCCTTGACCGCGTCATTGAGCCAGCCCGCCGGCAAGCCACGCTCCTCGGCCACGACCGCAGCAGCTTCGTAGACGATGTTCTTGGGCTCGAACACCGCGTCGATATCGCGCGTTGCCCGGCGCTCGTCGAAGGCAAGCGAGATCGCGGCACCCCCGACCACGTACATGTCGGCGCTGGTGCCGCGCCGCTGCAGCTCCCCCGCCAGAGCGGTCAGCGCTGCGATGATCTCAACACGGTCCATCGCTCAGATCCGGTGCAAGGAGCGCTCGGGCACGAAAACCCCGCGCCGCCGGAAGGCGGCCGGGGCCTGGGCGATGGACACGGCGCGGAATCCGGGCACCTCGCTGACAAACCAGAAGCGATCCAGAAAGCGCCCCGGCTCGACCGACCAGGCGGGCCGCTCGAGGTCGTATGCAAGGGCCAGGTGCTCGGCCAGGGCCCCCAGATACGTGTCATAGCGAGCATCTCCGGTAGGCCCGGGGCGCTCGGCGATCGCCGCAGCCCGTGAGCGATCGTCGGCGCGAAACGTGAACTCATCGAGGAACTCACGCACGGCGTGTTGGAAGTCCTCGCCTCGACAGACACGAGGGGCAACACCGGCAAGGGTCTGGGAGAGCCGACTGGCCGGAGGCGGGTTCGCTGCCAGCCATTCGGAGCGCGTCGTCAGCGGTGTCGCCATGGCCCTGATCGTAGGGCCTGTCGCGGCCATCTCACTCAGCCCAGACCAGCTCCCGGGCCGCTTCGATCTCGCGGACGGGGTCGATGAGCTCGGCACGTTCCTCGAACTCGGCGAGCTGCTCGGAGTAGGCCTCGTCGAGGACGCGGATGCCGTGCCCTTGGATGCGGGCTAGGCGCTGCAGGCTCATGCCGGAGGCGAGCATCAGCGCCGAGTGGGTGTGGCGACCGAGGTCGTATGGACGAGTGGAGGCGAGGCCGGCGACCGACTCACGAACGGCAGCGGGATCGGGAAGGCCCGCCCGCCAACCGTCCCACTCCGATTCGACGCGCTCGAGCGCCGGGTGGAAATGGCGCGAGCGGTAGTTGCGCCAGTCGGTCTCGACCCAGTGCCCGCCCGCCGGCGTGCGGAAGACGTACTCGCCGACGGCGTCGCGGCTGAGCCGACGGAACTGGTCGAGGTCCGATCGCAGGGGCTCCAAGAGCGGAACGCCGCGATGGCGACCGGTCTTCGTGCCCTCTGCGAGATCCTTTCCGCTGAGCCTGCGGACGATCGCGATCCGCCCGCCGATGTCCGACCAGCGCAACCCCAAAGCCTCGCCCGGCCGGCAACCGGTCATCTCCATCATGCTGACGAGAAGCGCGTCACGCATTGCGGCCAAGGCCTTTTCACGGCCAATGCGCCGCGAGCAGGCGAGAAGCTGAAAGCGAACGCGCTCGACGACGACGGGCCCCCAGACAAGTGGCTGCCTGCGCCGCCTCGCGCTCGGCCTCTCGAGCAGGGCAACGGGGTTGCCGGTGACGCCAGTGCTGCGCGGGCGTCTCGCGGCCTCGCGGAAGATGCTCGAAGTGATGCCCATCGCCTTAGCCAGGGTGGGCGCGCCGATGCCGGCTTCTTCCAGACCGTCCTGCCACTCGACGAGGACCTCGACGTCGATCGCGGCGATCGGCAACTCGCCAAGCGCCGGCCGGACGTGCTTCTCGTAGACAATCGAGTCCCGCTCCCAGGTCTTTGGCGCCAAGCGGCGACGAGCGCGCGGCGCCCAGACCTCGTCGACGAATGCAGCCAGCGGTGGCGATCCCTGAAAATTGCCCACACCCACCGAGGTCCCAGGCGTGCCGATCTCTCCCCCCTTGACCGCATGTCGCTGTACCGTCTCGACTGTGAAGCCAAAGCTCACTGGGAACTGGACGCCCGACGGAAAAGCTGAGCGGGCAGCCCTACGACGGGACTACTTGGAGCTGACGCCCGCGCAGCGGATGAAGCAGGTATTCGAGTTGTCCAGGTTCATGTCCAGGGTCTCCGAAGCCGGCCACCGCCAGCGTGGCGCCTGAGCTCGACATCGAAGGAATCCTCGAGGCCCTTGTCGAGGCAAACGTCGAATTCCTCTTGATCGGCGGCGTCGCCGTCGGCTTCCATGGCTACGTGAGGGCGACCAAGGATGTCGACGTCGTGCCGTCACCCGATCCGGAGAACCTCGGGAGGCTCGCCGGCGTGCTCGTGCAGCTGGGCGCAGAGGTTGAAGGTTCGGAGGAGTTCGAGGACGCCGAGCTGCCGGATCCGCTGGATCCCGCTGCCCTGGCTTTGGGCGGAAACTGGGTCCTTCAGACGCGCCTCGGACGGTTCGACGTGATGCAGTGGATTGGCGAGGATGCCCTCTGGGAGAAACTGTCCCCCGCAGCCGTCTCAGCCGAAATCGGGGACCTGAGCGTCCGCGTGGTCTCTTACGAGGATCTTGTCGTCCTCAAGCAGCAAGCAGGACGGCCCGAGGACCTAACCGACCTACGACGATTGAGCCAGGCACGGGGCGAAGAGCCGTAGCGAGGGAAGCCCGGGACGAGACTCGAACTCGTGACCCCTTCCTTACCATGGAAGTGCTCTACCAACTGAGCTACCCGGGCGAACGATCAACTTTAGCGGTGGGCTGCTCAGGCTGAGCTGCCGAAGGCGACGCGCCTCGCATCGGCGGTCCCCAAGTACGGTGTGAGGACGAATTGGATCGCCTCCGGGGCAAGTGCGGGAAGGTCGGCGTGCTGCTCCAAGCTGAGTCGCTGGGCGATCAGCATCGCGAGGCGCCCCACCATCGTCTTCTCGGTTATCTCGGGCAGCCACTCGCCCGTGGGTCGCTCGGCCCGGCCGGGCCGCAATGCCTCGGCAAAGTGCTCGATCATGCGGTCGTAGCGGGCGAAGCCAGGTTTGCCGCCGGACATCGCCTCGTTGGTCAGGAGCTGAGCCGCGGCTGGGTTCGCGGCGGCAAACGTGAGGGCGGCGCGCACACCAGCCGAGACCTTGGCAGCCCAGTCGCCCTCCGAGGCACAGGCGGTCTCTACATAGACCTGAAGGTGGGCAAGCGAGGACTGAAAGGCGGTGTCGAAATCGTCAGGGCGCTGCGCCTCGTCGCTCATTCCCCGCCGTGTCGCCACTCGCGGTTGGCACTCCCTACCGCCGCTTGCCCTTCCGCCCGCAATCGGGGCGCATTACAGGCTTGCTCGTGAACCGCTTGCCGTTGTGGCCGCTGAATTCCACGCTGGCCTTCGAAGGGGGCCCGCAGAGGTTGCGGCTGTTGACGATCAGACCCTTGTTGGCGCCCTGCATCTTCAATTCGACTTTGGAGAGAGGCGCGTCCGGGGCCTCTTCGACCCTGGCCCTGATCCCGCCTTTGACCGAGTCGATCCGGGTCGCCACCTCGACGTCGACGAGGCCATGTAGGTCGAAGACGAGGTCGGGCAGCTTGTGGTTGGAGGAGCGCAGCCAGACCGGGCCCTGCAGCGGCTCCTCGAGCAAGGGGGTCCAGGCCTTGATGTAGCCGTACTGGGCGCCTTTGGGACAGGCGTCTGCGGCGAACTGGACCCTGGTGCAGATCGTGCGGATGTGAGCCTGGTCGAGGAAGGCCGACCTGGGCAGACGGACGACGAGGCCTTTGACGTTTGCATCCCCGGACCTCGGCGTGTAGGTGGCGAGGAGACCCGGGTGGCCGCCACGCTTGGTGCCGCCCTTGAGGTTCAAGGCGAGCCTGGGCTTAAAGCCAAGGCTCGCGCAGCTTGCTGCCTGGTAGCGGCTCTTGAGGGCGACCGGGACATCGTCAGAGGGATCGAAGACGTTCAGGTATGAGCCAAAGAGGGTCGCTTTGGTGCTGGACTCCTCACATGAAGTCGGGTTCAAGGTGAAGTTGGGCCGGTCGACGTAGACGCGCAGGTCCCTGACCTTCAGGACGATGCCCTTGAGGATGTGGGGGATCGGGTCCGAGGCGGCGCCGTCGACTTCGACTTCGGCCGTTTTCGGGTTCAGCGTCAAAGCCAGCCTGACGACGACCGTGCCGGCGTCGAAGGGACCGGCGACAGCCGGGGTGACCGAGATCACGCTGAGTGGATCGCCTTTGTAGGGGCCGGCTAGGTAGATCTGTCCGCCTACGTAGGTGAGCGCCTCCCCCACCCCCGCTCCAGCCAGGGTATGGCCGATCAGAGAGTTGGCTGGACATGACGGGCTCGCCAGCTCTTGCCTACCGGTCTTTGCCTTGGCGATCGCGATCGCCGCATCGGGGCATTTGTCGACACCCTTCAGGGAGCCGAGCTCGCCGGGGGGCAGGATCGAGGAGAACTTGGTCATGTCCTGTTCTCCGTCGCCCCTCAGCAAGCGCATGTTGAAAGGAGAGAAGGAGCCGGCGTTGTTGTTGAGAGCCCCGGCCTGGAAGTCGGGCGTGAAGGGCGGGACGCCACCGGATGGACATACCGCTCCGCCGATGCCGCTGGTGATCTGGAAGGTCGAGATCACCGGGCGCGGCGCCGCGGGGTTAGACCATGGGGTCAGCTCTGCCTTGGTGGTGTAGGTGCCGCACGCCGATGGAGAAACCAGCGGAGCACGCTGGCCTTCGCGAAAGTGAAAGTCGAAGTGACTGAAGGGGAACTGGGGGATGTCATCTACCGTGGTCACCAGCTGCCCGGTCTTTGGATCTGGCTCCACTTTCGCCGGCAGCTTGACCAAGACGCCCAGATCTTTGTTTCGTAAGACGATGTAGAAGGCAAGCAGAGAGTCGAAGGGATTCTCGGCTCTCGGGGCGCTGGTGCCCGGGTCGTCTTGCTGGGCCAGGTAGACGTCGCCCTTGATCGGCTGATCGACCAGGGGCGTATCGACGTTGACCGTGCCGATCTTCGAGGGATTGGGGCAACCCGCTCCCGGAGCCGAGGAGATCGTCTCCCGCGCTAGGTCAGCTGGGGTGCAGACTCCCAGCCCTTCGCCGATCGAGGGGTTGACGGTCACCCCCTCGGGCAGGGTGACGACGGTCTTCTTGATCGTCGACTGGGCGAGGCCGTCAGGGCTCTTCAGCCCTTCGTCGTCGAAGTCGATCGAGAAATCGAGGCCGGTCGAGGTCTCGGCCGAGGCAGTCGTCGCCTTTGCGCTCATCCCCGGCGAGAAACCGAGTTTGTTGCAACCAGTGAGTCCCTGGGGGTTGGGCGGAATCGAGTCGTCATGACTGAGGGTTGAGCCGAAGACCCATTTGCCCGGTTCCTGCCAGGAGTCGGCTTCCCAGGAGGTCATCGCCGGTCCGCTGCAACTTCCCGGCAGGGTGATGAAGGCACGCTGGGGGGTGTTGACCGAGCACGCATTGGCCGACGGTTCGAATTCGAACTCATCTCCTTCGGCAACGACGACGCCCCCGCTCTGGTCCTCGTAACAACGACCACGGAAGCGGTCGTGAGCCGGACTCGCTGGATTGCCCCAGACCTGCAGCTTGCCTCCGAAGACGGTCAGCGCCTGGGCGACCTTGGGCAGGTTGGCGACGATGTTGTGGTCGGGGGACTGCTTAACGCCGACGTTAATCACCACGTTTACCATCAAGATGGAAAAGCCGAGCTGGACCGCCACCCCGGGTGGCGGGGTCAGGTTGTACACGGGGACGCCAAACCATAGGTAGGGGTATCTGAGCGCCGCCCCGGTCATCCCGATGGCGGTGTTATCGGGGCAATTATTCTCAGTGCTTTGGGCACTGCGAGAGGTAATGAAGTCGATCGTCCTGCAGCGCGGATAGGCCGTCGCATCGCCAACGAAGCCGCTGATCTGCTCGGTGATCAGGTCCTTGACCTCACCGTCGGGGAGCGGTATGCCGGTCTCTTCTGAGTAGTTGAGCCCGAAGCTGGTCGTCATCGCGAAGGGATGGGACCCGGCCTGGAGCGCCTGGGTGCCGTCCTGGTTGGTGAACGTGACGTCGAAGTCGTTGAGGCCGAAATCCGCCTGGGCGGGTGCTGCCAGAACAAGCATCGTCAGGCAGGCCGCAACCGAGATCTTGGCGAGTCCTCTCATCGTGCGGCCTTCCCGTTGTTGCGGGTATCCAGCTTTTGGCGTCGCTTGCTTTTCTTTGCAACGCAGCGTGATTTGCCCTTGCGCTTGACCGCGCGCTGGTTCTTGGCGCAGCGTGGCCGCGGCTTTTGACCCGATCCCGGGTTCCCCGCGCCCTTGAAGCCGACGCTCGCGGGAGTCGGGTCATTCGGCGTCGTGGGGATGCTCTGGCAGGCATCGCCCAGGCATTCGGGCGGCTCGACCGCTTGCGGGTAGCCGCCTCCGATGCGAGCGACGTAGACGTCGATCAGGCCCGGGTCCTGGGGGTCGAGGCTCGAATTGGTGGTGAAGAAGACGTCCCCCCCATCAGGCGAGGCGTCCATGAACTCGGAGCGATCGGGGCTCTCCCCGCTTGAGATCAAGCTGACGCAGCCGCCTTCGGTCGCACAGCTGCCCTTGCCCTCGGCCTCCCACTGGTAGACGTCCTGGGCGCCGTTGGTGTCGCTTTGGACCAACGGCACGAAGCTGTTGAAGAAGAGTCGCTTGCCGTCCCCGGAAAGGGGACGGTTAGCGTAGTTCGATTTTTCCGCGGTCGGAAGCCAGGCGGCTCCCCAGATCGGAGTCGGATCGTCCCTTAGGGCGGTATAGGGGCTCTGCAGCGGCCTGCCTGCGGGGCGAGCACCAGTGGGATCGCAGGAGACGCAGATGAGCTCCTTGCTCGCGGCGTCGTAGTGGAAGACCTCCGAGTCGGCTTTGCCGCTGTTGGCGTCGGTGTTGTCATAGTCGGTCAAGCGCTCAGTCGACATGAAGGCGATCGCGCCACCGTCGGGGCTCACCTTGGTCGAGCGGAAGATCGGATTGGACGTGACGTCGCTAATGATCACCTGGACGCCGCCGGGGATTTTCACGACTCCTGCAACATCGGCTTCGGCGAGGGTCGCGACGAAGGCAAAAGGCCCACCTTCGCTTTCGGTTTCGGCTTCGTAGAGGTAGAGGTTCGGTTGGCCTGCCTCAGCATCGCCGGCCAAGTCCTGCGTGGAAGCAAGGTAGATGCGGGAAAGATCCTCGCTGACCCCTGCCACGCCCGTGACTTTGGTCGCGATCTGTTCGCTCGTTTCGGCTTCGAGGTCGAAGACGAAGAGTTTTTCGCCTTCGGAGTAGAGGGCTTTGGAACCGTCGGGGGTGGCGCCCCAGTACGTTGCTTTCGCATTGGCTTTTGAGACAGCGATCGTCGTCTGGGCGTCCACTCGGACATAGAGCCGCCCGGAGCTGGACCAGTAGATCCGGGAGCCGTCCTCGGAGACCGCGTGTTCGAGGCTCAATTCAGTGTCCTCATAGGGCTGGACTAAGGGCTCCGTCCCCACATTGGCTCTCACGCTGCTCGGGGTACCGTTGGGAAGAACGCTGACCAGGCTCAACTCCCCGTCGGAGTAGTCATAGACCTTCGAGTTCCCATTGGCCGGTGCATCGAGAGTGAGCCGTGCTTCGGCGGTGAAGACCATGTGGCTGAGGTCGGTCGAGTAGCCGCGGATCGTCAACCCCATACTCTCCGTCGAGGGAGACAGCGGTTCACCCACCGTCAGCGCTTCGTAGACGCCGCTGAGGTTGTCGCGCCGGTAGATATTGGCCTCTCCCTGTTGGGCCCCGGCGGCAAGCGGCTGCAGGTTGAAGTCGCGCACCCAGACGCTCGAGAGGTCCGGCGTGAAGCCGAGGACCTGGGTGTCGAGCTCGAAGCCGACATCGAACTCCGGGTCGAAGATCGTCGTGCCCTGCGGCGCGTTGATTCCGTGCGTCGACCAGCCGGCAGTCCCGCGGCTGGAGACGTACTGGTTGGAGAAACGGCTGCTGGGCTGGTCGCCGAAGGCCTTATAGGAGGAGTAGGTGATCTTCTCCCCCGTGACCGAGGCCTGCACATAGGCGCTCCGCCGAGCGGGAACGTTGGGCTTGCTGATGATGTCCCCGCCGTTTTTGTCGACCGGCGAGACCATCTCGTAGGCACGACAGTCAGGCAGGCGCGACGCCGCTCCGGTGCGGTACTGCGCGTTGGGGCAGCTGTCGGGCGGTGGTGGCCCGGCCAGCAGCGGCGTGGTGAAGCCACTGTCTTTGCCCTCTTCGCTCTCGCTTCCGCCGATGCCGAATACCGGGCCTCCGCCACCGCTGGAGGCGACAAAGCGGTAGCGGTACTCGGTTCCCGCTTGGAGGCCTCCCACGAAGACGCCGCCGCTGGTGACGTCGGCGTCTACCGAGCCCGCGCCGAGCAGCGCTCCCGGCACTGCGGGCTGCGTTTTGACACAGGGTGCTTCCCAGCCCGCTTCGAGGCAGGTTGCCGTTCCGTACTGAACGTGGTAGCGGGTATCGGCCCAAAAGCGCGGGTTGATCGTCGCTCTCAGCACGGCGCTGTCGGGGTCGACCGAGAGCGCATACTGGTCTCTCACATCAGGCGGCACCTGCGGCGGCGGGCAGAGCCCGACTTTGTCGGGCGGCGGACCGTAAGCTCGGACAAAGCTGTTCTGTTGTGAGGTGTTGGTGACGTAGACGTCGGCGCCGCTCATCAGGCAGGCCGTACCGGTGGCGATGCCGAGCGATAGGCCGATCTCCTCCTCGCCAAATGGCGTTCCGACTTCGGCGCAGGCCGAATCGAACTGCCGCACCTCGGACTTCGGATCCCCAGCGCCCCCATAATCGACCACGTAGACGTTGCCTGCCACATCGACGGCGACCGCGAATGGGTTGGCGACTTTCAGTGCGCAGAGCTCCGCGCCGGCGGGGCTGAGTTTGCGTACGTCTGGCTCGGTTTTAGAGCCGTCATAAAAGCCGAACGCTTCTTTTTGAGCGAACGCGGTGTAGATGTTGCCGTTGGGGTCGACCGCCAGCGAGTGGACCGTCTTCCCCGACAACACCGGTCCGGCGGCCTGGGAGACGTAATGACCATCGCCGTCGAACTCTTGAACTCGGCCTCGGTCGCCGACGTGGATCGAGCCGCCGGGGCCAGCCGCGATCGCGCTGCCGCGCGGCCACTCTTCGAACTGGCCGTTGCCAGGTCCGGTGCCACCGGCTACGCAGGCATAGCCTGCGGTGAGGTCGGCGCCGATGCAGACGTCGGGAGCGCTGGCGCCGTCGATGGTGGTTTTCGCACCGAAGCTAATACCCGCCAGCGGACCGCCCACCAGATTGCTGCCCAGCCCGCTGATCGTCTCGACATTAGTGTCGGCAAAGCGAGCGCCTTTGAATTCAACTTCATAGGGTCCGCCGCCGGGGCCGCTGACGGCAATGTCACCGGCGGCGATGCTGGGCAGGGCTTCAAGCGCGGCGCTCACCTCCGCGGCACTGGCGTTGAAGGAAATCGGGGCGGTGGTCGCTTTGGAGCTGTCGGGGGCGGCGGTCGAGAAGCTCAGGGTGAACGTTCCCCCGGTGGCTCCTTCAAGGGGAATGCGCTGAACCTCGTTGTTGGGGGTGGTGCCGGGGGTTGCGGGGACCGTGAGCGCGACGCCGGTGCCCGAGGCGGTGACCGGCACCGAGAGAGTGATGGTGCCAGCGCCGATCTCCTCGATCCGAGCCTGGGGCGGGATTCCGGTGCCAAGGATGGTCTGCCCGACGGCGAATGCCTTGCTCGTGGTGATCACCGAGGTGAGGGTGGCTGAGCCGGCGCTGAGGCTGGCGCTGCCGGTGGCACCACCGTGGTCGAGGACCCCGCCGCCGAAGGTGAGCAGGAACTCACCCGCCGGGCTGAACTTCTGCACGCGGTGGTTCTCACCGTCGACGACGTAGACGTCACCTGCGGTGTCCACAGCGACCCCCAGCGGAGTATCCAGCTGCCCCGGCCCGCTGCCGGCTGTGCCTTTGACGCAACCGCTGGCGGCGGTGCAGCTCTGGAGCTCCGCATCCCCGTCGGCGACTCCCCAGCCCCAGGACTGGAGGTATTGCCCCCAGGCATCGAGCTCGTTGATTCGGGAGTTGAGGAGATCAGCTACGTAGATGTGTCCACTGACGGGGCTGGAGGCGATTCCCGTGGGGATGTAGCACTGACCCGCCGCCGGGCCGGTGTCGCACTTCTTCCAAAACGGAGCCGACACCGGGACCTCGGCCGAGGCGCCTACCGGAGCGACAGCGGCGAGGATGGCAAACGCGGCCAAGGCGAACAGGGCTGCCGCTCCACCGCGGTGGCCCATCCACATCCGTGAGGAGGGCACATGCATCCCTCTTGAGGTCATCGTGTAACTCTCCCGTGGCGAGTGTGGTGGGACTTTGGGTTGGTGTCTTTGGAGTTCAAATGTGTGCAAGTGAGTTAGCCGAGGGCACCAACCGAGGTGTGCCGCTCCGGTGCCTTCCTTCCGACGTTGAGCTACTCGGCGGTCACCGCCCAGCTGCCACCGCCGTTCCCACCCGTTTCCGGGATGTTGGTGAGAAGCAACCTGGCGCCGGTGGTGGAAGCGCCAGCACTACCCACCTCTAGTTTCCTGATGGCGAGTAGGCCACCGAGTTCACCCGCGGTGATGCCGGATCCGACTATCTCGCCTGCGTATACGCACAGGTTGCCGGATGGGGCGGTGGGTGCTGCCGCGGTCCCCGTGCACACCGTCGAGACAACTGGTTCCCCGAGGGGGACAAGTTCTTTGCCTTCCTGATTGATGAAGTGGACCTCACACACCCCTTCGAATCCACAGCCTTCGCCGTCCAATGGCTCGGCCAGCGGGATCGCGAAGGAGATCGGCACAAATATCGGACCTTTGGTCGCTTCCCCAAAAGCCCAAGCGCCGGTCTCGGTCGCACCGGACGGGAGAGTGCCATCGGGGGTCCAGGGAGCGCCTTTGTCGCCTTTCAGGCCTTTGTCACCTTTTTCACCTTTTTCGCCTTTGGGGCCGGTGTCGCCTTTGTCACCCTTCGGGCCCTGTGGCCCAGCGGTGCCCGCGGGCCCGACCGGCCCTGCGGGACCGGCAGGCCCGGTTGCGCCTTTAGGCCCCCGCGGGCCTTTCTTGGCTTTGGCCGAAGCAGTGCCCTTGGGGCCCGAGCCATCGTTCGAGGCGGCGTAGGCGCCTCCGAACATCGCGAAGACGAGAGCGATCACCGAGATCACGCCCGGTATGCCAAAGCGGTTGCGTACTGGCGAGAGCATCTAGATCTCTTCTCCTTGTCCCGTGAGCCCCTCTGCCGGCCGCTTCCCATGGCGGCCTTATTTGGCGAAGCTCGGTTATGTGGTCCCTGTAGCGACAAGGAACACGGACATCCGTGTTTTCAAATCGCTGTAGGCATTAAGACACATGTGTGTCTGGATGTCAAACCCAAGCATGGGTCAAGCGATGGCAGCGAGTTTCTCGCCCACCGGCCGGAATCAGGACGGCCAGCCGGCTGCCCACGTCGGCCTGTGCTGCTAGGCGCCGCCGCCTGCGCGCCCGCGACCCCGCTTGCCCTTCCGCTTCCCACAATCAGCCTCCATCAGAGGCCGCAGGCTCGCCTGCTTGCCGTTCTGGCCACTGAGCTTCACGTCGGCCTTGGACTTCGCCCCGCAGAGGTTGCGGCTGTTGACGATCAGCCCCTTCTTGGCGCCCTGCATGCGCACGACGACTCTGGTCAACGGCGCATCCGGGACGTCCTCGAAGGTCGCCCTGATGCCGCCCTGGGCCGAATCGATGCGAGCAACCGCTTCGACGTCGACCAGCCCGTGCAGGTCGGCGACGAAGTCGGGCAGGTTGTGGTCTGAGGAGCGCAGGTAGACCGGGCCGGAGAGCGGCTGCTCGAGGATCGGGGTGTAGGCGGTTGCCTGGCCGTAGATCGCTCCCGCGGGGCAGCTCTTGGCGGCGAACTGGACCCGGGTGCAGATCGTGCGGATGTGGGCCTGATCGAGGAATGCCGAGCGCGGCAGGCGCAGGACCAGGTTCTTCAGGTTGGCGTCGCCTTTGCGCGGGGTGTAGGTACCTATGAGAGCCGGGTGCCCGCCTCGCTTGGTCCCGCCCTTGAGCTTCAGGTCGAGCTTGGGCTTGAAGCCGAGGTTGGCGCAGTTTGCCGCCTGGAAGCGCTCCTCGCGGGTTGTCGGGGAATCGTCGGCGCTGCTGAAGACGTTGCTCCCCCCTCCCCAGAGCTCCGCGACGGTCTGGAAGGGATCGCAGGAGGTCGGGTTCAAGGTGAAGTTCTCCCTGTCGACGTAGACCCTGATGTCCCTCACCTTCAGCGGGATGCCGGCGAGGATGTGGGGGATCGGGTCCGATGCCGAACCGTCTGCTTTGACTTCGGCGGTCCTCGGGTTGATCTTCAGCGCGACCTGGGTGACGACGGTGCCGACGTCGAAGGGGCCCGCCACCGCGGGGACCACCGCCACCACCGAGAGCGGAGCGCCGTTGAAGGGACCCGAGAGGTAGAGGGAGCCGGGGACGTAGGTGAGCTGGGAACCGACACCGGCACCCGCCAGGACCCTGCCGATCGCAGAGCTCGCAGGGCAGCTCGGTGAGGCCTGCTCTGCTTTGCCGGTCTTTGCCTTGGCACTTGCGATCGCGGAGCCGGGGCACTGCGAGACCCCGGCCAGGGTGGCGACCATGCCGGGCGGCAGCTTGGCCGAGAAGCGGGTCAGATCCTGGTCTCCGTCGCGTCTGGTCAGGCGCATGTAGAAGGGGGAGTGGGAGCCGGCGTTGTTGTTCAGGGCGCCTGCGCCGAAGCCGGGCTCAAAGGGCGGCATGCCTCCCTTGGGGCAGGGCCCTTCGCTCGGCCCCGTGATCACCTCGAAGGCAGAGGTGGTGGTCAGGGGCGGGCCTCCCGACCAGGGGGTGAGGACGGCCTTCGCCTCGTGGGTGCCGCAGGTCGGCGGGCTGATCAGGGGGGAGCGCGCGCCCTCTCTCAAGCGCAGGCGAAAGTGGGAGAAGGGGGTCTGGGGGATGTCTTCGGCGATCGTCATCAATTGACCGGTGACCGGATCGGGCTTTACCTCCAGGGCCTGGGTGACGAGGATGCCCAGGGTCGGGTTTCTGATCACCAGGTAGAGGGCGATCAGAGAGTCGTGGGCGAGGTTCTTGTAGGGCTCGGCGACGTAGACGGAGCCCTCCAGCGATTCTTCGATCAACGGGCTCTGCACTTCGACCGTGCCGATCTTCGAGACATCGGGGCAACCCGCCCCCGGAGCCGATTTTGCCCTCTCGCGCGCCAGGTCTGCCTCGCTGCAGACCTCCAACCCTTCTGCCAGAGACGGATTCGCGGTCATCCCCTCGGGCAGGGTCACCACGGCTTTCCTGATGTCAGAGGCGGCGATGCCCGTCGGGTTGGTCAGGCCTTCGTCCTCGACGTCGAGGCTGAAGTCGAGGCCGGTCGGGCTCTCGGCCGCTTTGCTCGTCGGCTGGGCAGTGATCGAGGGGTTGAAAGGCAGTTTGCCGCAGCCATCGAAGCCCCTCGGGTTGCCCGAGGCGTCGTGGGTCTGAACCGAGCCTTTGACCCAGGCGCCGGGATGCAGCCAGGAGTCGGCTTCATAGGTGGTGCTCAGCGGTCCGGTGCAAGCCCGCGGCAGGGTGAGAAAGGCGTTCTCGGGCACACCGGCCGGGCAGCTTTTGCCGCCCTTGTAGCAGGCGCCGCGTTCTTCGTCGTGAAGCGGCGAGGCGGGGTTGCCCCAGAGGGTCAGCCTGGCGCCGTAGAAGTCGACGAACTGGGAGATGTTTCGCGAGGCGCCGATCAGGTTGAACGGCGAGGATTCGTTCAGGCCGACGTCCGCCGTCACCGGCACCCCTTCCACCCAGAAGCCGAATTTGGCCGCCTGGCCCGGTGCCGGGGCCAGCAGGTAGGCCGGGGCGAAGATGACGTTCCCGTCGCCTTCGGCTTCGGGGCCGAGGAGGACGGCGATCTTGCCGACGACCGATGCGTCGGCGCACTCGGTCACCGAGGCGCCTTGCTCTTTGCGCAGGGTGAGGAAATCGAGAGTGGCGCAGCGGGGAACGGGGGACTCGGAGCCGATGAAGCCCGCGGGGTTCCCGATGATCACGTCTTTGATCGCCTCCTCGGGAATCTGTTTCCCCTCCGGGTTTTCGACCGTGGTCGGTTCGAAGCTGAGGTTCAGCGCGTAGGGATGCGATCCAGCCTGGGTCGCCATCGAGCCGTCGGCTTCGGTGAAGGTGAGGTCGAAGTTTTTGAGGTTGAAGGCAGCCGGAGCCACCGTGGGCAGAGAGGCGCTCAGGGCCAGGGCAAGCAGGCCCGCAAGGAGAAGTCCCTTGAGTCCACTTTTCATCGTCCCGCCCTTCCCTTGTGACTCGCTCGCTTCGCTCGTTTGTGGTGCTTCCTTGGCACACAGCGCCCTTTGCGCCGGGTCTTGCCCTTGGCGCAGCGGGGCCTCGGGCCGGTGGTCTCGGCGACGTTGCCCTGGCCCCTGAAGGAGGCCGAAGCCGGGGTCGGATCATCGGGAGCCCCCTGGGGGCTCTGGCAGGCTTCGCCTTCGCAATCGACCTCGGGCGGGGGTGGTGCCGGATAGCCGCCCTCGATACGGGCGTCGTAGATGTCGACCAGGCCGTAATCCTGGGGGAGCAGGCTCGCGAGGGTGGTGAAGAAGACGTCTGAGCCGTCGGGATCGGCGTCGACGAACTCGGAGGCCTTGGCGCTCTGCCCGGAGGAGATCAGGTCGATGCAGCCCTGGGCCTCGGCCGAGAAGGTGGCGTCTGCTTCCTCGCAGTCCCCCGTCCCAGCCTCCTCCCACTCATAGACGTCCTGCACCCCATTGGTGTCGCGAGGTACGAGGGCATCCGAGGACTCGAAGAAGAGGCGGGAGCCGTCATCAGCCATCGCGTGGGAGGTATAGAGGGTGTTCTGGAAGACGGGGAGCTGGGCGGCGGCCCAGAGGGGGGCCAGATCGCCCTCGATGTTGGCGCCCTCGGGCCGCGCCCCGCTCGGGTTGCAGGAGACGCAAGTAAGTTCTTTTTGCGCCGCGTCGTAGAGGAAGACCTCCGCGTCGGCCTCGCCGTTGTTGGCGTCGGTGTTGTCATAGCCGGTCAGGGGCGCCTTCGACATGAAGGCCGCGTGCAGTCCGTCGGGGCTGACGCGTCCGCGACGGGCCAGCGATCCCTCGGCTCCAGCCAGCGTGCCGATGAAATCGACCGTCCCGGCGTGCCGGTGGTAGAGGTTCGTTTTGCCGGCGACAGCTGAAGCGCCCTCGCTGTTTGCCCCGCCCAGCGCTTCGCCCGAGGAAAAGTAGACGTGGGAGGCATCCTCGCTGGTGCCGAGGAGGCCCTTGATCTCGTGGGCGATCAGCTCGGTCACCTCACCCTGCAGGGCGAATTCGTAGAGGTCGACTTTGAAGTCCGGTTCTCCGCCTTCGGTCGTGAAGATCGCCCTCGAGCCGTCGGCCGCTGCCGCCTGGAACGTAGATTTGGTCGTGGCAGAGAGCTCTTCGGCCTCTTTTGAGACCGCGACCGTGCATGCCACCCCTGCTTCTGAGCATTCACCGCCCACCTGGCCCTGCTCGGGGTGCTCGCGCAGGTAGATCTTCCCCGGGCCTCCGGCCGGGGCGCTCCAGAAGACCCGCGTCCCGTCGGCGGAGATGGCGTTCCGCATGTTGCCTCTGCGGTGATTGCCCGCCCCCACCGTCGTGTTCGTCCCTCCCGAGCAGGAGCCGCCCAGTGCTTCCCCACTCGGCAGAACGCAGGCGAACACCGGCCCCGTCGCCGCACTCCAGAGATAGAGCTGGTCGCTGCCGCCGCCCAAGTCCGGCGCCCCAGAGCCGACCAGGCTGTCGCGGGCGATGAAGATCGCCTCCGCACCGTCGGCGGAGACTCCCTGCAATTCGGTCTTCGCGATGTGTGGATCGCTTGCTTCCAGGTTCTCCCATTCACGCGTGCTCAGCGCTTCGAAGTCCTCCCCCCCGCACTCCTCGTCCGTGCGCCGGTAGACGTTGAGGAAGCCCTCGATCGCCCCCGGCGCCAGCGTCGGGTCGGTCACGGTCACGAGCCATCCGTCGCAGAGGTCGGGCGAGAAGGCCCTGAATTCGGCGTCGTCGTATTCGAAGACCGAATCGAAGACATGTCGCTCGACCGGCGGTGAGATCCCGTGAGTGCTCCAGCCCTCTTCGCCGCGGGCTGCTATGTATTGGGAGGTCCAGGGGGCCGATTTGGCGTCGCCGAAGGCGCGGTAGGAGCCGTAGGCCAGCCGTCCTCCCGAGACCGAGCTCTGGTTGAGCGTCGCCGGCAGGCCCGAGAGAGTCTCCCCCAGGACGAGGATGTCGCCGTTTGCTTTGTCGAGCGGGGTGACCATCTCGTATGCACGGCAGTCGGGAAGCAGAGCAGAGGGACCGGTGCGGAAATCTTCGTTGGCAGCGCACGGCACCGGGCCCTTGGCGACGAAGGTCCTGAAGGAGCCCTCGGGGCCTGGGAGCGGTTCGATCAACGGGTCCTCTGCCACCAGGCGGTAGTGGTAGGTGGTGCCAGGGAGGAGCGGGTAAAGCGAGGCTCCCCTTGCCACGGGGTCCTCGCCCGCGCCGAAGTCGAGTGGCGCCTCGCCTTTGCTCACCGCCGGCGCCTGGAGCGCTTCGGCAAAGCCGCTTGCCTGCCAGGTGGCGTCGTCGACGTACTCGAAGTAGCCGGTTGCGGGGACGCCCAGGGGGGTGACTTCGGCGTGCAGCACCGCGGCGTCAGTGCCGACGTCGGTCGACCAGGCCTCGCCGAGCTCCAGCGCCGGCTTGGTCGTGAACTCGCCCTCGATCGGGCCGTTGCCTTCGCCGTCGGCATTCGTCGCCATCACCCGGAAGCGGTATTTGGTCTCGGGGATGAGGCATTTGCTTTCGGGCAGGCTCGCTTCGGTGACCGGGTCGGGGCAGCCGGCGAGGGCTTCTGCGCCATGCAGTTTGAGGTCGCCTGCGAGCGCCACTTCGAGGCTCTTGGTGGCCGGGCCGGTGAAACCCCCCTGTTCTTCGAAGCTCTCCTCGTCGAGGTACTCGAAGCGCACCTGGGTCGCCTTGCCGTTGGGGTTGACTTCGGCCGCCAGGGTGACTTTGGTGTTGCTGAGCGTGCCGGAATCGGCTTCTACGCTCACCGGCACGACGAAGGGGCCCGGTGGGGGCGGGGTGAACAGGAGGGCGCGGTTGCCGCTTTCGCCGAAGGTCGCCTGGGCGGCGAAGACCTCTCCGCTCCCCGTAGTCGCCAGGCCCCGCACTGACTGCTGGAGGACACCGTAGGCAAAGCGGCTTACGGGATTGCAGCTGTCGTCGTAGCGGCTGATCAGCCGGTAGGACGCGTTGACCTTGACCTTGTCTTCCCTCTGGGCCGAGAACAGATGGTCTTCGTCGTCGACCGCCAGGGCCGTGGTTTCGACGCCTTTGTCGACTTCGCAGAGGAGGTTGGCGCTCGTGTCGTACTTGCGGATGCCCTCCCCTTCGACGAGCAGGTAGAAACGGCCGGTGGAGTCGGCCGCGATCGCGGTGAGCGATCCGCAGGGGATCCCGCCGGGCAGGATCGCTTCGATCGGCGAGCCCAATTCCCCGAAGACCTGGACGCGCTTTTGGGATTTGGGGAACCCGCTGGGGCAGGTGCCTTCGCTTTTCTGGTCGGCGAGGTAGACGAGTCCGCCGGAGCTGACGCCGATACCCCTGATTTGCTCGAACTGTCCAAGCCCGCCGCCGTCGCTGCCGAAGGCGAGCAGGAAGTTCCCGTCGCTGTCGAACTTCTGCACGCGGTCCTGCGATGCCTGGGCAATGTAGACGTCGTGCTGGGAGGGGCTTGCCAGGTCGTTGTCGACGGCGATCTTGAGTTCCCCGCCAAACTGCCCGGCCCCCGAGCCCGAGAGGCCTTTGAGGCAGCCCGTCGCCGTCGTGCATTTCTGCAGTTCGGCGCTGCCGTCTTTAACCCCCCAGCCGAAGGCCATCGCGAAGGTGCCGTCTGCCTCGAAGACGTTGACGCGCCTGTTTTCTTCGTCGGCGACGTAGAGGCGGCCGGTTGCCCGGTCGCTTGCCGCGTCTCTGGCATCGCCGCACTGCCCGGCGGCCTCGCCGAAGGGGCAGAAGCCGATGTCCGCCTGGGCGCCTGGGGCGAGGATCAGCAGCACGGCAACGGCCAGGGCCAGAAGGGCACTCGCGGTGAGCACCGCGTGGGCTCGCGCTTTTTCAGCCGCGGGTGAAGCGTGAGAGTCGATCATTCCTTGCATCCCGTCATCGAGAGTCGAGTCGGCCTTGGTGGACGCGACCGGTCCGGAGAAGGAGGCTGTCCGAATCCGGTCGCATGCTGAATCTGTCCGGTGCTGTCACGCCCAAGAGTCGGTTAAGGCGCGGTGACCGCCCAGGTCCCCTGTAGGAAAAATCCAAACTCGGCTACGCCTTTGAGCAGGACCAGGTTGGCGCCGCTGCGCGATGCCCCAAAGTCGCCGGGGTTCCCGCCAGGCTTGGCGATAAGAGATTCTCCGTCGAACGAACCCGCCCCCGTGTATACGCAGAGACGGTCTTTTGCCGCTTTGGGTTCTTTGGCGCTGCCGGGGCAGCTTTCTTCGAGGGTTTCCAGTTCAGCGAGGCATTCCGCTTTTTCGGGTTCCGATTCTGCTTCGCATGCCGTTTTGTCAGCGCCCGGGAACCCTTTTTTGAGCAGGTGGGTTTTCGTCGGCCCTTCGATCTCCGCGGCCAATGGGATCGAAAAGGAGATCGGGACCACGGCAAATTCACCACCGAGAGATGACCAGGCACCGGTCTCGGTCTTTCCACTTGGAAGCGTGCCGTCGATGGTCCAGGGCGAACCTTCAGGGCCCGGAGCGCCCGGAGCGCCGTTGGTCCCGTTGGTCCCGTTGGTGCCTTTTTTGCCGTTGCAGGCGAATGTGGTGCCGCTGGCGGCGACAAATTCGACGCCGCCTTCGGTGCAGCCGCCTTTGCTGCCGGCGAACGAGGTGCCAGTGACGTTCTGGCCGTTGGAGCCATTGGAACCATTGGACCCGGCCGCACCGGTATCTCCCTTTGCCCCCGCGGGGCCTGCGGGGCCCTGCGGACCAGCCGGACCAGCCGGACCGGTCTTGCCGCGCGGCCCGGGCGGACCCTTCTTGGCTTTGGCCGAAGCGGTGGCGTTACCGCCATCGTTCGAGGCGGCATAGGCGCCGCCGAGCATCGCGAAGACGAGGGCAATCACCGAGATCACGCCCGGGATGCCGAAATGGTTGCGTAGTGGCGAGAACCTCAAATCTCTCTCCTTGTCCCTTGAGCCCCTCTGCCTTGCCGCTTCCCCTGCGGCCCCTTGGCGGACTCGGTTATTAGTCCCTGTTATTCACAAGAAACGCGGACATCCGTGTTTCCTATATGTCGCGGTATTAAGACACGCGCGTGTCTGGATGTCAAGGACATCCTCTGAGGAGTGCGTGGAAAGGCTTAGGAGAGGGTCAAGCGCGGCGTCAGCCGCTGTTGTTGAGACCGTCGACGGGCTCGCCGATTACGACAGTGCTGCAGAGGAGCGAGGCCGGGTCGAACGAGTCAGTGAGGGCGCGACCCGCCGGGGTGCCGTGGAGGACCGGCTCGGGTGCGGGGCCTTTTTCTTTCGGCATGCGCGGCGGGTGGATGTAGGTGCCCTGGCCGCACTGGATGACGAAGTCGCGGACGCCGTCGCGGGCGTCGATGATGTCGTCGCCGCCGTTGCCGTAGAGCTCGTCTTCGCCGGGCTGGCCGAGCAGGGCGTTTTTGTCGGCGTCGCCGATCAGGACGTCGTTGTCGAAGGAGCCCTCCATGTCCTCGTTCGAGTCGTCGAGGCGGACCGGCTTGCAGCCCTTGCCGATCAGGACGTCGATCCAGGCTTTGTTCGCCGGGAAGGAGATGTAGAGAAGACCGGGGTGGGCCTGGGTCTCGGCGAAGGAGGCGTCGTCCTTGCCTTCGCCGCCGACGATCGCGCCGCCGGCGCAGCCGCTGCCGGCGGCAATCAGGTCGCCGTCGCCTTCGCCGTAGAGGAAGGTCGGGCCGGGGATGCCGCCGACCAGGCCGTCGGCACCGTCGCCGCCGTAGAGCTTGTCGGCCCCTGGACCGGCCTCGAGCAGGTCGTCCTCTGGGCCGGCTTTGATCACGTCGTCGCCGAAGCCGCCGGCGAGGCGGACGATCGAGGCGGCCTCGAGCGAGCCCTCGACGGTGAGCCGGTCATCGCCGGGGCCGAGGTCGGCCATCAGCCAGCGGGCGGGGCCCTCAGCGGCGCAGGCGACCTGCTTCGGGTCGCGGCCGACCCGGGTGCAGCCGGGGCCGATCGCGATCCCCTTGGTGGCGCCGATGCCGAAGGTCTCCGTGCTCGGGTCGAAGGCGACGGTGAACTCGTCGGTGCCGCCCCCGCCGATTATCTGCAGCCCTCCCCCTTCGCCTTTGGTGCGGTCGAGCTGGACGTAGGCGGACGCTTTGGGCGGGGCTTCCTTGCCGCAGGAGACCGTTCCCGTTTTCGGCCCGATGCAGGAGTCGCTGCCCTGGCCCCCGACCAGCTCGTCGGTGCCTCCTCCACCGCGGAGGGCGTCGTCGCCGGGGCCGCCGTTGATCCGGTTGGCGCCCTGGGTGCCGATCAATTCGTCGCGGAAGGCGGAGCCTTCGAGATCGTCGATTCGGTAGAGGCGGTCGTGGCCGTCGCCACGCGCTTTGTGCAGCGGCAGCGAGACCCAGACGCCGCTGCCCTTGCCGCCGGCGACCTTGCTCGCGAAGGAGGCGATGTCGCCCGCGCCGGGCCCGCCGTCGATGCGGTCGTAGCCGTAGTCGCCGTGGACGAGGTCGAAATCGCCGGGACCGCCGTTGACGTTGTCGATGCCCAGGTGGCCGGCGGCCTCGTCGGCGTCACCGGGGCCGCCCAGCACCTTGTCGTCGCCGAGGTCGCCGATCACCCGATCGGTACCGGGGCCGCCGTCGACCTCGTCGTTGCCTCGACCGCCATGGATCACGTCATCGCCACCGGCGCCGCAAACCAGGTCGTTACCGAGGCTGCTGGAGAGCTCGTCGTCGCCCGGCCCTCCCCAGATCACGTCGCGCTCGGGCGTGCCATGCAGCTCGTCGTCGCCGTCGGTGCCGATGATCTCCGCCTGCCTGCCGTGACAGCGCGGCGGCTCTTCCTCATCAGCGGGCGCGGCCGCTATGAACACGAGCGCCGCAAATATCGCCGCCGCGGCGGCTCCAAGTCCCCTGCCCGTCGACTTCACTGCATGAGGGTATCGACCGCCGCCGGACGGGCAAAGAATTGACACTTTCGGTGTTGAAATGTTACATTACTTTCTATGGAGGTGATGTAACATGGCCCGCATGAAGAGGCTTCAGATATCGATCGAACCCGACTTGGACACGGCGGTGGAACGGCGTGCCGACCAAGAAGGGGTCTCGAAGGCGGAGGTGATCAGACGGTGCGTGCGGGAACAAGTCAAACCATTACCCCCAATCGAGGAGGACCCCTTCTTCAAGCTGTGCGGCACCGTCGAGGGGGATTCGGACAGCAGCACGACCATCGACGACGTGGTCTACGGGCTGTCGCGGGACTACCCATGATCTTCGCCGACTCGTCGTTCTTGATCGCCTATCTGATTGAGCGAGATAGGCACCATGATGCAGCGGTCCGGCTCTATAAGCAGCTTGCCGTCCAGCGAATCGCGATCACGAACCATGTTCGCGGGGAGACCTGGACCTGGTTGCGTTCCAGAACCCGGCACGAGAAGGCGGTGGCGTTTCTCGACAGCGTCGGAAGAGACGATGGATACATCGAGGTGGGCCTGGTTTCCGAGGAACTCGAAAGCGATGCCCTCCGGTGGCTCCGCCAACACGACGAGCGCAAGTACTCCTTCGTCGACGCGACCAGCTTCGCCTATATGCGGGCACAGGGAATTCAAGAGGCGCTCGCCTTCGACGGGGATTTCGCTGCCGCTGGCTTTACAGAGCTACGCTGAATTCCAGATTCGAAGGGCCCTGGATTCGGCAAATGGGGGCTCACTCCAGGTTGATCATCACGTGCTTGATCTCGGTGTAGTCCTCTAGCGCATAGACGGAGAGGTCCTTGCCGTAGCCGGATTCCTTGTAGCCGCCGTGGGGCATCTCCGAGACCAGCGGGATGTGGTCGTTGATCCAGACGCAGCCGAACTGGAGCGCGTTGGCGACGCGCATGGCGCGGCCTACGTCGCGGGTCCAGACCGAAGAGGCGAGGCCGTAGCGGGTGCCGTTCGCCCACTCGATCGCCTTTGCCTCGTCAGTGAACGGCTGCACCGTGATCACCGGGCCGAAGATCTCCTTCTGGATCATCTCGTCGCCCTGATCGAGCCCCGCGACGACGGCGGGCTCGAGGAAGTAACCGGGCAGGTCGGGCTGGCTGCCGCCGGTGACGACCTCCGCATTGCCGGGCTTGCGCTCGAGGAAGCCCTCGACCCGCTCACGCTGTCGCTGGGAGTTGAGCGGGCCGAGGGTGGTGTCGGACGACATCGTGTCGCCCAGCACCAAGCCCCTCGCTTCGCCGACCAGGCCGTTGACTACGTCGTCGTAGACATCCTTGGCGGCGAGCACTCGGGTCGCCGCAGTGCAGTCCTGGCCGGCGTTGTAGTAGCCGGTGCCGGCGATCGTCTCCATCGCGGTCTCCATCTCGACGTCATCGAAGACGATCACGGGGGCCTTGCCGCCGAGCTCGAGGTGGACGCGCTTGAGCGTGTCGGCGGCCGCCTTGGCGATCCACTTGCCCGTCGGCGGCGATCCGGTCAGGCAGACCATCTCGACGTCGGGGTGGGTGACCAACTCAGATCCGGCCGGCTCGCCGTGGCCGCCGATCGCGTTGAGGACTCCCGGCGGCAGCAGCTCGCCGCACCACTCGGCGAAGAGCAGCGTCGTCAGCGGCGTCGTCTCGGCCGGCTTCAGCACGACCGTGTTGCCAGCGCCGAGCGCCGGGCCGATCTTCCAGATCGCCATCATCAGCGGGTAGTTCCAGGGAGTGATCTGGCCGACGACGCCGATCGGCTCGCGGCGGATGAACGAGGTGTGGCCCTCCATGTACTCGCCGGCCGAGCGGCCCTCGAGGCAGCGGGCGGCGCCGGCGAAGAAGCGCAGCTGGTCGGCCATCACCGAGATTTCGTCCTCGATGACCGCGCTGCGCGGCTTGCCCGCGTCGGCCGCTTCGAGGTCGGCGATCTCCTCGCCGCGCTCCTCGATCAGGTCCGCCATCCGCAGAAGCGCCCGCGCCCGTTCGTTCGGCGGCGTCGCCGCCCAGCCCTCGAAGGCGCCCTTGGCGGCGGCAACCGCGGCGTCGACGTCGGCTTTGGTCGAGAGCGGCGCCTCGGCGATCGCCTCGCCGGTGGCTGGGTTGACGACGTCCTCCATCCCGCCCTCGGCTGGCTCGACCGCCTTGCCGCCGATGAAGTTCCTCAGCTTCGTCTTCGTCGCCGCTGCCACTCAGCTCACCTCCGCTCTCTCTTCGATTTCAAGTGCACGCTCGACCGGCACGCAGCTCATCCCCACCGCTTCGGCGACCGCCGGGTGGGTCACCTGGCCGGCCGCGACGTTGACGCCTGGGCGCAGGCCCGGGTCGCGGCGGATCGCGCCCTCCACCCCCTGGTCGGCGAGCGCGACCGCGTAGGGCAGGGTTGCGTTCGTGAGTGCGTGGGTCGCGGTGATCGGAACCGCGCCGGGCATGTTGGCGACGCAGTAGTGGGTGACCCCGTCGACCTCGAAGGTCGGGTCGTGATGGGTGGTCGGATGCGAGGTCTCGAAGCAGCCGCCCTGGTCGATCGCGACGTCGACCAGCACCGCGCCGGGCTTCATCAGCGCCAATTGCTCGCGCCGCACTACATAAGGGGCGCGGGCGCCGTGGACGAGGACGGCGCCGATCACGAGGTCGGCCCGGGGCAGCATCTCCTCGACCGCGAGCGTGGTCGAGTAGACGCTCGAGCAGGCGCCGGAGAAGGCGACGTCGAGGTCGCGCAGGCGGTCGACCGATTTGTCGTAGACGAAGACGTCGGCGCCCATCCCGATCGCGACGAAGGCGGCGTTCATGCCGACGACGCCGCCGCCGATCACCATCACGTTTGCCGCCGCCACCCCGGGCACGCCGCCGAGCAGGATGCCGCGCCCGCCCAGCGGCTTCTCCAGCATGAAGGCGCCGGCCTGGGTGGCGATCTTGCCGGCGATCTCGCTCATCGGCGCCAGCAACGGCAGCCGCCCGCGCGCGTCCTCCACGGTCTCGTAGGCGACGCAGGTAGCGCCGGAGCCGCAGAGGCCGCGGGTCTGCTCGGGGTCGGGCGCGAGGTGCAGGTAGGTGAACAGGAGCTGGCCCCGCCGCAGCATCTCGATCTCGACCGCCTGCGGCTCCTTCACCTTCAGGACCATCTCAGCCTCGGCGAAGACGGCGCTCGCATCGGGGACGATCCGGGCCCCCTGGGACTCGAATTCGGCGTCGGCGATCGCGCTGCCCTCCCCCGCCCCGGCCTCGACCAGGACCTGATGGCCGTGCTCGACCATCTCGCGCACGCCCGCCGGGGTGACCGCCACGCGGTACTCGTCGGGCTTGATCTCCCTGGGGACGCCGACGATCACCGCCGAGCCTCCGCCTCTTTCCAGGTGTGGTTGAGGTTTGTGCCGCATAGCGAACCAAAACTCAACCGCGGTCTCATCCCACCAGCTCCCTGGCGCGCAGCGCCAGCCAGAACTCGATCCGGTCGTGGGCGCGGGAGAGATCGCGGCCGGTCAGCTCTTCGACCTTGCGCATCCGGTAGCGCAGGGTGTGGCGGTGGCAGTAGACCTGGCGCGCGGCGCGCTCCCACTGGCCGTTCTGCTCGATGAAGGCCTCCAGCGAGCGCAACAGCTCGCCGCCGTACTCCTCGTCGCCGGACTCGATCGGGCCGAGGACGCTGTCGCAGTAGAGCGCCAGCGCGTCGTCGTCCTGGATCGAGAGCAGCAGGGTGAAGGCGCCGAGGTCGCGCCAGGAGGCGACCTCGGGTTCGCTGCCGTTTTCGGTGAAGGCGGTCGCCTCCAGCGCGCAGCGCGCCTCGTGGAAGGAGTGGCGCAGCTCCTCGGGCGGCGCCGGGCGGCTGGCTGCGGCGCGCACCGAGCCGCGCTCTTTGATCAGCGCCCGCCGCGCTTCGGAAGCGAGGTCGACCGGGTCGCGGTCGGCGGCGTCGACGACGGCGCAGAGCAGCTCGCGGCTGCCGCTCGAGTGCGGCGCGACGACGGCCGGGCAGGCGTCGGCAGCGAGCGCCCGCTCCAGCGCCGGCTCCGCCGCCGCCGGGTCGTCGAGGTCGAAGACGAGGACCGCGGCTTCGTCGCCGATCCCGAACGGCTCGAGCCGGCGGCGCAACTCGGAGGGATCCAGTCGACCTCCGAGCGCGCCCGCCAGCACGTCCCCCGCCAAGCGGCGCTCGGTCTCACGGGCGACGCGGCGGCGCATCAGCTCGAGCGCGACGACCGCCACGGCCTGCTGCAGGATCAGCCGCTCGAAATCGCCGAGGCCGCCGGAGTCGCGAACCATCACCACCCAGGCCTGGGGCGGGCCGCCACCCGGTGAGATCACCGGGTGGGCTAGAGCCCGGCCCGCCACAGAGGGGTGCGTCGGCACGAAGGGGTGGCCGTCGGCGACGTGGTCGAGCGCTTCCTCGCGGATCGCGTTGACCGCCTCGGCGGAGAGCTCACGGCGGAAGCTGCGGCCGGCGATCCGCTCGCCGCGGTTGTTGAGGATCGCCACGGTGCCGCCGACGGCAGAGGCGATCGTCGCCACGATCTCCTCCAGGCCGCGCTCTTCCAGAACCAAGCGCTCGAGCCGGCGCTGCACCGCGATGCCGCGCTGCAGGACCTCGTACTGCTCGTTGACGAGGCGGGCGAAGGCTTTCTCGGTGAGCGCGATGAACGGGGTCGAGTAGGGCACCTCGAAGAGCGGGAAGTCGCGTTTCTTCGCCTCGTCGAGCAGCGCTTTCGGCAGTTTCTTGTGGTTGAAGCCGGTGCCGAAGCCGAGCCCAGAGAGGTTGTGCTCGGCGAGCAGGCGAATGTAGGCGCGCTGCTTGGCGGCGCTGTCGAGCGGGATGCCGGTGGTCAACATCAGCTCGCCACCGGAGAGCCAAGGCGTCGGATCTTCCAGCTCGGAGATGTGGATCCAACGCACCGGCGCCTCGGCCGCGCCGGTGCCGGCGGCCAGGTCGAGGCCGACGTCGTCGAGCAGGCTCTGCACGGTCAGCATCCGCGCACCTATCTTCGGACCCGCTCCCAAGCGTCCGTAAGTACCCCCCGCAACACGTCGTGGATTTCTTCGAACTGCTCGGTGTCGGAAATAAGCGGTGGCGCCAGCTGGATCACCGGATCGCCGCGGTCGTCCGCGCGGCAGATCAGACCGCGTTTGTAGAGCTCGCCGGAGAGGTAGCCACGCAGCAGGTCCTCCGCCTCCTCGTCGTCGAAGCTCTCCTTGGTCTCCTTGTCCTTGACCAGCTCGATCGCCTGGAAGAAGCCGGCGCCGCGCACGTCGCCGACGATCGGCAGGTCGTGCAGCGTCTCCAGCATCTGGCGGAACTCGCCCTCCTTGGCGAGCACGTGGCCGCAGAGGTCCTCGCGCTCGTACACGTCGAGGTTGGCCATCGCGACGGCCGAGGCGACCGGGTGGCCGGCGAAGGTGAAGCCGTGGGCGAAGGAGGCGTCGCCCTGCATGAACGGCTCGGCCACCTTGTCGTCGACGATCACCGCGCCCATCGGCGCGTAGGCGGAGGTCAGCGCCTTGGCGACGGTGACGATGTCCGGCACGTAGCCGAAGCGCTCGCAGCCGAAGTAGTGGCCGAGGCGGCCCCAGGCGCAGATCACCTCGTCGGAGATCATCAGCACGTCGTAGCGGTCGCAGATCTCGCGCACTCGCTCGAAGTAGCCCTCCGGCGGGACGAAGCAGCCGCCGGCGTTCTGAACCGGCTCGACGATCACCGCGGCGACGGTCTCCGGCCCCTCGAAGACGATCCGCTCCTCGATCGCCGTCGCCGCCCAGAGCGGATGGCGATCCTCGGGCCAGCGGTAGGAGTTGGTGTTGGGGACGTGGCAGCCGCCCGGCGTCAGCGGCTCGAACTGCGAGCGCAGCTCGGTGATGCCGGTGGCGGAGAGGGCGCCGAGCGAGGTGCCGTGGTAGGCGATCTCACGCGCGATCACCTTGTGCTTCTGGCCTTTGCCGAGGGCACGGTGGTAGTTACGGGCCAGCTTCAGCGCCGACTCGACCGCCTCCGAGCCGCCGGAGGTGAAGAAGACGCGGTTGAGGTCGCCGGGCGCGAGCGAGGCGATCCGCGCCGCCAGCTCGATCGCGCGCGGGTGCGCGTAGCTCCACAGGGTGTAGAAGTCGAGCTCCTCGACCTGGCGCGCCGCGGCCTCACCCAGCTCGGTGCGGCCGTGGCCGGCATTGACGCAGAAGAGTGCGGAGAGCCCGTCGAGATAGCGGTTGCCGTGGTCGTCGTAGACGTAGCAGCCGTCGCCGCGGGTGATGATCGGGATCTCGTGGCCGGGGCCGTAGGAGCCCATGCGCGAGAAGTGCATCCAGAGATGTCGCATGGCCAACTCCTGGAGGCCGGTGTCGACTGCCCCGGTCGAGTGCGACGCGATGGCCATGCGTTGCTCCTTTCGTCCTACGACGTTCTGGATAAAGCTAGCTCCCCTCACTCTCGCATTCAAGTGTTCGTTGGGTCAAGCCAAAAGCGATCCGCTGTACAAGATGTACAAGCCTGGGCGCGAAGTTTGGGACGGTTGCCACTTGTGCCGGGATATGCCTACGCCTTACCGTCGCATGATGGAGGCCGTTCCCGACCATCCTGACAAGGGCCTGAAGAAGGACGCGATCGGCTTCAGCGACGGCCTCACGATCGCCCTCGCCTCGACCGCGCCGGCCTACTCGCTGGCCGCCGTGATCGGCTCGATCGTCGTCATCGTCGGCTTCCAGGCGCCGGCGGCGCTGCTGGTCTCCTTCGTGCCGATGTTCTTTATCGCGGCGGCCTTCTACTACATGAACCGCGCCGACCAGGACTGCGGCACCAGCTTCTCCTGGGTGACCCGGGCGATCGGCCCGCAGAGTGGCTGGATAACCGGCTGGGCGATCTGCGTCACCGGCATCCTCGTCGTCGGCTCGCTCGCCGACGTCGCCGCCTACTCCTTCTACGACCTGATCGGGGCCGAATCGCTGGTCGAAAACACGGCCGCCGTGACGCTGCTGGCGCTAGCGCTGATCGCGGTGATGACGACGGTCTGCGTGCTCGGCACCGAGCTCTCCGCCCACCTGCAGAAGGGGCTGATGGTGCTGCAGATCGGACCGCTGCTGCTGTTCGCCGGCGTCGCCCTCTACAAGGTGCTGGCCGGCGAGGGACCACCCGCGGCGGTCGATCCCTCGCTTTCATGGTTCGACCCGTTCGCGATCGGCAGCGGCGGCGCGCTGACCGGAGCGCTGTTGCTCGGGGTCTTCATCTACTGGGGCTGGGAGAGCGCGGTCAACCTCAACGAGGAGACCGAGGGCTCGGTGACCGCGCCGGGACTCGCCGGGCTGCTCAGCACCGTCCTCCTGCTCGTCACCTACCTGGGCGTCGCCACCGCCCTGGTCGCCTGGAAGGGCGTGGTCGGCGCGGAGAAGTTCGAAGACAACGAGGGGATCCTCTCCGCCTACGCGACGAGCGTTCTCGGCGAGCCGCTCGGCAGCCTCGTCCTGCTCGCGGTCGTCGTCTCGGCGCTCGCCTCGACCCAGACGACGATCCTCCCGGCCGCACGCACCTCGCTCTCGATGGCGCGGGCCGAGGCGATGCCGTCGGCGCTCGGCGAGGTCAGCTCGCGCTTCTTCACGCCGGTCGTCTCCACGGTCACGATCGGCGTCCTCGCGGTCGTCTGGTACCTGCCCTCGAAGCTGATCAGCGAAAACTTCCTCTTCGACTCGCTCTCGGCCCTGGCCCTGATGATCGCCTTCTACTACGCCTTCACCGGGATCGCCTGCGCCGTCTACTACCGGCGAGAGCTGCGCAAGTCGGTGAAGAACTTCCTCTTCGTCGGCGTCGCGCCGGTGATCGGCGCGGTGCTGCTCGGCTACCTCTTCGTCAAAGCGCTGATCGACTACTCGGACCCGGCCAACTCCTACACCGGCGCCTCCTGGTTCGGGGTCGCGCCGCCCGCGGTAATCGGGGTGGGCTTCCTCGTCCTCGGCATGATCCTGCTCTTCGCTTGGCGCCGCTACCAGCGCGAGCCGTTCTTCCTGCGCCGCCGAGAAGTCGCCCGGCCGGGCCTGCTCGAGGAACGCCCGGTCGATGTGCCGGCAGAGCCGGCCCTCGCCGAGTCCGAATGAGCACCGGGCAAGTGCCTGAAAAGGCCGGCGAGCGGGTAGCGCTACCTTCTGGTGGGAGGCTCCAACGTCGGAATTGACCGCTAGGAGCGAGATGGAGAGCAGTTCACCAAGCGTCGAGTTGAAGAGCGTCAGCAAGCGCTTCGGCGATCTGCTTGCCGTCGACGACCTCAGCCTCGACCTTGCCGGGGGCGAGTTCTTCACCCTGCTCGGGCCGAGCGGCTGCGGCAAGACGACGACGCTGCGGATGGTCGCCGGCTTCGAGCAGCCGAGCGCGGGGGAGATCAGGATCGAGGGCGAGGACGTCGCCGGCCTGCCGCCGCACCGCCGCCCGACCAACACGGTGTTCCAGAGCTACGCCCTCTTCCCCCACCTCAGCGTGCGCGACAACGTCGCCTTCGGCCTGAAGCGCAAGAAGGTGCCGAAGGAGGAGATCGGCCGGCGCGTCAGCACCGAGCTCGAGCGGGTCGGCCTCGCCGCCGAGGCGGGCCGGCGGCCGGCGCAACTCTCCGGCGGGCAGCAGCAGCGCGTCGCCCTGGCGCGGGCCCTGGTCAACCTGCCCAAGGTGCTGCTGCTCGACGAGCCGCTGGGGGCGCTCGACCTGAAACTGCGCAAGGGCCTGCAGATCGAGCTGAAGCAGATCCAGCGCGAGGTCGGGATCACCTTCGTCTACGTCACCCACGACCAGGAGGAGGCGCTGACGATGAGCGACCGGATCGCGGTGATGAACCACGGCAGAGTCGAGCAGGTGGGGGGTCCGGAGGACGTCTACGAGCGGCCCGCCACGACCTTTGTCGCCGGCTTCATCGGCGTCTCCAACCTGATGCCGGCGACCATGATCGGGCCCGCCGAGGTGCAGCTCGACCAGGGGGCGACCGTGAGCACGAGCGCGGACTGCGTCCCCGGCGAGCGCTGCCACGCCGTGGTGCGGCCGGAGAAGCTGCGAATCGACCAGCTGGGGGCGAGCGGGGAGCCCTCCAGCAACGGGCTGCCGCACGTGGAGGGCATCGTCGAGAGCTCGGTGTACCTCGGCACCTCTACCCAGATCGTCGTCGACCTCGGCGGCGAGGTGCGGATGACCGTCCTCGTCCCCAACGCGAGCGAGGCCGACCGGCAGCGCCTGCCCGGCGGCGGGGCGCGGGTGGTGCTGAGCTGGGAGCCGGAGCACATGCACGTGGTGCGCGAGTCGCCCGACGCCGATTCGGGTAGCGGCGCGCTGACGAACGGAGCGGCAGTGGCGGGCGGAGAACTCGAGAAAACGCAAAGAGGGTGAGTCGGATGAGAGAGAACAGAGCACGAAGGAGAGGGGTGCCGCCGACCGTTGCGGCGCTGGCGGCCGCCGTCGCCCTGGCCCTGGGCCTCGCAGCTTGCGGCGGCGACACGGTCGGCGGCGGTCGTGAAGGCGAGGTTTCGACGGCCAAAGGCGGCCCGGTGACCGGCTCGCTGACGATCTCCAACTGGCCGGGCTACATCGACCCGGGCAAGGACGGCACCGTCGCCGAGTTCGAAAAAGAGACCGGGGTCCAGGTCGACTACATCGAGGACATCAACTCGAACGACGGTTTCTTCGGCAAGCTCCAGCCGCAGCTCGAACAGGGCGAATCGGGCGGGCGCAGTGTCTTCGTCGTCGCCGACTACATGGCGAAGCAGATGTACGACCTCGGCTACCTGCAGGAAATCGACCACGAAGACCTGCCGACGGTGTTCGAGAACCTGTCGCCCGGCCTGCGGAGCCCGGAATTCGACCCGCAGCGCAAGTTCTCGGTGCCATGGCAGGGCGGCATGACCGGGATTTGGGTCGATACCTCCAAGGCGCCCGATATTCGCTCCGTCAACGATCTCTTCGACCCGAAATACAAGGGCAAGGTCACGATGCTGGACGAACTGCGCGAAACGCCCGCGCTGGTGATGCTCGCCGAAGGGGTCGACCCCGCCGATGCCAGCGCGGACCAATGGCTCAACGCGATCGACAAGCTCAAGGCAGCCGCCGACTCCGGTCAGATCAGGAAATTCACCGGCAACGAGTACACCGAGGACCTGACTGCGGGCAACATCGTCGCCGCGATCGGGTGGTCGGGCGACGCCTCGATCATCGAAAACGAGAACGCCGAATGGCGGATGCCCGCCGAGGGCTGCACGCAGTGGATGGAAAACATGGTGATCCCGGTGGGCGCGCCCAACACCGCTGCGGCGCTCGCCTGGATGAACTTCGCCTACCGGCCAGAGGTTGCAGTCGACATCACGGACTACGTGGAATACATCTCCCCGGTGCAGGGCGTCAAAGAGCTCCTGGAGAAACGGGGATCCCCACTCGCTGAGAGTGAGATCGTCTTCCCGACCGAAGAGTTCACGCGTAACTGCACGGGCCAGACCACGCCCCCGGACCTGGAACGGGTCAACGAGGCCTGGCAGGACGTGTTGACCGGGTGATCGGATGGGCCTGAAGCAGCGCCTGGTCCCCTACTGGCTCTTGGGGCCGGGCCTGCTCTGGCTCATCCTCTTCTTCGTCGTGCCCATGTACTTCATGGGCGAACTGGCTCTGCGCTCCGGAACGCTGACCACCGGTTTCACCTTCGACTGGGCGTGGTCGAACTTCCCCGACTCCCTCTCCGGCAACACCGAGCAGATCGTCCGCTCCTTCTTCTATGCCGGCACGGCGACGATCCTGGCGCTGCTGATCGGCTACCCACTGGCCTACGCGATCGCCTTCCGTGCCGGGCGCTACAAGCTGCTGCTGCTGTTCGCGGTGATCGCGCCCTTCTTCACCACCTACCTGATCCGCACGATCGCATGGAAAACGATCCTCAGTGACTCGAGCCCGGTCGTCAGCGTGCTGCAGACGCTGGCGCTGGTGCCGCAGGACGGGCGCGTACTGGCGACCCCCGGCGCGGTGATCGCCGGCCTCACCTACAACTTCCTGCCCTTCATGATCCTGCCGCTGTACGCCAACCTCGAGCGGCTCGACCTGAGGCTGGTCGAGGCGGCGAAGGACCTCTACTCGTCGTCGCGACAGGCCTTCGTCAAGGTCACCCTGCCGCTGACGATGCCGGGGATCGTCGCCGGCGTCCTGCTCACCTTCATCCCCGCCTTCGGCGACTACATCAACGCCCAGATCCTCGGCGGCACCCAGCAGGCGATGGTCGGCAACGTGATCCAGTCGCTCTACCTGACCCAGCGCGACTACCCCGAGGCGGCGGCGCTCTCCTTCCTGATGATGGGGCTGATCCTGGCGATCGTCGTCGTCTACATCCGCTTCGCCGGGACCGGCGCCTTCATGGGCGACGAGGACGAGGAGACGGCCTAGATGGCTGCGCTCGCACGCGCCTGGGCGTGGCTGCGGCGCAACGCGCTGCTGATCTACGCCTGCTTGGCGGTCGCCTACATGCTGATCCCGATCGTCGTCATCGCGGTCTTCTCCTTCGGTGCGACGCCGAAAGGGAAACTGACCTTCGGGCTCGACAACGGCTTCACGACCGAATACTGGACCAGCGCCTTCTCGCTGCCGGAGCTGAACGAAGCGCTCCTCACCAGCCTGCGGCTGGCGGCGCTCTCGACCGTGATCTCGACCGCGATCGGGACCCTGATGGCGATCGCCCTCGTCCGCCACAAGTTCCGCGGGCGGCGGGCGGCGAACCTCTTGATCGTGATCCCGATGGCGACGCCGGAGGTTGTGATCGGCGCCTCGCTGCTCTCGATGTTCATCTACTACTCGTTCACGCTCGGTTTCGGCACGCTGCTGATCGCCCACGTGATGTTCTCGATCAGCTTCGTCGTCGTCGTCGTGCGCTCGCGGCTGATCGGCTTCGACCGCCATCTGGAGGAGGCGGCCGCCGACCTCGGCGCGACTCCGCTCGCGACCTTCCGCACCGTGACCCTGCCGCTGCTGGCGCCGGGTATCGTCGCTGCGGCGCTGCTCGCCTTCGCCCTCTCGATCGACGACTTCGTCATCTCCAACTTCAACTCGGGCACGACCGTGACCTTCCCCCTCTACGTCTTCGGCGTCGCCTTGCGCGGCATCCCGGTCCAGGTCAACGTCCTGGCGACGATGCTCTTCGCCCTGATCGCGGTTGCCGTCTGCCTGGTGCTCTGGCAGCAGCGGCGGGCGGAGCGGATGGCGGCCGTGCGGCCGGAGCCGATTCCTGCCCCCGGCGTCGCGGCGATGTCATGAGCACGGTCGGGGTCGTGGAGCTGGCGAACTACATCGGCGGCGCCTGGCGCCCTGCGAACGGCGCCGACACGCTCGACGACGTCGATCCGGCGACCGGCGAGGTCTCTGCGCTCGTCCCGCTGAGCGGCGCCAAGCAGGTTCGCGAAGCGGTGGCAGCGGCGCGAGCGGCGCAGCCCGAATGGCGGGCGGTGCCGCCGCAGCGGCGCGCGCGGGCGCTGCTGGCGCTGCGCGCGGAGCTCGAAGCGCGCCGCGAGGAGCTGGTGGCGATGGTCACCGCCGACATGGGCAAGACGCTCGCCGACGCCGACGGCGAGGTCGGTCGCGGGATCGAGTCGGTCGAGTCCGCCGCGGCGATCCCCCACCTGCTCAAGGGCGAGACGCTGGAGGGAGTGGCGGCCGGCGTCGACGTCGAGCTGGTGCGCCAGCCAGTGGGTGTTGTGGCAGCGATTACCCCCTTCAACTTCCCGGCGATGATCCCGCTCTGGTTCCTGCCCTACGCGATCGCCTGCGGCAACACCTTCCTGCTCAAGCCCTCCGAGCAGGACCCGCGCCCGGCGGCGCTGATCGCCGAGATCGTCGACTCGATCGAGGAGATCCCGCCCGGAGTCGTCAACCTCGTCCACGGCGGCCGCGACGCGGTCAGCGCGATCCTCGCCGACCCGGGCATCGATGCAGTCTCCTTCGTCGGCCGGGCGGAGACGGCGCGGATCGTCGCCGAAGGCGCCGTTGCGACGGGCAAGCGCGTCCAGGCGCTGGGCGGCGCCAAGAACTCGCTCGTCGTCATGCCGGACGCCGACCTCGAGCGGGCGATGCCGGCGATCATGGGCTCCGCCTTCGGCGCCGCAGGGCAGCGCTGCCTGGCGGGCTCTGTGTGCGTGGTGGTCGGCGACCAGGCGCGGCGCGATGAAGTCCGCGCAAGCTTGGTCGCCGCGGCCTCAGAGCTAACGGTTGGCCCAGGCGACGACGCCGGCACCGACGTCTGCCCGATGGTCTCGGCAGCAGCCCGCGAGAAGGTCGCCGAAGCCATCGGCCGTGCTGACGGGAACGGCGCCGAGCTTCTCCTCGATGGCCGTGGAGACCCCGGCCCGGCAGGCACTCATCTCGGTCCGACGATCGCCGCCGTCGATGACCCCGAGTCCGAGCTACCGCGCGAAGAGCTCTTCGGTCCCCTTCTGACCCTCGTCGACGCACCCGATCTCGATGCAGCTATCGACTTCCTCAACGGCTCCCGCTACGGCAACGCCGGCGCGATCTTCACCCAGTCGGGCGACGCAGCTCGCGCCTACCGCTACGGAGCGGAGGCCGGCATGCTCGGTGTCAACGTCGGTGTCCCCGCCCCCGTAGCCTGGTTCCCGTTCTCAGGCTGGAAGGACTCCATGGACGGCGACCTCCACGCGAACGGCACCGACGCTGTCGGCTTCTACACCAGAAAAAAGGTCGTCACCTCGCGCTGGTGACGAGGGACGTGGGGTGTCCCTCCCTTACCGCCCGATGTGGAACCCGATCAACTCCGGGATACGAGCTAGCGCCGCGCTCACTGGGTGCGGCGCGCGGCCTTCGGTCTCGGCGTTCTCCTTGGACATGACCGCCCGGCGAATGATGCTGCCGCCGAGCCAGTGGAAGGGCTCCGGCGGGACGCGCTGGGGAGAGGAGTCTATGAAGGGGAGACGGGAGTGGTCGTCGCGGCGGTCCAGGGCTAGAGAGGCCAGGGTCCGGCCGACCATGTGGGATGGGCCCACTCCGTTGCCGGTGTAGCCGGCGGCGGCGAAGGTTCGGCTGCCGCGGAGTGGCACGACGAGGGGAAGGTGAGTCGGGGAGACGTCGATCGGGCCGCCCCACGCGTGAGTGAGCTTGCGGCCAACCAGGCCGGGGAAGTAAGCGTGCAGGCGCTCGGTGGCGAGGGCGACAGTGGCCGGGTCGACCTCGACGCGGCCCTTGAGGCGGCCCCCCATCGCGATCTGGCCCCCGCCGAGCCCGAATGCGATGCGGCCGTCGGGGGTGGTGCGGAAGTAGTGCAGCATCGTGCGGCAGTCGGTGATGCACTCTCCCCCGGTCCAGCCGATCTCCTCGAGCAGGTCAGGGACCGGCTCGGTGAGGACGATGTGCGAGGAGGTGACGGTGAGGTGGTCGCGCAGGGGGGCTTGGCGGGATTTCGCGGCGCCGCCGATGGCGACGATCGCCGCCCCGGCGCGGACCGTTCCTCGGCCGGTCCGCGCGATCACCCCACCACGCCGCCAATCTGGAAGCTTTTTGGCCCCTATAGACCCCCCAAAGCTTCCATTGGCGCTGACTTGGCGCACCGGAGAGCGCTCGTGGATTTCCACGCCGGCTGCGAGCAGCTGCTCGCGCAGACCGAATGCGAGCCGTGCCGGCTGCACCGTCGCGGCATCGCGATAGAAGGCGCCGCCGCGGAAGGCCGGCGATTCGCAGTGGGCGGCGACCTCGCTTGGGTTCAGTGGCTGCGCGCAGTCCTCGCCCAGCTCACGGCAGGCCGCCAAGGGCTCGTCCCAGACCCTGTCCTGAGCCGGCGCCGTCGAGACCTGGAGGTAACCGCCGCGCCGGAACCAGGCGTCGACCCCCTCCTCGTCGCAGAAGGCCTCGACCCCGTCGATCGCATCGCGAGCGGCACGCGCAACATCCAGCGCCGCCTCGCCCCCCCAACGCCGCCGCATGTTCGGCAACGAGAACCACATCGAGTTGCAGAACCCCCCGTTGCGCCCACTGGGCCCCCGCCCACAGACATCCGCCTCGAGCAACACGACCGAGGCATTCGGCTCCAGCTTCTTGACCTGCCAAGCAGCCCAAAGCCCGGTATACCCGCCCCCAATCACGACAACATCAGCCCCCCGCTCCCCTGTCAGCTCGGGAAGCGGCACAACCTCCCCCGCCTCTTCGAGCCAGTAGCCGTGAGCGTTGTGCTTCATCCATTGGTGAGTCTGGCAGGCGTCCGTGCGGAGGGCAGAGGGTGTCCCTCCAACGCAGCGGCGTCCTCTTTTTCGCCCCAACCGCAATCTCGGACGGCCGCAAAATCCGAGGCGAAAAACCCAGCAAGGCGGAGGGACACCCTCTGCCCTCCCCATACACTCCCGCCATGGCCACCTTCGACCTGCTCGCCGACCTGCCGCTGGAGATCGAGGGCTACGAGCTGAGCGGCCTCGAATACCAGCTCCCCGGCTTCGAACGCCTCAGCACCGTGATCCACGTCTGGGGCGGCGGCGAGGACGGGCTCGGTGAGGACGTCACCTACGACGCGGTCGACCACATCGCCCTACAGGACGCCGGGCCGACCCTCGACCTGACCGGCTACGCAACGCTGGGGGAGTTCTGCGAATTCATGGGCGGCGTCGACACCTTCCCCGCCGAGCCGCAGCGCGACGTCTCACGGCGCTACCGGCGCTGGGCCTTCGAGTCGGCGGCGCTGGACCTGGCCCTGCGCCAGTCGGGCATCGGCCTAGCAACGGCGCTCAAACGCGATCCCCAGCCGGTCACCTTCGTCTGCTCGATGCGCCTCGCCGGCGGGCCCGACGAGCCCTCCTCGATCGAGACGCTGCGCAGCAAGCTCGATCCCTACCCCAGCCTGCGCTTCAAGCTCGACCCGACCAACGACTGGACCGACGAGCTGATCGCCGCCCTGGTCGAGACCGGCGCGGTCGACTCGCTCGACCTCAAGGGCTTCTACAAAGGGACCGTGGTCGACGTCGAGACCGATCCGGAGCTCTACGCCAAGCTGATCGAGGCCTTCCCCGACGCTTGGCTCGAGGACCCAGACGTCAACGAGGAGACGCGGCCGCTGCTGGAGCCGGTCCGCGACCGCCTCACCTGGGACGCGCCGATCCACTCGATCGCCGACATCGAGGCGCTTCCCTGGCCGCCGCGGATGGTCAACGTCAAGCCGTCGCGGATCGGCGGCCTGCGCGACCTCTGCGAGACCTACGACTACTGCGCCGAGCGCGGCATCGGCGCCTACGGCGGCGGCCAGTGGGAGCTCGGCGTAGGCCGCGGCCAGATCCAAGTGCTCGCCTCGCTCTTCCACCCCGACACGCCGAACGACACGGCCCCGCGCGGCTACAACGAATCGCCGCCGCCGGGTGGGCTGCCGACAAGCCCGCTGCTGCCGCAGCTGACTCCGACTGGATTTCGCTGGGCGGAGTAGACAGGGACGGATCGGGTGTCCCTCCGCCTTGCTGGGTTTTTCGCCTGACGCGCTGCAGGCCGTCCGAGATCGCGGCTGGGGCGAAAAAGAGGACGCCGCTGCGTTGGAGGGACACCCGATCCGTCCTCCCAATCCATTCGGTTAGCCGAACTCGTGCTTCGGCCAGCCGAACTCGGGGTTTCGGTTACGTTTGCTGAACCCGCCCCGCCGAGCAAGGAGAACCATGGCTGAGAAGAGCTTTGCTGATGCGTTGAATGAGCAGATTGCCAATGAGTTCGCTGCCTCGCAGCAGTACGTCGGGGCGGCTGTCTACTACGACGCCGAGACCCTGCCCCGCCTCGCCCAGTTCTTCTACCGGCAGGCGCTGGAGGAGCGCGAGCACGCGATGATGATGGTCCAGTACCTGCTTGACGTCGGTGAGGAGGTCCACATCCCCGACATCAAGTCGCAGGAGACGAGCTACTCCGACGGGATGGCGCCGGTCAAGATGGCCCTCGAGCAGGAGAAACGGGTCAGCGAGGAGATCTTCGCCCTGTTCGAGCTGGCGCGCGAGATCAAGGACTACCGCGCCGAGCACTTCATGCAGTGGTTCGTCAAGGAGCAGGTCGAGGAGGTGGCGCTAATGGGCGACCTGCTCAACGTCGTCGAGCGCTCCAAGGACAACCTGCTGCTGGCCGAGGACTACATCGCGCGTGAGGCGCCCGGCGAGGAGAGCGGAGATCCCACTGCGCCGCCGGCGGCAGGTGAGGGATAGGGCTGGTGGTAGGAGGGATGGGGTTTACCACGTTAAGTCAAAACACGGTCCCAATTGAGCGGAGCTTTTAGTTTAAGCCACCCCGTGGGGCACCCCCAACCTA
>JBEVMR010000005.1:0-5651 GCA_040508545.1 Solirubrobacterales bacterium
CCTTCCTCGAGCTGGGGCCAGACCCGGTCCTCACCGCGATGGCAGCCTCTTGCCTCGAAGGCGCCGACCCCCAACCTGCGTTGATCCACACCCTGCGCGAGGGAACCGATGAGCCAGAGGCAATCTCCCTCGCAATCGCCTCCGCCCACGCCGCGGGAGCAAAGCTCGACTGGGAGACCTTCTTCAAGGGCACAGGCGCCAAGCGCGTCCCATTGCCCACCTACCCCTTCCAAAGGGAGCGCTTCTGGCTCTCGCCGAGCACCGCCGCCGACGCCGGGGCGATCGGCCAGCGCGAGGTCGACCACCCATTGCTCGCAGCAGCGATCGAGGACCCCGACGGAGAGCGCCTCACCCTCACTGGCTCCCTATCCCTCGCTAGCCACCCCTGGCTCGCCGACCACGCCGTGCTCGACACCGTGATCGTCCCCGGCACCGCCTTCGTCGAGCTGGCGCTGAAGGCAGGCGAAGAAGTCGGCGCTGAGCAGATCGCGGAGCTGACCATGCAGGCGCCGCTGGTCCTCTCCGAGTCGGGCTCGGTCTCCCTGCAGGTCACGGTCACCTCGCCAGATGAGCAGGGCAACCGCCCGATCTCGATCCACTCGCACTCGGGGGCCGATCGAGATGACCCCGAGGCGGGGGAGTGGACGCTGAACGCCACAGGATCGCTCAGCGATCAGCCCTTGGAGTCCGAGTCCCTGACCGAGTGGCCACCGCAGGGAGCAGAGCGACTGGAGACCGACGGTCTCTACGAGCGCCTCGCCGAGATCGGCTTCGCCTACGGCCCCGCCTTCCAGGGCCTGATCGCCGCCTGGCACGACGGGGAGGAGATCTACGCCGAGGTATCGCTGCCCGAGGAGCAGCAGACAGAAGCACAGCGCTTCGCGATCCACCCGGCGCTGCTCGACTCGGCGCTTCACGCTGCCGTTCTCTCGACCTTCGGAGGCGAGGATTCCGAGCAGGGCATCGGCCTGCCCTTCTCCTGGGGCGGAGTGGCCGTGCGGGCGCTTGGCGCCGGCGCCGTGCGGGTGCGTCTCACCCGCGAGCAGGACAAGGCCAGCCTCGACCTTGCCGACGCAGGTGGCGCGCCGATCGCGCGTGTCGGCTCGCTCGCCCTGCGCCCGATCTCGTCGGAGCAATTGCAGGGCGCCCGTCCCGCCGGGCGACGCGACCTCTTCGAGGTCGAGTGGAGCGAGGTGGCGCCGTCATCCCCGGAGGGCGCCCCCGGCCAGATCGCCACCCTCGGCGAGGCCGTGCTCCCCGGTGCCGAGCGGCACGAGAGCCTGGGCGCCCTGACCGCCGCGATCGAGGCCGGCGCCCCGGTCCCCGAGGCAGTCGTCTTCGAGCCCCGGCCGGCGACCGGGGATAGGCCCGCAAAGGCCTCCCGCGCCGCCACGCAGAGCGCCCTGGGGCTGCTGCAGGAATTCCTCGGCGCCGAAAGCCTCGCCAGCTGCCGGCTCGTGCTGCTCAGTCGCGGCGCGGTCTCGGTCGCGCCAGAGGAGTCACCCGACCCCGTCGCCGCCTCGCTCTGGGGCCTCCTGCGCTCGGCCCAGACCGAGCATCCGGGACGCTTCGGGCTGATCGACTCCGATCGGTCGGAGGCCTCCATGCTGGCGCTGCCGGTCGCGCTCGGCCAGGACGAGGAGCCCCAGCTCGCCCTGCGCGACGGTGGCTGGCTCGCGCCCAGGCTGATCCCAGCGCAGCGCAAGGAGGGGTCGTTGATCCCACCGGCCGGCCCCTGGCGTCTCGACGCAACCGAGCCCGGCACCCTCGAGTCCCTCGCGCTGATCCCGGCGCCCCGCGCCACCGAGCCGCTTGGCCCAACCGAGGTGCGGATCGCGATGCGCGCAGCCGGGCTCAACTTCCGCGACGTCCTGATCGCGCTCGGCCTCTACCCCGGCGATGCGCCGATCGGCAGCGAGGGAGCCGGCGTCGTGGTGGAGGTCGGCACAGAGGTGAGCGACCTTGCCCCCGGCGATCCCGTGATGGGGCTGATCTTCGACTCCTTCGGGCCGGTCACCGTCTCCGAGCGCCATCTCCTCGCCCCGATCCCGGCCGGATGGTCGTTCGAGCGGGCGGCATCGGTGCCGATCGTCTTCCTCACCGCTTTCTACGGCCTGGTGGACCTGGCCGGCCTCGCCGCCGGCGAGAAGGTGCTGATCCACGCCGGCGCCGGCGGGGTCGGCATGGCCGCGGTGCAGCTGGCGCGCCATCTCGGTGCCGAGGTCTTCGCCACCGCCAGCCCGGCCAAGTGGAGCGTCCTGCGCGAGATGGGAATCGACTCCGACCACATCGCGTCCTCGCGCGACCTCGACTTCCGCGACAGGTTCCTCGACCTGACCGGTGGCGAGGGGGTCGACGTGGTCCTCAACGCCCTGGCGGGGGAGTTCGTCGACGCCTCGCTGGAGCTGCTCCACGACGGTGGGCGCTTCGTCGAGATGGGCAAGACGGACATCCGCGATCCGGAGCAGCTCCGTGGGGAGCATCCCGGTGTCACCTACCGGGCCTTCGACATGATCGAAGTTGGCCCGGAGCGGCTCGGGGGAATATTCACCGAGCTCTTCGAGCTCTTCGAGCGCGGCGTCCTCAGCGAGCTGCCGACGACCACATGGGACCTGCGCCAGGCGCCCGAGGCCTTCCGCCACCTGCGCGAGGGGAAGAACGTCGGCAAGGTCGTCCTCGTCCTGCCGCGGCCGCTCGACCCCGACCGGACCATCCTCGTCACCGGCGCCACCGGCGCCCTCGGAGGTCTCGTCGCCCGGCATCTCGCAGCCGAGCACGGCGCCCGCCACCTGCTCTTGGTCAGCCGCCGCGGCGCCGATGTCGAGGGGGCGGAGGAGCTGCGGGAGGAGCTGGCGGGCCTCGGCGCGGACGCGAGGTTCGAGGCTTGCGACGTCTCCGACTCGACGGCGGTCGAGGCCCTCGTCGGCTCGATCCCCGGCGAGTGCCCGCTTGGCGCGGTCTTCCACGTGGCCGGCGCCGCCGACGACGGCACGATCGAGTCCCTCCGCGAGGAGCAGGTCGATCGCGTCTTCGCCCCCAAGGCCGATGCCGCCTGGAACCTGCACGAGGCGACCCGCGGGGCAGATCTCTCCAGCTTCGTCCTCTTCTCCTCGGCCGCTGCCACTTTCGGCAGCCCCGGCCAGGGCAACTACGCCGCTGCCAACGCCTTCCTCGACGCGCTCGCGCAGAAGCGCCGCGGAGAAGGGCTGCCCGCGACCTCGATCGCCTGGGGGCTCTGGGCCACCGGCGGCGGCATCACCTCGGACCTCACCGACGCCGACCTGAAGCGGATGGAGAGGTCGGGCATCGGGGCGCTCTCCGAGGAGCAGGCCCTGGAGCTCTTCGATGCGGCGCTGGGGATTGCGAGCCCGCTGCCGGTCGCGATGCGGGTCGAGCCGCGGGGCCTCCGCTCCCTCGCCGAGTCGGGCCTCCTGCCACCGCTCCTGCGCCGCCTGGTCCGCGCTCCCCGCGAGCGGGCCGGCGCCTCCGCCGCGGTGATCGCGCGCTTTGGCTCGCTCTCGGACGCCGAGCGGGAAGAGGCGATGCGGGAGCTGGTCAGCGGTGAGGTCGCCGCCGTCCTCGGCCACGACTCCGCCGCGGCGATCGACCCCTCGAAGGCCTTCCAGGACCTCGGCTTCGACTCGCTCGCCGCGGTCGAGCTGCGCAACCGGCTCGTGACCGCGACCGAGGTGCCGCTGCAGCCGACCGCCGTCTTCGACTACCCGACCCCGGCGGCGCTCGCCGAGCACCTGCTGGGACAGATCGCGCCGGCAGAGGACAGCGGCCCGCGGCGCGTCGCGGTTCGGGCTCAGTCCGTGGACGAGCCGGTCGCGATCGTCGGCATGGCCTGCCGCTATCCCGGCGAGATCGGCACCCCCGAGGAGCTCTGGCAGCTGGTTGCCGGCGGGGCCGAGTGCGTAGACGAGTTCCCCACCGACCGCGGCTGGGACGTCGAGCGCCTGTACAACCCCGACCCGGACGTTCCCGGCACCAGCTATGCCCGCGAGGGAGGCTTCCTCCACGACGTCGGCGACTTCGACGCCGGATTCTTCGGGATCGCCCCGCGAGAGGCGCTGGCGATGGACCCCCAGCAGCGCCTCCTCCTGGAAGCGAGCTGGGAGGCGCTGGAAGACGCCGGGGTCGACCCGCGCGAGCTGCGCGGCAGTCCGGCGGGCGTATTCGCGGGGGCCGGATACAGCAGCTACAGCGGCATCGAGACGATGCAGGACGGCTACGGGCTGACCGGGGCGCTGACCAGCGTCCTCTCCGGCCGGGTCGCCTACTCGCTCGGCCTCGAGGGCCCGGCGATGACGATCGACACGGCCTGCTCTTCCTCGCTGGTCGCGATGCACCTGGCGATGCAGGCGCTGCGCCAGGGGGAGTGCTCGCTGGCGCTCGCCGGCGGGGTGACGGTGCTGGCGACCCCTGCCGTGTTCACCGAGTTCTCGCGCCAGAGGGGACTGGCCCCGGACGGGCGCTGCAAGTCCTTCGCCGAGGCGGCCGACGGCGTCGGCTGGTCGGAGGGCGCCGGCATGCTCGTCCTGCAGCGGCTCTCCGACGCCGAGCGCGAAGGCCACTCGATCCACGCCGTGCTGAAGGGCACAGCGGTCAACCAGGACGGCGCTTCCAACGGCCTCACCGCACCCAACGGCCCCTCGCAGGAGCGGGTGATCAGGCAGGCGCTGGCAAATGCCAGGCTCGAGCCTGGGGACGTCGATACGGTCGAGGCCCACGGCACCGGCACCACCCTCGGCGACCCGATCGAGGCGGGCGCCCTGCTCGCCACCTACGGCCAGGACAGAGAGACACCGCTGCGCCTCGGCTCGATCAAGTCGAACATCGGCCACGCCCAGGCGGCGTCAGGAGTCGCCGGCGTGATCAAGATGGCGATGGCGATGCGCGAAGGGGTGTTGCCGAAGACGCTGCACGTCGACGCTCCGTCGAGCAAAGTCGACTGGGAGGCGGGGGAGGTCGAGCTGCTGACCGAGGCAACCCCCTGGGAGCCCAACGGCAGACCGCGCCGCGCCGGGATCAGCTCCTTCGGCATCAGCGGCACCAACGCCCACGTGATCTTGGAGGAAGCGCCGGCGCCTTCCCCTGTGAGGGGCGAGGAGCAGGGGGGAGAGGGCGAGGGCTCCGAGGCCAAGCCCATCTCGATCCCAGCCCCGCTGGCCCTCTCAGCCAAGACCGAGCCGGCGCTCGGGGAAGCAGCCGCCCGCCTCGCAACCCACCTGCGCGAGAACGCAGAGCTAGATCTGGGTGACGTCGCCTACTCACTCGCCACGACCCGCGCCGCCTTCGACGAGCGAGCAGTAGCGATCGGCTCAGATCGCTCCGAGGTCCTCTCCGCCCTCGGTGCCCTGGCAGAGGGCAAGCCCACACCGAGAGCAACCACCGCGACAGCCCAAACCGGCAAGCTCGCCTACCTCCTAACCGGCCAGGGCTCCCAGAGAGCCACGATGGGCAAGGGCCTCTACGACACAGACCCCACATACGCAAAGGCGCTCGATGAGGCATGCGAAGCCCTCGACCCACACCTCGAGCGACCCCTGCAGGAGCTGCTCTTCGCAAAGCAAGGCTCCCCCGAGGCAGAGCTGCTCGAGGACACCACCTTCACCCAACCAGCCCTGTTCGCAACAGAGCTGGCCCTA
>JBEVMR010000007.1:0-21499 GCA_040508545.1 Solirubrobacterales bacterium
TCACAGCGGACTTACCGGACCGCCTACACGCGCTTTACGCCCAATGATTCCGGACAACGCTAGCCCCCTACGTATTACCGCGGCTGCTGGCACGTAGTTAGCCGGGGCTTCTTCTGAAGGTACCGTCACTCCACCGGGCTATTAACCCGTTGAGCTTCGTCCCAACTGAAAGGAGTTTACAATCCGAAGACCGTCTTCCTCCACGCGGCGTTGCTGCGTCACGCTTTCGCGCATTGCGCAAGATTCCCCACTGCTGCCTCCCGTAGGAGTCTGGGCCGTGTCTCAGTCCCAGTGTGGCTGATCGTCCTCTCAGACCAGCTACCCATCGTCGCCTTGGTAGGCCTTGACCCCACCAACAAGCTAATGGGCCGCGAGCCCCTCCCAATGCGGAGGCCGAAGCTTCCTTTAGCGAACAGGCTTACGCCTGTGCGCCACATCCGGTATTAGCCCGAGTTTCCTCGGGTTGTCCCGGTCATCGGGGCAGGTTACTCACGTGTTACTCACCCGTTCGCGGCTTGGCCCCAGGGCAAGCCCTGGTTCGTCGCACCACTTGCATGTGTTAAGCACGCCGCCAGCGTTCGTCCTGAGCCAGGATCAAACTCTCCGTGAAAGGTACTTCTTAACGGAGTTGTCATGCCCATTGATCGCCGGGTACACATACGTGGCGATCGACATGACGGTAAATCAGACCACTCGGTGCGCTGGCGCGCCGAGTGGATCGGGCTCAAACATCCCACGGACACGAATGTCCGCGGGTGCACGCTGCTCAGTTTTCAAAGACCGCTGCGCCCTCAACGACAACGGGATCCGCCGTCGTTCGCGCACGGGATGGCACCGGGCCAATCCCGAAGGGACGGGCAGTATAGCGCTGCGGCGGCGCTTTGCCTAATGCCTGTTCAGGCAGGGGCGCGCAGGCGCAAGAAGCGGCGCTTTCCGGCCTGCAGCACGCGGTCGCCGAGTTTGCCGGCTTCCTCGTCCAGCAGGTGCCCCGGCCATGGCTCTCCGTCGAGCTTCACGGCGCCTTGCTGAATCAGCCGCCGTGCCTCGCTCGAGCTGATCTCGAAGCTCTTGGCCATCAACTGCGGCAGGTGGACCATGTCGTCGCGGCCGGCCGCAAAGTCCGCCAGGGAGACCTCGGGCATCTCGTCGGGCATCCCCCTGTCGACGAACAGCCTGTTGAAGTGCTCCTCAGCCGCCTGCCCCGCGTCCCTGCCATGGAAGCGCTCGACGATTCGCCTGCCGAGCTCACGCTTGGCCTCGTTTGGCGGCCCTGTCGGAAGCTCTGCGCCGAGCAGCAGCCGGAAGTACTCGGCCATCGCCTCGTCGGGGATGCTCATCAGCTTGCCGAACATCTCCTCGGGCGGATCGGTGACGCCGACGTAGTTGCCGAGCGACTTGCTCATCTTCTGCACGCCGTCGGTGCCGACCAGGATCGGCATCGTCAGGATCGACTGGGGCTTGTGCCCGTAGGCGGCTTGGACGTCGCGGCCGAAGAGCAGGTTGAACTTCTGGTCGGTCCCCCCCAGCTCGACGTCGGCCTCGACCGCCACCGAGTCATAGCCCTGCAGCAGCGGGTAGAGGAGCTCGAGCGCCGCGACGGGTTGCGCGGCTGCCATCCGCTTCTGGAAGTCGTCGCGCTCGAGCAGGCGCGCCACGGTCGTCTGCGCGAGCAGCCCTAGCAGCTCCTCGGGTGCCATCCGCAGCCACTCGCTGTTGAAGCGGACCTCGGTGCGCTCGCGGTCGAGCAGCTTGAATGCCTGCTCCTGGTAGGTGGCGGCGTTGGCCTCGATCTCCGCGGCGCTGGGCACCGGGCGCTGCGCCGAGCGGCCGCTGGGGTCGCCAACCCTGGCGGTGAAGTCGCCGACGATCAGCACAACCGTATGCCCCGCCTCCTGGAACTCGCGCAGCTTCTCCAGCACGACGGTATGGCCGAGGTGGATGTCGGCGGTCGTCGGGTCGATTCCGAGCTTGACCCTGAGCGGGCGATCGCCCGCGAGCTGCTCGGCGAGCATGCCCTCGGGCAGCACCTCGACCGCATTACGCGTCAGGTCCGACGACGTCACGGATCGCGCCTTCCTCGCGGCACGAAGAACCAGATATGGACGTTTGCGAGGAAGGCACTCACGGCGGCAATGCTAGACTGCCGCCTCCTCTTGGCGGGCCCAAGTACCAAGCCGCGCCTGAAGAAGCTGCGCATCCTCTTCGTCTTGCTCGGCCTCGGCGTCCTCGCGGTTGTCTCGATGGTCTTCGGGATGATGACGGCGGTCTCTCGCAACCTGCCTGCGATCTACGACTACGCCGCCTACCAGGCATCGCAGAACAGCGAGATCTACGACGCCTCCGGGGAGCAGATCGGCACCCTGACCAGCAACGAGAACAAGATCCTGCTCGAGTCGGGCGAGATCTCGCCCAACATCAAGAACGCCGTGGTCTCGATCGAGGATGCCCGCTTCTACGAACACGATGGCGTCGACTTCCAAGGCATCGGCCGCGCCCTCGTGCAGGACATCCTCGCGCTCAGCGCGCAACAGGGCGCCTCGACGATCACCCAGCAGTTCGTCAAGGGCGCCCTCGAAGCGCAGAGCAACCGAACCGTGCTGCAGAAGTTCCGAGAGGCGGCGAGCGCCTACCAGCTCGAGCAGCGCTGGAGCAAGGACAAGATCCTCACCGAGTACCTCAACACGATCTATTTCGGCGAGGGCGCCTACGGGATCGAGGCAGCCGCCAGGACCTTCTTCGGCGCCGCCCATCCCGGTTGCGGCACGGAGAGCGAGCCCTGCGCGTCCGTGCTCGAGCCCTGGGAGGCGGCGACTCTGGCCGGGATCATCTCCTCGCCCTCCGCCTATGACCCGAAGATCTACCCCGAAAACGCCCTCACCCGCCGCAACATCGTCCTCGGCAAGATGCAGGAACAGGGCTACATCACCGAGACCCAGTACGCGGAAGGGATCAAACAGGCGCTGCCGGCACCCGACGACATCGAGCCGCCGTCGCTGGACTCGGAGGCCCCCTACTTCACCGCCTGGCTACGCCAGCAACTGGTCGACCGCTTCGGCGCCGCCAAAACCTTCTTCGGCGGGCTGAAAGTGAAGACCACGCTCGACCTGCGCCTCCAGGCCGCTGCCGAAGAAACCGCCTCCTCCTACCTCAGCGGCCTGCCGCCGACCTCCGCCCTGGTCGTGATCGACAACCGCAACGCCGGGATCAAGGCGATGGTCGCCGGTCCCGACTTCGAGGAAAAACCCTTCAACCTGGCGACGCTCGGCCACCGCCAGCCGGGCTCTTCGATCAAGCCGATCATCCTCACCACCGCGCTGGAGCAGGGCATCTCGCCGGAAACCGTGTACGAATCGGCGCCGCAGGTGTTCAGCTTCGGCAAGAAGAACCAAGAAGTCTTCGAGGTCAAGAACTACGCGGACAGCTACCTTGGCTCCGCCTCCCTCGCCACCGCAACGACTTACTCCGACAACGCCGTCTACGCCCAGGTCGGCCTGGAAAGCATCAAGGGAGGCACGCGGGCGATCGCCGGAACCGCCCACAAGCTGGGGGTCCAGACCCAGCTCTCGACCAACCCCGCGATGGTCCTCGGCGGCCTCAAGGAAGGCGTGACCCCACTCGAGTGGAGCTACGCGTTTTCCACCCTTGCCAACGATGGCGACCGGGTCAGCGGCACTCTCGCCCCGCGGCCAGGCGACAGCCCCGTCGCCTACACGGAAGTCGCCGACCAGGACGGCGACGTGATCAAGGGCGGCGACAACGACTCGATCCACACGCAGGTCATCGACCAGGGCGTGGCCGAAGAAGCGAAGAGCATCCTGCGCTCAGTGATCACCACGGGTACCGGCACCCGCGCCGACATCGGCGACGAAAGCCAGTGGGGCAAGACCGGCACCACCGACGAAAACATCGACGCCTGGTTCTGCGGCGCCACCGACGAAGTGACGGCCTGCGTCTGGGTCGGCTACGCCGAAAGCGCCACGCCGATGGAAACCGAGTTCTCCGGCGGACCGGTCGACGGCGGCACCTTCCCGGCGCTGATCTGGGCGGGAGTGATCTCAGCCTGGGAGGAAATCAAGGCCGATCGCGACGCTGAGCGCGCAAGTGAGAAGGCGGCGCGCAAGGCCGAGCAGGAGGACTCCTCGGAGTCCAGTGAAGGGGAGGAAAGCTACGTGCCGGTCGAACCGTCGACCGAAGCGGCGCCGGAAGAATCGCCCGAAGCCGCCCCTGCGCCTGAACCTACGCCGCAAGCAGAACCCGCGCCGGAAGCGGCACCCGAACCCGCGCCGGAATCTGGCGGCGGTGGCGGGATCACCGCCGGCTAGCTCGGCCGCGGCCGGGAGACGAAGCGGCTGCCGGCGAGGCTGAAGCGCCAGGGCCGCTCCACCGCTTTCGTGATTCCCACCCGTGGGCCGGTGACCACCCTCCCGCACCACTCTGGCTCGGGGCCGAGCAGCAGGAACGGCCCGGCGCCGAGATCGGCGCCGTTGTCGTCGAGCCCGATGCCGAGCGCCTCAGTCAGCTTGCCGGGGCCCGAGCAGAGCTCAGCCTGCGGACGGTCGCCCCGCCGGGCGCGCATGGCCTCCAATCCGGCGGTCGGCTCGAGCGCTCGGATCAGCACTGCCGCGGCGTCCCCCTCGGGTTCGGCGACCGCGTTGAGCAGGCTGTGGATGCCGTAGGAGAGATAGACGTAAGCGCGCCCCGGCGGTCCGAACAGCGTCGCGGTGCGCTTGGTCAGGCCGACGTAGGCGTGACAGGCGGGGTCGTCGCGCTCGTAGCTCTCGGTCTCGACGATAGTGCCACCGCAACCCCCGTAGAAGAGCCGGCAGCCGATCAGCTCGCGGGCGACGAGGTGAACGCTGCGATTGAAGAAATCGGAATCGAGGCGCGACCCGGTCGGCGGCGGCGCCCCAACCCTCAAAGCTGTTCCTCGCCTGCCTGTTCCTCGACCTCATGCAGGGTCTCGCGGGCTAGGCCGAGCTGGCGAGCCAACGGCACCGAGCCCGTCCCCCCCTCGATCCGCTTGGACTCCAGCCAGCTCTCCCGCTTCAGCACCTCGTAGAAGGAGCCGTCTAGGTGCTCGCTGCGCTGACGCAGGTCCTCTTCGCTCAACTCGGAGAGGGAGATGCCCCGCTCGACTGCGTCGCGGACCAGCCCACCGACGATTCCGTGCGCCTCGCGGAAAGGAACGCCCTTCCGCACCAGCAGGTCGGCGACCTCGGTCGCCGCCAGCATCTCGTCGCCCGAGGCCTCCGCCAGCCGCTCCCGGTCGAAGCTGATTCCGGCCAGCATTCCCTCGACCGCGTCGAGGCAGGACTCGACCGTCTCGATCGCGTCGAAGAGCGGCTCCTTGTCCTCCTGCATGTCCTTGCCGTAGGTGAGTGGCAGGGCGTGCATCGTCCCCAGCAGCGAGAGGTAGTCGGCGGCGACCCGGGGGCTCTTCGCGCGCAGCAGCTCGGCCGAGTCGGGATTGACCTTCTGCGGCATGATCGAAGAGCCCGAGGAGAACGACTCGTCGAGCTCACAGAAGCCGAACTCAGAGGAGCTCCAGATGACGATCTCCGAGCCGAGCCGCGAGAGGTGCATCGCGCAGATCGAGGCGGCCGAGAGGTAGTCGAGGACGAAGTCGCGGTTGGAGGCGCCATCGATCGAGTTCGCGCTGACGTAGTCGAAGCCGAGGTCGTCGGCGACCTCACGGCGGTCGATCTCCCAGTTGACCCCGGCCAGGGCACCCGAGCCGAGCGGCATCACGCTGGCGCTGTCGAGCGCGAACTGGAAGCGCAGCACGTCGCGGGCAAGCATCCAGAAGTAAGCGAGCATGTGGTGCCCGAGGTAGACGGGCTGGGCGCGCTGCAGGTGGGTGTAGCCGGGCATCGGCCAGTCCTTGTGGCGCTCGCCGAGCTCGAGCAGGCGCTGCATCGCCGCCCGCGAGAGCTCGATCGCGCGCATCGAGTGGGCCTGCACGAGCATCGCCACGTCGGTCGCGACTTGGTCGTTGCGCGAGCGGCCGGTGTGCAGCTTGCCCGCAAGCGAGCCGATCTCCTCGCCGAGCAGGCGCTCGATCGCCATGTGGATGTCCTCGTCGGAAGCCTCGAAGGAGAAGCCGGCCTTGCCGATGCGCTCGTGGACCTCCTCCAGGCCCTTTTCGATCTGCTTCAGCTCAGCCTCGTCGAGCACCCCGATTCGGCGCAGGGCCCGCGCGTGGGCTTGCGACTGGTCGATGTCGTAGGGAGCCAGCCGCTTGTCGAAGTCGATCGAGCGGTTGATGCGCCAGAAGCGCAGGTCGGGTTCTTTGCGAAAGCGCGACATCAGGGCAGGATTCCGGCCAGAGCCTCGCATACCCGCGCCACCTGCGACTCCGTCATCGCCGGGAAGAAGGGAAGCGCCAGCGAGCGCGCCGAGGCGGCTTCGGCGACCGGGAACTGCCCCTCGCGATAGCCGAGCTCGCGCAGGTGCGGGAAGAGGTGGATGCAGGGCAGGTAGGCCTTCGAGGCGATGCCTTCCTCGGCGAGGCGGGCGATGACGCTGTCGCGATCGGTCCCCTCGGCGAGCCGCACGGGGTAGACGAACCAGCTGCGCCGCTCGGCGCCGCGGGTTGCGATCGGGGTGGCGACGCCGTCGATCGCAGCGAGGCCCTGCTCGTAGAGCGAGGCGACCCTTGCCCGGGCGGCGAGCATCACGTCGAGCTTCTCGAGCTGGGCGACCCCGAGCGCCGCGGCGAGGTCCGAGAGCCGGTAGTTGAAGCCGAGCCCCGCGTGGTCGAGCCAGCCCATGTCGGGCGCCCGCCCCTGGTTGCGCTCGGAGCGCAGCCGCTCCGCGACCTGCGAATCGGGGGGAACGATCATCCCCCCCTCGCCGGTGGCCAGCTGCTTGTTGGCGTAGAAGGCAAAGGTGGCCAGGTTGCCGCGGGCGCCGACCGCGCGCCCATCGGCGTCGACCGCGCCGAGCGCCTCGCAGGCGTCCTCGAGGATCCCCAGACCGTGCGCACCGGCGAGCTTCTCGAGCTCCGCCATCGCCGCCGGGTAGCCGAAGATGTGGACGGGCAGGATCCCCGCGATGCGCTCGCCGACCCCGGCCTCGGCTGCTGCCGGGTCGAGGTCGAGCGTCACCGGGTCGACGTCGCAGAAGACCGGCCGGGCCCCCTCGTAGAGCAGGCAGTTGGCCGAGGCGACGAAGCTGAAGGGGCTGGTCAGGACCTCGTCCCCCGGGCCCCAGCCGAGCGCTCGAACGCCGAGGTGCAGGGCGGTCGTCCCGCTCGAGACGGCGACGGCGTCCTCGACCCCGAGCCAGGCGGCGAGCTCGCGCTCGAAGCGCTCGCCCATCGGGCCGAGCGAGAGCCGGCCGGAGCGCAGTACCTCGAGCGCCAGCTCCTCCTCCCGGGCGCCGACTTCGGGCTTGGCTAGTGGGATCTGCTCGCTCATCGGGGCTGGAAGGCGTACTCGAGCGAGTCGACCAGGGCCTCCCAGGAGGCCTCGATGATGTTCTCCGAGACGCCGATCGTCCCCCACTCCCGATCGCCATCGGAGGAGTCGAGCAGGACGCGGGTGATCGCGCCGGTGCCGTGGCTCTCGTCGAGGATCCGCACCTTGTAGTTGGTCAGCTCGATCTCGGCGAGGTGCGGGTAGCGGTCAGCGATCGCGCCCCGTAACGCGGTGTCGAGCGCGTTGACCGGGCCGTTTCCCTCGGCGACCCGCACGTAGCGCTCGCCATCGACCTTGACCTTGATCGTGGCCTCGGTCTCGACCGCGCCGTCGGCCCGCTTCTCGACCAGGACCTTGAAGCTCTCCAGCTCGAAGAGCGGTTGGTAGCTGCCCGCCTCGTGGCGCAGGAGCAGCTCGAACGACGCCGGGGCGGCCTCGTAGTGGTAGCCGCGATGCTCGCGTTCCTTGAGCCGCTCGACCGCGCTCGCCGCCTCCTGCTCGCCGAGGTCGAGGCCCGCCTGGGCGGCCTGGGTACGGATCGTCGCTTTCCCCGAGAGCTCCGAGGCAAGGATCTCGCGCTGGTTGCCGAGCACGGCCGGGTCGAGGTGCTCGAAGGTGCGCGCGTCGGCCTCGACACCGGCGGCGTGCATGCCCGCCTTGTGGGCAAAGGCGTTGCGGCCGACGTAGGGCTGGTCGGGGTTCGGCGTCATGTTGCAGAGCTCGTCGAGGTAGTGGCTGGTCTGGGTCAGCAGCGCCAGCTGCTCAGGGGCCACCACGTCGAAGCCCATCTTCAATTGCAGAGCGGGCAGGATCGTCGCAAGGTTGGCGTTGCCGCAGCGCTCGCCGTAGCCGTTCACCGTTCCTTGGACGAGGCGCGCTCCCGCTTCGACCGCAGCCAGCGAGTTGGCGACGGCGCAGCCGGCGTCGTCGTGGGTGTGGATGCCGACCTCGACGCCGTCGCCGAGCGCCGCGACCACCGCGGCCGTCGCCTCGGCGACGAAGCCCGGCAGGCTGCCGCCGTTGGTGTCGCAGAGGGTGACGTTCTCGGCACCGGCGTCGGCGGCGGCGCGTACGCATTCGAGCGCGTAGGCGGCGTCGTCGAGGTAGCCGTCGAAGAAGTGCTCGGCGTCGAAGACGGGGCGCTTGCCCCGCTCGCGGCAGAAGGCGATCGAGTCGGCGATCATCGCCAGGTTCTCCTCGGCGGAGACCTTGATCACCTTCTCCAGGTGCAGGCCCCAGCTCTTGCCGACCAGGCAGACGATCGGGGCAAAGCTCTCGACCACTACGGCGAGCGCCTCGTCATCCTCCGCGGCGCGATCGCGGCGGCGGGTCATGCCGAAGGCGGCGATCGTCGCCTGCTCCAGCTCGAGCTCGGACAGCAGCTCGAAAAGCTCGATTTCCTTCGGGTTGGAGCTGGGGAAACCGGCCTCGATCATCTGCACCCCGAGCCGGTCGAGGGCGTGCACCACTTTTAGCTTCTCGCCTACCGAGAGCGACATGCCGGGCCCGCCCATGCCGTCGCGCAAGGTGGTGTCGTAGAGCTTCACCTGTTCCATCTGATGCCTTTCGATACGAGTGAACCGGGAGCGCGCGCAGGCTGCGCCAGCCGCTAAGCGGCAGGCGTAATTCGCCCGGCTGGCGCCTCGACGAAGTCGAGCCACTCCAGGTACTCCTCGGCTCGGCCGTGCAGCGCGTCCTGGAACTTGGCCTGGATCACCCGCGTGATCTCACCCGGCTCGCCCAGCGGGTGGTCGTCTATCTCGCGCACCGGGACGAGCTCTGCCGCGGTGCCGGTGAGGAAGACCTCCTCGGCCAGGTAGAGCTCGGAGCGGGCGACGTCGCGCTCGACCACGGTGTAGCCAAGGTCGCGGGCGATCTGGATCACCGACTTGCGATTGATCCCGTCGAGGATCGCGGCAACGTGCGGCGGGGTCACTATCTGGCCGTCGCGGACGAGGAAGATGTTCTCACCAGAGCCCTCGCAGACGAAGCCGCGCTCGTCGAGCAGCAGGGCCTCCTCGTAGCCGGCGTTCTGCGACTCGGTCTTGGCGAGGATCGAGTTCAGGTACTGGCCCGACGCCTTCGCGTGCGGGATCAGCCCGCCTGAGCCGATCCGGCGCCAGCTCGAGACCTTCGCCCGGATGCCGTGCTTCTGACCCTCCTCGCCTAGGTAGGCGCCCCAGGGGAAGGCAGCGATGATCAGGTCGATCGGGGCGTCGGTCGCGTAGAGGCCTAGGTTGCCGTAGCCACGGAAGGCAAGCGGCCTGATGTAACAGGAGCGCAGCTCGTTGCGGCGGATCAGCTCGCGCGTCGCCTCGGCGATCTCGGCGGTCGAGTAGGGCAGCTCGAAGTAGTAGAGCTCGGCCGACTTGGCGAGCCGATTCAGGTGGTCCTGATGGCGGAAGACCGCCGGCCCGCGCTCGGTCTCGTAGCAGCGGACTCCCTCGAAGACGCCGGTGCCGTAGTGCAGCCCATGGCTGAGCACGTGGGTGGTGGCCTCGTGCCAGGGCACGAACTCACCGTTCTGCCAGATCAGCTCCGCCGTCTCCATTCGCAGAAGTATGCCCGAAGAGCGCCGAGCGGTCGAGCTAAAGCTCGGTCAGGACGGCCTCGGTCACCTCGTCCGTGCCGACCGTCCGCTCGCCTGCTGCGGCGAGGTCGGGCGTGCGCAGGCCGCGCTCGAGCACGGCGTCGACCGCGGCCTCGATCCGCTCTGCCTCGGACGGACGATCGAGCCCGTGGCGCAGCAGCAAGGCGGTGCTGAGAAACGTCGCCAGCGGGTTGGCGACGCCCGGGCCTGCGATGTCGGGGGCGGAGCCGTGGACGGGCTCGAAGAGGCCGGGCGCGCCGGCCTCGCCGAGGCTGGCCGAGGGCAGCATGCCGAGCGAGCCGGTGAGCATCGCCGACTCGTCGCTGAGGATGTCGCCGAAGAGGTTCTCGGTGACGATCACGTCGAACTCCGCCGGCCGGGAGACGAGCTGCATCGCCGCGTTGTCGACCAGCAGGTGGTCCAGCTCCACGTCCGGATAGTCGCCGGCGAGGCCGCTGACCACCTCACGCCAGAGTCGCGAGGTCTCGAGCACGTTGGCCTTGTCGACCGACGTGACGCGGGCGGCTTTGCCGCGGCCCTCGGCGCGGCGTTGCGCGGCCTCGAAGCCGGCACGGGCGATGCGCTCGATCTCGGCGGTCGAGTACTCGCAGGTGTCGTGCGCCGAGTCGCCGTCGCGGCCGCTGTCACCGAAGTAAATGCCGCCGGTCAGCTCGCGGACGACCAGCAGGTCGGTGCCGGCGATCCGCTCCTCGCGCAGCGGGCTGGCGCCGACGAGAGCCGGGCTGGGGCGCACGGGGCGCAGATTGGCGTAGAGGCCCATTCCCTTGCGCAGCCCCAGCAGGCCTTGCTCGGGCCGGGGCGCATCGGGGTCGGTCGTGTCCCATTTCGGGCCGCCGACGGCGCCGAGCAGAACAGCGTCAGAGGCCTTGCAGGCGGCGAGCACCTCGTCGGTGAGGGCGACGCCGTGGGCGTCGATCGAGCAACCGCCCATCAGGCGCTCGTCGAACTCGAACTCGCCCAGGGCCTCCAGCAGTCGCCGAGCGGCGGAGACGATCTCCGGCCCGATCCCGTCGCCGGGAAGCAGGACTATTCGCGGCGCGTCGCTCATCGGGCCGGCACTCTAGAGGTGCCGTCACTTGAGCACCCATATCGGTACCTATGTCGCGGCACGTCTATGCCGTGGCCTCGATGTTGAGGCGGACGTAGTCGAGGGTCAGCGGTTCCCCGGAGAGCTCGAGCACCGCTTCGGCGAACGGGCGGCGGAGCTCCTCGGGGAGTCGGTCCAAGTGGGGGCCGAGAGTGACGGTTTCGGTGAATTCGAGTGGATGCTCGGGCGTGACCGGCTTTGGCTCCAGCCAGCAGCGCGCCTCCGGGAATCCCGCACCTCTTAGCCGGGCCTCGGTCTCCTCGGGCGAGGCGAAGTTCCACATCGACTCCATGCCCTCGAAATGTGGAGCGAACTCGGGTCTCGCTGCCGCGCCCGCGATCGCCTCCGCGTGCTTGGCGACGTTGCCCTTGCCCCCGCACTGGGCGACCAGGCGCCCACCCGGTTTCAGCGCCGCGTGCAGGCGCTGGAAGAGCCGATCGTGGTCGGTGATCCAGTGGAAGGTCGCGGTCGAGAAGATCAGGTCGACCGGCTCGGAGATCTCCAGCTCTGCGAGATCGGTGACCAGATAGCCGACGTCGTCGCCGAGCCGCTCACGCGCCTTTGCGATCATCGACTCGGAGCCGTCGACGGCGAGCAACTGACCGTCAGGCAGCTTCGCCAGCAGCTCGGTGGTGACACGCCCAGAGCCGCAGCCGGCGTCGAGCGCCGACTCGCTGCCGCTCAGCTCGAGTCGCTCCACCACCTCGATCCCCCAGGCAAACTGAGGAAAGGCGAGGGCGTCGTAGGTCTCCGCGTCCCACTCGCGTGGCCCCTTGTTGATCGATCGCGCCATGCCGAACGCTCAGAGATCAGTCGTGACGGGCCCAGCCGCGACTCCCTGCGCCGACTCGAACCCGTCGATCGCGGCGGCGCTCTCCAGGGTGATGCCGATGTCGTCGAGGCCATTCAGCAGCCGGTGCTGCACGTCGGGCTCGATCGCGAACTCGAAGACGCCGGCGGCGCAGGTGACGGTCTGGTCGTCGACGTCGATCCGCGCCTCGCCCGCCTCGGCGACAGCCCGGCAGTGCTCCTCGTCGAGCTCGACCGGCAGCAGTCCGACCTTGGTGCAGTTGGAGTAGAAGATGTCGGCGAAGGACGGGGCGATGATCGCCTCGAAGCCGAAGTCCTCCAGCGCCCAGGGGGCGTGCTCTCGCGAGGAGCCGCAGCCGAAGTTGCGGCCGGCGACGAGGATCGGGTTCGGCTCCAGCGAGATCTCGCCCGAGCGGATCCAGTCGTAGAAGAGGAACTCGCCGAAGCCGGTCCGCTCGACCCGCTTGAGGAACTGCTTGGGGATGATCTGGTCGGTGTCGACGTCGGCGCGGTCCAGCACCGACACCTTGCCCTCGATCACATCGATCGGTCGCATGCCTAGCTCCATTCCCTGATGTCGACGAAATGGCCCTCGATCGCGGCGGCGGCCGCCATCTTCGGGCTGACCAAGTGGGTGCGCCCGCCCTTGCCCTGGCGGCCCTCGAAGTTGCGATTCGAAGTCGAGGCGCAGCGCTCGCCCTCGATCAGCGTGTCGGGGTTCATCCCCAGGCACATCGAGCAGCCCGCCTCGCGCCACTCGAAGCCGGCGGCGCGGAAGACGTCGTGCAGGCCCTCCTCTTCGGCGGCGAGCTTGACCTGGTGGGAGCCGGGAACGACCATGGCGCGAACGGAGCCGGCGACCTTGCGGCCGTCGACGATCGCCGCCGCCTCACGCAGATCCTCGACCCGCGAGTTGGTGCAGGAGCCGATGAATACCCGTTCGGGCGCGACCTCGGTCATCGGCGTGCCCGGCTCCAGCCCCATGTAGGTCAGCGCCCGCTCGGCCGACTCGCGATCGGCCGGCGAGTCCATCGCGGCGGGATCCGGGACCGCGTCGGTCACCTCGACGACCATCCCGGGGGTCGTGCCCCAGGTGACCATCGGCGAGATGCCGGCGGCGTCGATCTCGACCTCGGTGTCGAAGCTCGCCCCAGCGTCGGTCGGCAGCTGCCGCCAGCGCTCGACCGCGGCGTCGAAGTCCGCCGGTGCCGCAGCGCGTCCCTTCACCCACTCGAAGGTGGTCGCGTCGGGGGCGATCATTCCCGCGCGTCCGCCGCCCTCGATCGTCATGTTGCAGACCGTCATCCGGCCGGGCATCGATAGCGACTCGATCGCCGGTCCGGCGTACTCGACCGCGTGGCCGACCATGCCGCCGGTGCCGAGCCGGCCGATCGTCGCCAGGATCAGGTCCTTGGGCGTAACCCCCGGGCCCAGCTGGCCCGCGTACATGATTCGCATCGTCTTCGGGCGCTTCTGGACCAGGCACTGGGTTGCCAGCACGTGCTCGACCTCGGAGGTGCCGATGCCGAAGGCGAGCGCGCCGAAGGCGCCGTGGGTCGAGGTGTGGCTGTCGCCGCAGACGATCGTCACCCCCGGCTGGGTGACGCCCAGCTCCGGGCCGATCACGTGGACGATCCCCTGTCGCTCGGAGCCGAGCGAGTAGATCGGGATGCCGAACTCCTCGCAGTTGCGCTCCAGGGTTTCGACCTGAACACGGGAGAGCTGGTCGGCGATCAGCCGCGCTGCCTTGGTGCCGTCGGTGGGCACGTTGTGGTCGGCGGTGGCCTGGGTCCGGTCGGGCCGGCGCACCGGCCGGCCAGCCAGCCGCAGGCCGTCGAAGGCCTGCGGCGAGGTGACCTCGTGGACCAGGTGCAGGTCGATGTAGAGCAGGCCGTCGGAGACCTCGTGGGCGCTCCAGATCTTGTCGAACATCGTTTGCGGCATCAGGACCTCCTCAGCCCGGCGGCGATCACGGCGAGGAAGCGCGTCGGCTCCTCGCCCTCGTTCTCGAAGTGGTGCGGCAGGTCGGCGTCGAACGTGACGCTGTCCCCGCTTGAAAGATCGTGGCGGGCGCCCTCGACGAAGAGGGCAAGCGTGCCCTCGAGGACGACGGCGGTCTCACGGCTGCCCGGCTCGTGCATCGGCGGGTCACCCGGCCCCCCGGTAGTGGCGCTGGGCGCCAGGGTGTGCAGGGAGACGTCGGCGCGCTGTCCGGGCAGCGGCGGGGTCAGCTCCTCGAAGCGGTGACCGCCGCGGGCGAAGCGCCGGCGCTCGCCGGCGCGGCTGATCGCGACGTGCTCACCCTCGTCGAGGCGCAGCAGCTGCGAGAGCGTCAACTCGAGCCCAGCGGCGATCTTCTCCGCAACCGCCAGGGTCGGGCTGGTCTCCCCCCGCTCGACCTGGGAGAGCATCGGCGCGCTGACGCCGCTGCGCTCCGCCAGGTCGCGCAGCGAGAGTCCCATCGCGTCGCGCAACGCCCGTACTCGCGGGCCGATCTTCGGAGTGCCCTTGGGGGGTGCGTCCTCGAGAGCAGGCGGATGTGCGAAATGGACCACGCCTGTACGTTATCAAAGACAACTGTATGTCAAGCCCGCAGTCCGCTCAGGCGTTAGGGCCCTGGCGTGCGCTCTACGGCTGCCTCTGCGGTTGCCGCCTCGGCCTCGCGGATCGCGGCGCCCTCGAGAGCGTTGGAGAGCGCGCGCACGTAAGCCCTCGCCGAGGCCTCGAGGATGTCGGTGGCGACTCCCTGGCCAGTGGCCAAGCGGCCAGCGGCGCGCAGCATCACCGTCACCTGGCCGAGGGCGTCCTCCCCCCCGGTCACCGCCTCGACGGTGTATTGGCGCAGCTCGCACTCGGTGTCGGCGGCCTTCTGGATCGCGTGGAAGATCGCGTCGACGGGACCGTCGCCGCTGGACTCTCCCACTACCTCCTCCCCGGAGGGCAGGGTGACCGCGACGCGCGCCAGCGGCTCGCGACGCGAACCCGCCTCGACCTCGAACCAGGCCAGCTCGTGGGCGTCGGCGCGCTCACGCATCTCGTCGGAGACGATCGCCTCCAGGTCGAGCGCGGTGACCTGCTTCTTGCGGTCGGCGATCTCCTTGAAGCGCTTGAAGGCGGCGTTCAGGGCATTGCCCTCGATCTTGAAGCCGAGCTGCTCCAGGGCGTCGCGCAGGGCGTGGCGGCCGGAGTGCTTGCCCAGCACGATCGAGTTCGACTCCAGGCCGACTTCGGTCGCGTCCATGATCTCGTAGGTGGTGCGCTCCTTCAGCACCCCGTCCTGGTGGATGCCGGACTCGTGGGCGAAGGCGTTGCGGCCGACGATCGCCTTGTTGGGCTGGATCGCGTAGCCGGTGAGGCGCGAGACCATGCGGCTGGTTCGCGCCAGCTCGCGGCTGTTGAGACCGGTCGTGAGGCCGTGCACGTCCTCTCTAGTCTTGACCAGCATCACGATCTCCTCCAGGGAGCAGTTGCCGGCTCGCTCGCCGATCCCGTTGACCGCGCACTCGACCTGTCGGGCGCCGGCCAGCACACCGGCGTATGAATTGGCTACCGCCAAACCCAAGTCGTCGTGACAGTGAACGGAGGTCTCGACCTCGCGCAGGCCGGGTACCAGCTCGTAGAGACGGCGGAAGTACTCGGCGTACTCCTCGGGCGTCGTGTAGCCGACGGTGTCGGGGATGTTGATCACGGTCGCCCCCTCCTCCACCGCGATCGCGCACACCTCCGCCGTGAACTCGATATCCGCGCGGGTGGCGTCCATCGGCGAGAACTCGACGTCCTCGCAATAGGAGCGGGCCAGGGCGACCGCCGCCTTCGCCTGTCCCTTGACGTCCTCGCGGTCGGTCTGCAGCTGATGCTCGATGTGGATGTCGGAGGTCGAGATGAAGGTGTGGATGCGGGGACGGCCGGCGTCGCGGATCGCCCCCCAGGCGGCGTCGATGTCCGCTTTGTGGGTGCGGGCGAGGCCGCACACCGTCGGTCCTTCGACCTTGCGCGAGATCGCCTCGACCGCCTCGAAGTCACCCGGCGAGGTGATCGGGAAGCCGGCCTCGATCACGTCGACTCCGAGCCGCGCCAGCTGCTGGGCGATCTCGACCTTCTCCGCGGTGTTGAGGGAGATGCCGGGCGACTGCTCACCGTCGCGCAGGGTGGTGTCGAAGATGTGGACGCGGTTCGCGTCGGAATCGGTACTTGCGGCGCTGCTCATGGGACTGCCTCCTTCTCCAGCTCTTCCGAATGACCTCTGTCTCTCGCGGCTCACGCGCCGCCCAGCGCTATTCCCCCCGAAGGGGGAGGAGAAGGAGTAGCGACAGGCTGTCGAGCCGGTGAGTCATTCGCGTTTCAGCTTAGCGTAGGCTGCGCCGATCGCAAGGCTCGACCGCTCCACCATCCTGGCGCTGTTCGCGATGAGTATGAGCGTGCTCGTGATCGCCAACGACTTCTCGGCGATAAACGTCGCGATCCCGACGATGGAGGAGGACTTCTCCACCGGCGTCAACACGATCCAGTGGGTCGTCAACGCCTACGCCCTCACCTTCGGGGTGATGATCGTCACCGGCGGCCGCCTCGCCGACATGTTCGGGCGCCGGCGGGCATTCTTCGTCGGGACCGCGATCTTCGCCTCGATGTCGGCGCTGGGCGGCGCCGCCCAGTCGGAGGCCTGGCTGATCGCCACTCGGGTGCTGATGGGGATCGGCGGCGCCCTGATGTGGCCGGCGATCCTCGGCATGACCTTTGCCCTGCTGCCGGCCGAGAAGGCCGGCCTCGCCGGCGGCATCATCCTCGGCGCCGCCGGCCTCGGCAACGCGATCGGCCCGCTGATCGGCGGAGTGCTCACCGACGCCCTGAGCTGGCGCTGGATCTTCTTCCTCAACGTGCCGATTGCCGCCTTCGCGGTGCTGGTGACCTACTACCTGGTCGACGTCAAGGAGCCGGAAGCCGAGGAGCAGCGGATCGACTACCCGGGCATCGCGGCGATCTCGGTTGGCCTGGTCTCACTGCTGGTCGCGCTGGATCAGGTCGACGACTGGGGTTGGGGCGACCCCCGTGTCGTCGCGATGCTGGCGCTGGCCGCCATCCTGATCGCCGCCTTCGTGCCGATCGAGCGACGGGCGGGGATGAGCGCCCTGGTGCCGCGGGCGGTGATGCGCAACGAGAGCTTCCGCGCCTCCTGCGTGGCGATCACGCTGATGTCGGCGACCTTCTTCGCGGCCTTGCTCTACCTGCCCCAGTTCATGCAGAAGCACCTCGGCTACTCGCCTCTGGAAGCCGGGGTCGGGATCCTGCCTTTCCTCGGGACCTTTGCCGTCGTCTCCTTCATCGCGGGCCCGCTCTACAACAGGGTCGGGGCAAAGCCGCTGGCCGTCCTCGGCGCCGCCTGCATCACGATCGCGCCGTTCGCCTTCTCACAGGTGAGCGAGAGCTCCGGCTACGGCTCTCTCGTCGCCGGCATGTTGATCCTCGGCATCGGCATCGGCAGCTTCTACCCGACGGCGACCACCGCGGGTGTCACCTCCGTCGACGAGTCGCAGAGCAGCCTCGCCGGCGGCATTCTCTACATGTGCCAGATCGCCGGTGGCGCGATCGGTCTGGGCCTGACCACCACCGTCTTCTCCGCTCAGGACTCGTTCGTCGACGGGATCGAGGCTGGCTTCCGCCTCGACGCCGGCCTCTCCTTCCTGGGCTTCTTGGTGGCGTTGCTCTTCGTCGGCGGACGGCTTCGCCGCCGCCAGTCCTAGGACTCGCGGACCGTGTTCTTACCTGGACCGGCGCCCAGCGTGTCCTTGCCGAACCCTCCGTGCAGCAGATCGGCGCCCGGACCGCCGATCAGCATGTCCGCGCCGGGCCCCCCGTAGAGCAGATCGTCACCGCGCCAACCGACGAGGCGATCGTCGCCGTTGCCGCCGATGAGCTTGTCCGGACCGCCGCCGCCGACGAGGAGATCGTCACCGGCGCCCCCGCGCATCGTCACCGGCGCGGTCACGTCCTTGGCCACGCTGACCTCGTCATCGCCGCCACCGGCGTTGACTTCGAAGCCGGCAATCGCGGGCGCGTCGCAGAGGAGCTCGTTGGGATTGTCTTCGGGGTGCGCACAGACGGTGCCGCCGACCTCGAGTTGAACCACCGAGTCGATCACGTACTGGCGCCCGTCGGAGCTGAGCCAAACCTTGATCACGTTGGCTTCCTCGCCACCCGCCAGCAGGACCGTGTAGGTCTTCGTCTCGGCAAGGGCCGTCCCAGGCGCCAGCAGGGCCAGAAGGGCGAACGAGATAAGTAGGAGCTTCTTCATCAGCAAAAGGCGTCCCCGCCACCGATCAGGTCGGAGCGTCTATGAAGGGAACAGCACTACCTTCCCTACGTTGCGGCGTTCGGCGATGAATTTATGCGCGTCGCCGGCGCGGTCGAACGGAAACGCCTCGGCGATGACGGGCTGCAGGCGGCCGGCTTCCAGGTCGGCCATCAACGGCTCGACCACACGATCGAGGTTGCCCTCCGTGTCCCACCACTTGAGCATGTTGAGACCGAAGACCCCTTTGTTCTCGTTCATGACCAGCAAGCTCTTCCACCACGGCATCGTCGCCGTGGGCATCGCGGCAAGGCTCTTCAGGGTCAGGGGGATGTCGCGCTTGCCTTCCTTGGAGTTCTCCGAGAGCCCGTACATGACCAGCCGCCCGCCGGGTCGCAGCAGGCGGTAGTCCTTGCGGAACGAGCTTGGGCCGAGCGCGTCGATGATCAGGTCGACCCCCTCCCCACCGGTGATCCGCATCGTCTCCGCCTCGAAGTCCTGGGAGCGGTAATCGATCGCGTGGGCGACGCCCTGCGCCCTGATCGCCTCGTGCTTGGAAGCCGAGGCGGTGCCGAAGATCTCGGCGCCCGCGTTGCGGGCGATCTGGGTCGCTGAGATCCCGACGCCACCGCCTGCGGCGTGAATCAAGACGCGGTCGCCTTCGCGCAGGCTGCCCATCATGATCAAGGCCGCATAGGCGGTGCCGTAGTTGACTGGGAAGGCCGCGCCCTGCTCGAAGCTGAGCTCGTCGGGCAGCGGCAGCGCCTGGTCGGCGGGAACCGTGATCAGCTCGGCCTGGCCGCCGAAGCGGGTCCCGGCGATGACGCGGTCGCCGACCTCGTGGTCGGTGACACCCTCGCCCAGCGCCTCGATCTCCCCTGCGACCTCGTAACCGAGCACGCAGGGGGGCTTCGGGGCGTCTGGGTAGAGGCCGACCCGAGCCATCGTGTCGGCGAAGTTGATCCCGGCGGCCTTTACGGCGATCCGCACCTGGCCCGGCCCGACCGCAGGGTCGGGCCGCTCCTGGACTTGGAGCACGTCGTATCCCCCGGTCCCCGTCAGCACCACGGCCTTCATGCGTTGAGCCTACTGTCCGCTAGAGATCGACGGAGCGGCCGACCGAGAAGCCGTCGAGCTCGAGGATCTTGGCGATCGTCTCGGCTCGCACCGGCGCATCCGTCGTCAACGCCATCACCGCTCGCTCGCCCCCCGCCGCGGCGCCGACTGCGGCGGAGATGATGTTGACGCCCTCCTCGCCGAACATCGAGCCGACGCGGCCGATCATGCCCGGCCGATCGGCGTAGCGGAAGACTGCGATGTGGTCGGCGAAAGGCAGGTAGAAGCTCTCGTCCCAGACCGAGACCAGATAGGGCTCGTTGCGCGGGCCGACGCCGGTGCCGGCGACCTCGACCGCGTCCTCGCCGGACCCCAGGCGCACGGTGATCAGCTCGGTGAAGTCCTCCGAAGCGGTCTCCTTGGTCTCGGCCAGGTCGATGCCGCGCTCCTCCGCCATCTGCGGCGCATTGACCAGGTTCACCGGCTCCTCGGTGTGGCCGGAGAGGATCCCGACCAGGACGGCGATGCCCAAGAGCCGCGTGTCGTGAGTGGCGATGCGCCCGCGGAACTCGACTGTGACGCCGTCGATCGCGCCCTCGCCCAACCCCTGCGCGAGGCGGCCGAGCTTTTCGCAGAGCGGCACGAACGGGGCCAGCGCCTCCATCTCCTCGGGTCGGACTGCGGCGATGTTGACCGCGTTGGTGACGACGCCGCCGCTCAGCGCCGCGATCACCTGTTCCGCCGTCACGACCCCAGCGCGGTCCTGTGCCTCCGCGGTGGAGGCGCCCAGATGCGGCGTGAGGACGACGTCGTCGCGGCCGAAGAGCGGATGCTCGGTGAAGGGCTCGGACGGGAAGACGTCGAGCGCGGCGCCCGCCAGCTTGCCCGACTCGAGCCCCGCCAGGACGGCGTCGAGGTCGACCAGCTCGCCGCGGGCGCAGTTGACGACTCTGGCGCCCTGCTTCATCTTCGCGATCGCCTCCGAATCGACGAGGTCGATCGTCTCCGGGGTCTTGGGCACGTGCAGGGTGATGAAATCGGCCCGGCCGAGCAGCTCGTCGAGCTCCTCCACTCCCTCGACGCCGAGCTCGCGGAAGCGCTCTGCCGAGACGAACTTGTCGAAGGCGAGAACCTCCATATCGAAGCTCTGGGCGCGCTTGGCGACGAGCTGGCCGATGCGACCGAAGCCGACGACGCCGAGCGTCTTGCCGTAAAGCTCGGTTCCCTTGAACTTCGGCCGCTCCCAGGCGCCGCCGATCAGCGAGGCGTGCGCCCGGGGCACGTTGCGGCTGAGGGCCAGCATCAGCGCCAGCGTGTGCTCGGCAGCGGCCACCGAGTTCGATTCGGGGGCGTTGGCGACGACGATGCCGCGGCGGGTCGCGGCGGGGATGTCGACGTTGTCGACGCCGGTGCCGGCGCGGCCGATCACCTTCAGGTTGCCGGCCAGCTCGATCAGCTCCGGCGTCATCTTCGTCGCCGAGCGGATCAGGATCGCGTCGTAGTTGCCGATCTGGTTGCGCAACTCCTCGTCGGACATCTCCAGGCCGAGGTCGACGTCGAACCTCGAGCGCAGCAGGTCGACGCCGGTGTCGGCGATCTTCTCCTTGACCAGGACCCTCACTTCGCCACCCCCTCGACGTTGGCGAGGACCCACTCGATGCAGGCGGTCAGCGCCGCGACGTCGGCCGGGTCGACCGAGGGGAACATGCCGATCCGCAGCTGGTTGCGGCCGAGCTTGCGGTAGGGCTCGACGTCGACGATGCCGTTGGCGCGCAGGGCCGCGGCCAGGGCGGCGGCGTCAACCGAGTCGGCGAAGTCGATCGTCCCGACCAGCAGCGAGCGCTTGGCGGTGTCGGCGACGAACGGGGTCGCGAACTCGCTGCGCTCGGCCCAGCCGTATAGGTGGTCCGAGGAGGCGCGGGTGCGGCCGACGCACCACTCGAGGCCGCCGTTGGCGTTCATCCACTCGACCTGGTCGGCGAGCAGGATCAGGGTCGCCAGCGCCGGCGTGTTGTAGGTCTGCTCCTTGCGTGAGTTGTCGAGGGCGGTCTGCAGCGAGAGGAAGCCCGGCTGCCAGCGGCCGGGGGCGCCGTCGAGCTCCTCGATTCGAGCGATCGCGGCGGGGCTGAGCAGCGCCAGCCAGAGGCCGCCGTCGGAGCCGAAGGCCTTCTGCGGGGCGAAGTAGTAGACGTCGGCTTGGCTGAGGTCGACCGGGAGGCCGCCGGCGCCCG
>JBEVMR010000042.1:0-4557 GCA_040508545.1 Solirubrobacterales bacterium
GGGCGTTTACCGCTGCGATCGACAGCTCCCCCTCTTTGCCCTCGATTGCCTCTTTGACTTCAAGCTCTGTTGCCTCGATCGCGACCATCGCCCCGCCGCTGGGCAGGGCGCCCATCAGCCTTGCCCTTGCCGCGACGAGCTTTGCGGCGTCTTGGAGTGAGAGCACGCCTGAGATCTGGGCTGCTGCGATCTCTCCGATCGAGTGGCCTGCCAGGAGGTCTGGTGCTAGGCCCTTTGCCTTCAGGGACTCATATAGGGCTAGCTCTGTTGCGAACAGGGCTGGTTGGGTGAAGGTGGTGTCCTCGAGCAGCTCTGCCTCGGGGGAGCCTTGCTTGGCGAAGAGCAGCTCCTGCAGTGGTCGCTCGAGGTGGGGGTCCAGTGCTTCGCATGCTTGGTCGAGGGCCTTTGCGTATGTGGGGTCTGTGTCGTAGAGGCCCTTGCCCATCGTGGCTCTCTGGGAGCCCTGGCCGGTTAGGAGGTAGGCGAGCTTGCCGGTCTGGGCTTTGTTGGTTACCGAGCCCGGTGGGTTCTCGCCGCGGGCCAGGGCTTGCAGGCGCTCGATCAATTGCTCGCGGTTCTCGCCAAGAGCTACCGCTCTCTCGTTGAAGACAGCTCTGGTGGTTGTGAGGGAGAAGGCGACGTCGGTTGGGTCGAGCTCTGGGTTGTCCTCGAGGTGGGCGGCGAGGTCTGCTGCCGCCTCGCGCAGGGCTGGCTCGGTCTTGGCTGAGATCGCCAGCGGGGTTGGGATCGGCAGGGGCTGGGCCTCTTCTCTGCCCTCCTCCACTTCGACCGCGGGCGCTTCCTCCAAGATCACGTGCGCGTTGGTGCCGCTGATGCCGAAGGAGGAGACGGCGGCTCTGCGCGGCCGCCCGTTCGGCTGCCAGGGGACCGGCTCGGTCAGCAGCTCGATCTCCCCCGCCTCCCAGTCCACGTTGCTGGAGGGCGCGTCGACGTGGAGGGTCTTCGGCAGCACCCCTTCGCGAAGCGCCATCACGATCTTGATCACGCCGGCGGCTCCCGACGCCGCCTGGGTGTGGCCGAGGTTGGACTTGATCGAGCCGAGCCGCAGCGGTTCCTCGCGGTCCTGGCCGTAGGTGGCGAGCAACGCTCCTGCCTCAATCGGGTCGCCCAGGGTGGTGCCGGTGCCGTGGGCCTCGACCGCGTCGACGTCGCCGGGCTCGAGGCCGGCGTTGGCGAGGGCCTGGCGGATCACCCGTTCCTGGGAGGGGCCGTTGGGGGCGGTGAGGCCGTTCGAGGCGCCGTCCTGGTTGACCGCGCTGCCCTTCAGCACGGCGTGAACCCGACGGCCTTCGCGCCGGGCATCGGAGAGTCGCTGCAAGGCGAGCATGCCGACGCCCTCCGACCAGCCGACCCCGTCGGCCGCCTCGGCGAAGGACTTGCTGCGGCCGTCGGGGGCGAGGCCCCTCTGGCGGGAGAACTCGGTGAAGACGATCGGGGTCGCCATCACCGTCACCCCACCGGCAAGCGCCAGCGAGCACTCGCCCTGGCGCAGGGCCTGGGCCGCGAGGTGAAGCGTGACCAGCGAGGATGAGCAGGCGGTGTCGAGCGTCACCGCGGGGCCCTCGAGGCCGAGGGTGTAGGCGACGCGGCCGGAGAGAATGCTGCCACCCATGCCGACCGCCATGTAGCCCTCGAGCTCCTCTGGAGCGACGGCGCCGCGACCGTAGTCGTGGTACATCATCCCGGCGAAGACCCCGGTCTGGCTGCCGCGCAGGGTGGACGGGTCGACCCCCAGGCTCTCCAGCGCCTCCCAGGCCGCTTCGAGCAGGAGTCGCTGTTGGGGGTCGGTGGCAAGCGCCTCGCGCGGGCCGATGCCGAAGAACTCGGCGTCGAACTGCGGCGAGTCGTAGAGGAACCCCCCCTCGCGCGTGTAGCTGGTCCCGGGAGCGTCGGGGTCAGGGTCGTAGAGGCCGTCGAGATCCCAGCCGCGATCGGCAGGGAACCCGTCGACGCCGTCGGCGCCATTTGCGACCAGCCGCCAAAGCCCCTCTGGCGAGGTGATCCCGCCGGGGTAGCGGCAGGACATGCCGACGATCGCGATCGGCTCGTCGGCCGCGCGTGCGGCGACGACCGCCTGCTGCGGGCTCTTCGCGGGGGCGAGCCTCTCCAGCAGATGCTCCGCCAGCGAGCTCGAGCTCGGATAGTCGAAGACGACCGTCGGCTGCAGCGACATGCCAGTGGCGCCGGCCAGCCGGTTGCGCAGCTCGACCGCCGCGAGCGAGTCGAAGCCGAGATCCTTGAAGGCCTTCCCCGGGTCGATCGCCGCGGCCGAATCGTGGCCGAGGACGGCGGCGACCTCAGCGCTGACCACCTCCAGCATCGCCTGCTCGCGCTCCGGCCCCGAGAGCGAGTCGAAGCGCGCCGTCAGCGCCGCCGAGGCGGCCCCGGAGCGGCGACGGGGAACCCGAACGAGGCCACGGAAGAGGGGCGGCAACATCCCGACCTGGGCAAGCGAGCGAAGGCCCCGGGGAATCACGTCGAGGGCGATCACCAGCGGCTCCTCGGCGCTCAAGGCCTGATCGAGGAAGGCCAGGCCCTGCTCTTCGGAGAGAACCCCGATGCCGCTCCGCTCGATTCTCTTCAGATCGGACTCGCTGAGCTCCGAGGCGATGCCGCTCGCGGTCGCCCAGAGGCCCCAGGCGATCGAGGTCGCCGCCAGCCCTTCGCCTTGGCGCAGCTGCGCCAAGGCGTCGAGGAACGAGTTGGCGGCCGCGTAGTTGGCCTGGCCGGGGCCACCGAGCAGGCCGGCCACAGAGGAGAACATGACGAAGCTCGAGAGCTGCAGGTCCTTGGTCAGCTCGTGCAGGTGCCAGGCGGCATCGGCCTTGGGGGCGAAGACTCCGTCGAGCTGCTCCTCCCCCAGCGACTCGATCGTGGCGTCGTCGATCGTGCCGGCGGCATGGACGATCGCGCCGAGGGGATGCTCGGCGGAGATCGAGCCCAGCAGCGCTTCCAGCTGCGCCCGGTCGGAGGCGTCGCAGGCCTCGATCCGCACCTCGGCGCCAAGCTCCGCGAGCTCTGCCTGGAGTTGCGCCGCCCCGTCCGCCTCGGCGCCGCGGCGACTGACCAGGAGCAGGTGGCGGGCGCCGTGCGCGGCGGCCAGATGGCGGGCGACGAGACCGCCGAGGACGCCGGTGGCGCCGGTGACGAGGACGGTCCGGTCGGGGTCGAGGGAAGCGGTCGGCTCCCGCTCCGGCTCGGACGCCAGCCGGGGGACGAGCGCGATGCCGTCGCGCAGGGCGAGCTGGGGCTCCTCGTCTTGGCCGAGCACAGCGAGAAGCGCCCGGCCGGACGCCTCGGAGCCGTCGGTGTCGACTAGGGCGAAGCCGCCGGGATGCTCCGATTGCGCCGTGCGCAGGAGGCCCCAGAGCGAGGCGCCGGGCAGCTCGGGCGACTCCTCGGCCGAGGTGGGCACAGCCTCGTGGGTGAGGAAGGTCAGGCGGCAATCGGCGAGCCGGGTCTCGGCGATCCATTCCCGCAACAGGCCGAGGGCGGTCCGAACGACGGAGAGCGACGCCGCCGCCGACTGCTCGCTCGTCTCCGGCTCGGGCTCGCAGAGGACCGCATCTGGCACGAGCACACCGGCGTCGATCGCCTCGATCAGGGCAGTGAGGCTCTCGTAGCGCCCGGCCCCTGGAAGCTCGAGCCCGCCGAGGGTGGCGACGGTCGCCTCAGCCGGCTCGGGGAGCGTCGCCTCCTTCCACTCCAGGCCGTACAGGCCGGTCCCGCTCGGCTTCGCGCCCTCGAGCTGCTCCGAGGAGATCGGGCGGCTCCGCAGCGAGCCGACCTGGGCCACGGGGGCGCCGCTCTGGTCGGCAAGCTCGATCGAAGTCGCCTCGCCCTCCAAGGTCAGGCGCACCCGGAGGGCCTCGGCTCCCACCGCCCCCACCGAGATCTCACCCCAGGAGAAGGGAAGGCCGATGCCCTGCTCCGGATCCTCGCTCTCGAATACCGAGAGCACGACGGCGTGAAGCGAGGAGTCGAGCAGGGCCGGGTGGATCGCGAAGCGAGCCGCCTGCTCGCGCTGCTCCTCGGGCAGCGCGACTTCGGCGTAGAGCGCCTCCCCGTCCCTCCAGGCCGCAGTCAGCCCGCGGAAGGCGGGGCCGTAGGCGAAGCCGATCTGGCCGAGCCGCTCGTAGAGGCCGTCGGCCGCGATCGGCTCCGCGCCCTGCGGCGGCCACTCGCCGAGGGGCTTGGGCTGGGGGGCGGCCTCGGCGCTGAGCGACCCGGTGGCGTGCAGGGTCCACTCGGGAGCGTCGGCGAGCTCGCCGTCGGCGGCGCCCTGCGGGCGGGAGTGGATCGAGATCGGGCGCTTTCTTCCCTCGTCGTGCGCGGAGACAGTCACCTGCAGGAAGACCGAGCCCGACTCTGGGATCACCAGTGGGGCCTGCAGGGTCAGCTCGGCGACCTGCTCGGCGCCGACCTGCTCGCCTGCGGCAAGGGCCAGCTCGACGAAGGCGGTGCCCGGCAAGATCACGGTGCCTAGGACTGCGTGGTCGGCGAGCCATGGGTGGCTGGCGAGGGAGATCGAGCCGG
>JBEVMR010000046.1:0-87091 GCA_040508545.1 Solirubrobacterales bacterium
CCTCGGGCGGCACCTGCAGCAGCTGCTCGGAGTAGTTGAAGATGATCTTCACGCCCGCCTCGACCAGCCGGTCGGCAACCCCCTGGGCGGCGCCCGCGGGGACAGCGAGGACCCCGACCACGACCTCCTCGTCGGCGATCACCTGGGCGAGGTCACCGTCCAGCGGCCGCACCGTGACGTCGCCGATCTCTGTGCCGACCTTCTCCTCGTCGACGTCGAAGACGGCGACGACCTGGAAGCCGTGGTCGGCGAAGATCGCCGAGCTGGCGATCGCCTGGCCGAGGTTGCCGGCGCCGAAGAGGGCGATGTTGTGCTGGCCCGAGGTGCGCAGGATCTTGCGGATCTCCGCCACCAGGGAATCGACGTTGTAGCCGACCCCCCGCTTGCCGAACTTGCCGAAGCCGGAGAGGTCGCGGCGGATCTGGGTCGGGTTGATGTGGGTGTAGTCCGAGAGTTCCTGGGAGGAGATCGTCTCGCGGCCCATCTTGCGCGCCTGCGTGAGCACCTGCAGGTAGCGCGAGAGTCGCGCCGCAACGCCCAGCGACAGCCGCTCGCCGTCGCCGATCAGCCCGCCGGGCACCTCAAGCTCCTCCACGGCCTCCTCGATCATCGGCCCCCACAGTATCGAGCCGCGCACGAACGGAGGTTTGGTCCACGACCAGCTCGGCGACGACCTCACCGTTCAGCTCGAGCACGGGTATGCGCTCCAGCATGCCGCGCAACAGCTCCTCGTCGCTCTCGATGTCGACCTCGTGCAGCTCGAAGCGGTAGCCCTCGCCATGCAGCGCGACGAGCTCCTCCAGCGCCTGCTCGCAGAGGTGGCAGTCCGGGCGCGTGTAGAGGACCAGCTGTGCATTCATGCTGCGAGCGGCGGCCGGCTGCTGGAAAAGGCGTCGTAGGCGAGGTAATCCGGGTACGGCAGCGCCGGCGCGTAGCGAGCCGCTGAGCCGATCATCGCGGCGTTGTCGGTGCAGAGCTCCAGCGGCACCAGCTTCAGCTGCACCCCCTGCTCATCACACAGCGCCGCGACGGCCGCGCGCAGCGGCCCGTTGGCGGCGACGCCGCCGCCCAGCGCGACCGCCTCCCACTCGCCCCGCTTCAGCGCCCGCTTCAGTTTCGCCGTCAGCTGCCCCACCGCCGCCTTCTGGAAGCTCGCAGCGAGATCGGCGCGCCGCTCGCCCACCCCCTCCTCGCCAAGATCGCGGCAGAGGTAGACCAGCGCCGTCTTCAACCCGCTGAAGCTGAAGTCGAGGCCGGGGTCGCGGGCCATCGCCACCGGCAGCTCGAAAGCCTCGGGATCGCCGTCCTCGGCCAGCCTCTGCAGCGCCGGGCCGCCGGGGAAGCCGAGGCCGAGCAGGCGAGCGACCTTGTCGAAGGCCTCGCCAGCGGCGTCGTCGAGGGTCTGGCCGAGCACCTCGTGGCCGTCGTGATCGCGCACCCCAGCCAGCAGCGTGTGGCCGCCGCTCGCGACTAGGCAGAGGAAGGGCGGCTCGAGCGGCTCCGGAGCGAGGAAGTTGGCGGCGACGTGCCCCTGCAGGTGGTCGACCGGGATCAACGGCAGCCGGCGCGGCGCGGCGATCGCCTTAGCGGTGCTGAGGCCGACCAGCAGGGCGCCGATCAAGCCAGGGCCCGCGGTGACGGCGACGGCGTCGACCTCGTCGAGCGAGACGCCGGCGTCCCTGAGCGCCGCCTCGACCAGCGGCGCCGCCAGCTCGAGGTGGTGGCGAGAGGCGATCTCGGGGACGATCCCGCCGAACTTCGCGTGCGCCTCGTCCTGTGAGGAGATCAGGTTGGAGAGGATGTCCGCGCCGTCGACGACGGCGGCGCAGGTGTCATCGCAGGACGTCTCGACGGCGAGGATCACGAGTACGCGATCCCTAGCCCAACCACATGATCAGGGCATCCTCGCCGTTGTCCTGGTAATAGCGAGGTCGCACGCCGGCCGAGCGGAAGCCGAGCTTCTCGTACATCGCGATCGCGTCGCGGTTGGAGACCCGCACCTCGAGCGTGAACGGAAGCTCCTCGCCGGCCTCGGCGAGCAGCTGCGAGATCAGCCTGCTGGCAACCCCCTGGCGGCGGCGCTCCGGCGCGACGGCGACGTTCATCACATGCCACACACGGTCGTAGCGGGAGCAGACGAGGTAGCCGAGCAGTTCGTTGCCCTCGGTAGCCGCCAGGCAGATCCCGCTTGGCTTGGAGAGCTCGAGCACGAACATCGCCAGCGACCAGGGGGCCGGGAAGGAGCGGCGCTCGATCGAGATCACCGCCGGCAGGTCGCTGTAGGCGAGCCGCCGCACGGGCGGATCGCCGCTCACCTCATTCGGCTGCTTGGAGAGAGTCTCGCTCACGCCACCGTTCTGCATCGGGGGGCCTCAGGTAGTTCGGCGCCAGGGACCCGGATTCGTCCTCGGCCGGCTTCGCGGCCGCAAGAGCGCAGATATGCCGCGCGGCGACCCGATGCACGGGGTCGGGGTCGTCCGGGATCTCGACCATCCGACTCATCAGTTGCTGCCGAAATCGTACCGCGCCCGATCCGCCGCACAGCACTGCTTCGGGCAGCGACGCGATCCGCTCGCCGAGCTCCTCGGGCGAGCTCAGCGTCGGTCCCCACAGCCGCTCGCCGCTCGCCGTGTAGAGCGCCGCCGCCGCCTCGCCGCGGCGGGCATCGAGGGCGACGAGGCAACCCTTGCCCCCAGCCGCCTCTCTAAGCCCACGCCCCAGCGCATCCAGGGTGCCGGCCCCGCCCAGCGGCAGCCCCCGGCTCAACCCCAGCGCCCGCGCGGTCGCGATGCCGACCCGCAGGCCGGTGAAGGAACCGGGACCGATGCCGACCGCGATTCGCCCAACCGCGTCCCAGCCCCCGGCTGCCTCCGCCGCTCGCTCGATCTCCGCCAGCAGCGCGGTGGTGTGCTGCGGCCCTCCCTTCTCGGAGAGGCCGAGCAGCGACTCGTAGAGGACCTCGCCCTCGCGCACCGCCGCGACAGCGGTGTCGCTGGTCGCGGTGTCGAACCCGACTACGGTCAGCGGCTGGGAACGAAGAAGTTGAAGACGCCGACCCGTTTGCCCTCGACGAACCAGCTCACCCGGTGCTTACCGGGAATATTGGTGGTGATCTTGTTGACGTAGAGCGTCCCCTGTTTCGCTTCCTGTTTCGGCGCGCAGAGGTTTTTCTTCGTCGGGAATTTGACGCAGACCGTGTAGAAGACGTCGGCGTTGTTGCTGCGGAAGAAGGCGCCCTTTTTGCGCGGCTTCTGGCAGAGGTGTGACGGTTTCGCTTTCTGGGAGAGACCGCAGGCCACGTAGTGCTTGAACGCGGCGCCCTGCGCCGAGGCGGGAGCAGCACTGGCAAGGAGTGAAATTCCCAGCCCGACCGCCAACAGCGTTTTCAGTCCCTTCATCTGGCGCTTCCCTCCTTCGTTTGCGTGGTTGGGCGATGCTACAGGGCGCATCCCCCTCCGAAACACCTTTATCCAGCCGGCGATGCGCTCTCGATCTCGATCTGGCGCAGATCTTCGCCGAGATGGGTTATGCGTACTTCCAGCAGCGCCCGCCCGGCCAGCTCCGGCTCGGCCGCTGCCGGCCACTCGACGAAGGCGACGGAGGCGGCATCCAAGTAGTCGTCGAGCAGCGCCGGATCCTCACCCCCGAGGCCAGCGAGGCGGTAGAGGTCGAGGTGGGAGACGGGAACTCGACCTCCGTAACGCTGCCCGATCGTGAAGGTGGGGGAAGTGACCGGGCCCTCGACCCCGAGCGCCCGGCAGGCGCCGCGGATCAGGGTCGTCTTGCCCGCGCCCATCTCGCCGCTTATGGCGACGACGTCCCCCGGGCTGAGGGTCGCAGCGATCTTCTCCCCAGCCGCTTCGGTTTCCGCGGCTGAGCCGCTGCGCAGGGTCTCCACCGCGCTCAGCCGAAGAAGTCGAGCTGGTCGGCGGGGTCCTGTCGAGGCTCGGAGGCCGATGGCTCCGCCACCTGCTCCGCCTCAGCCACGTCGTCAGCCGGGCCCTGGCCGCCCGGCGGGGGACCGGCGAGGAGCTGCGGCAGCAACCCGAGGTCGGAGCGCAGGGTCTCCTTCACCGCGGGCGTGCGCAGCGCTGCCGCCGGGTGGAAGAGCGGCAGCAGGAAGACGGTGCTCCCACCCAGCTCGTGCACCTGCGGCGTGCCCCGCACCCGCGTGATCCCGGTCGGGTTGCCGCTGAGCAGCTTGGTCGCGAAATTGCCCAGCGTGCAGACGACCCGCGGCTCGATCAGCCGCACCTGCTCGAACAGGTAGGGCTTGCAGGCCTCGATCTCCAGGGGCTGGGGGTCGCGGTTCCCCGGCGGCCGGCTCTTCAGCACGTTGGCGATGAAGACGTCCTCGCGGGAGAGGCCGATGCCCTCGAGCAGCTGGTTGAGCAGCTGCCCGGCGCGGCCGACGAAGGGCAGTCCCTGGCGGTCCTCTTCGGCGCCCGGCGCCTCGCCGACGAACATCACTTCCGCGTTGGCGTCACCCGCCCCGAACACGGCCTTCCCCCGCGTCTCGTGCAGAGGGCACTTCGTACACGCCTGCACCTCTTTGTAGAGGTCGACCAGCTCGGCGCGGCGCTCTTCGGCACTGGGCATGCGCCCATGCTAATTCGCCGCGTAGGCTGTTCCCCGATGCCGGCGAGTGGACTCAGGCTGATCCTTGCTCCCGTCGTGACCGGAGCGACCCTCCTGGCCGCAGTCGCAAGCGCACCGGCAAAGCCCGGCTACGAGGTCGAGCGCAAGGGCTTCGTCGCCGAGCTCAGACTCGAGGCCGACAACGGATACGAGGTGCAAGTCAAGGCGCGCGGCAATGGGACGGTCCAACTCGCGACGACGACCGTCACCAGGCAGGGCGCCCTCTTTTTCGTCGCCTACCGCACCCGAGGCCGCGTGACCCGCGACCGAATAGCGGCGCGGCTCGGCAAGCTCGGGCGGATCGACGTTTCACTGGATCCAGAGGACGAAGCCCACTCCGGGCCGGGGATCCTGCCGGGGTGGTTCTGCAAAGGCCGGGACCCGATCGTGCGGGAAGGCGTCTGGCGCGGCCGGATCTCGTTCCGCGGCGAGCACGGCTACACGCGGGTCGCGGCCAATGAGGTCGCGGGAAGGACGACGCGCAGATTCAGGCGGGTCTGCGGATTCCGCCCGGGTGAACGATCCACCTTCGCAGAGGAGGACGACGACGTCTCGGTACTCCTGCGCGCCGTCCGCCGAGCCGATGGCCGCACGGTCGAGTTCGAGGCGACCGAGGACGAGGAGGCCGTCGACTTCATGGCGACGGTCGCCGAACAGCGCGAAGGCATGCGCATCGAAAGGGTCGCGTATTCGTTCTTCGCCGAGTACCCGGGATTGTTCTCCATCGGCCCACGGGCTGAACGGCCGCGGGCGGCAAGAGCTGAACCGTCAGTGCCGTTCGCGGGCTGGGCCGACTTCCGCTCCGGGACCGGATCGGGGCCTGTCTGGGAGGGCCCGCTGCGCGTTCCGCTGCCGGGGCTGGGCATGACGCCTCTCGCCGGCCCGGGCTTCGTCCCCTTTATCTGCGAAGCGCCGGAGGAAGACTTCCACCGGCGCTGCCCGAGCTAGGGCAGCGGCTCCCACTCCCAGGCCTGCTTGGAGGCCAAGCCGTCCTTCTGCTCCATGTAGAGACGGAACTCGGTCAGCTCTTCTGGCTCCACCCCGTACACGTGCTCCGCCTCGGGGAAGCGGTGAGAGCGCACCTCCTCCGTGTAGCGAGCGACTCCGTCGACCATCGCCGCGTGGATCTCGGCGTAGCGCTTGACGAATTTGGGCGAGCGGCCGGTCGTGATCCCGAGTAGGTCGTGGTAGACCAGCACCTGGCCCGCCGTCGCCGAGCCGGCGCCGATGCCGATCGCCGGCACGTCGAGCTTCTCGACGATCGCCTCGGTGATCGCCGCCGGGACCGCCTCGAAGACGATCGCGAAGCAACCGACCGACTGCAGGGCGAGCGCGTCCTCGAGCAGCTGAATCGCGCCCTGCGCCGTCTTGCCCTGGGTCTTGTAGCCACCGAGCGCGGTGGCGGTCTGCGGCGTCAGGCCGACGTGACCCATCACCGGGATGCCCGCGCGGATGATCGCCCGCGCCCGCTCGACCGAGGTCCCCCCCGCCTCCAGCTTGACCACCTGGCAGCCCGTCTCCTTGACCAGGCGCTGGGCGCTCTGCACGGCCAGCTCGTTGCTCGCCTCGTAGCTGCCCATCGGCATGTCGCCGACCATCAGCGGCGTCTTCAGGCCGCGGCGGACGGCCTTGCCGAGCATGACCATCTCGTCCATCGAGACCGGCTCGGTCCCCGGGTAGCCGAGCACCACCATCGCCGCCGTGTCGCCGACGAGGACGAGGTCGACGCCGGCCTCCTCGGCAACGCGGGCCGAGGGGTAGTCGTAGGCGGTGACCATCACGATCGGCTCGCCGGCCTCCTTCATCTCGGCCAGGCGCGGCAGGGTGACGGGCTGACGATCGCTCATGAGAGGGCCTCCTGTGAGAGCAGCACCTCCGGGTGGCTGTCGACGGCGACGGCGGCGTTGTCGTCGTCGACGTGGACGACGACCGGCGAGTAGGTCTCCAGATCGCTCTCGTCGTAGGCGCCGAAGGAGGCGACGATGATCTTGTGCCCCGGGCGGGTTAGGTGGGCCGCGGCGCCGTTGACCTGCATCGTGCCCGAGCCGGGCTCGCCGTCGATCACGTAGGTGACGAAGCGGGCGCCGTTGTCGATGTCCCAGACGTGAACCTGCTCGTTGGTGATCAGGTCGGCCTGCGCCATCAGCTCGGTGTCGACCGTGATGCTGCCGATGTAATCGACGTCGCAATCGGTCACCGTCGCCCGGTGGATCTTCGACTTCAGCATCTGCCTCTGCATTAGGTGTCCTCTCTCCCGCCGTCGCCGGCGATTGTCACGTTGTCGATCAACCGCGCCGGGCCGACCCTGGCCGCAAGCGCGATCAAGACCGGACGGCCATCCAGCTCGGCCACCGGCTCCAAGTTCTCTGCGTCACGGGCCTCGAGGTACTCCGGCTCGATTCCCGCCTGCTCCAGCTCGCGGCGCCCGGCATCGAGCGCGGCGACCAGCGAATCGCTCGAGGCGGCCTGCTCGATCGTCTGAAGCGCCCGCGAGAGCGCCGCCGCCCGCTGCCGCTCGGCCGGGCTCAAGTAGGCGTTGCGCGAGCTCATCGCCAGGCCGTCGGGCTCGCGCACGATCGGCAGCGCCTCGATCCGGACGGGGATATCGAGGTCGCGCACCATGCGCCGGATCGCCGCCACCTGCTGGGCGTCCTTCTGGCCGAAGTAGGCGACGTCGGGCTGGACGGAGTTGAAGAGCTTGGCGACGACCGTGGTGACGCCACGGAAGTGCCCGGGGCCGCGCCGGCTCGGATCGCCGCAGAGAACCTCGGTCACACCGGTGACCTCGACCGTGGTCGAGAAGCCGTCTGGGTAGACCTCCTCGACGACGGGTGCGTAGATCAGGTCGACCCCGGCCTCGCCGGCCAACTCGGCGTCGCGCTGCTCGTCCCGCGGATAGCGCTCGAGATCCTCGCCCGGGCCGAACTGGGTCGGGTTGACGAAGAGGCTCATGACGACGAAATCGCACTCGGCGCGCGCGGCGCGCAGCAGCGAGAGGTGGCCCTCGTGCACGTAGCCCATCGTCGGCACCAGGCCAACCGAGGCGCCGTCGGCGCGCACGGAGGCAAGCGCGGCTCGCAGCTCGTCCTTAGCGCGGACGAACTTCACGCCTGCTCTTGCATGCGGTGGCTCAGTCAGTGCGAGGTTCATGATGGTCCATGCCCGGGGGGTCACGGCCGAAATCCGATTATAGGCACCTACCGGCGGAACTAAGCTGATTTTCGATGGATCGCCCTCCACGCCCCTCGCGGCGCCAGATCCGCCGACGCCGACAGGCGGCGCTTGCCGCGTTGACCGTGGTGATCCTTGCCGCCGTTTACCTCACGCTCGCTGCAACCGTCTTCGCGCCGGTCAACAGGCACGGGGCGCGCGTTTCCCAGCTAACGGTCCACAGCAGCGCCGTCGGCAGGGACCTCGGCGTCACCGTGCTCGAGCCGCCCGGTGGGGCCGGAGAGCGCAACAAGCGACCGCTGCTGATCTTCCTGCACGGGCGCAGTGGCTCGGAGCGAACCTTCGCCGAGAACGAGTCGGTCTTCGAGGGCCTGGCAAGGCTTGGCCGACAAGCGCCCGTCATCGCCTTTCCCGACGGGGGCGACCATGGCTACTGGCACGACCGCGCGGAAGGGAATTGGGGGAGGTATGTGATGCGGGAGGTGATTCCGCTGGTGACGCAGCGCTACGGCACTGATCCGAATCGCCTCGCTATCGGTGGCATCTCGATGGGAGGCTTTGGCGCCTACGACTTGGCGTTACTGCACCCCGGCCGTTTCTGCGCAGTTGGCGGGCACTCGCCGGCACTCTGGTTCGACGGCGGCGAAACTGCGCCGGGCGCTTTCGACAGCGCCGCTGACTTCAACCGCCACGATGTCGTTGGCGCCGTGCAGAGCAACCCGGGCGCCTTCGGCGACATCCCGATCTGGAATGACTACGGCGCGCGCGACCCCTTCAGGGTCTACGACGAGGGCTTTGCCGCTGCGCTCAGGTCCGGTGATGCCGACCTCCGTGCGCATACCTGGCCCGGCGCTCACGACAGTGCCTACTGGAACCGACACTGGCACGCCTATCTGCGCTTCTATGCAGACGCATTGGCGCACTGCTGACGAGCGGCCGACCCGGCCCCCTCAGCGCCCCGGGGAACCCGCTGGCGGAGTTCCCGGGGGCGGCTCCGGTCCCCAGCTCCTGCGCCCATCGCCGTCGATCGAAATCGGCGGTCCGCCGACCGCCGGCGTGTCCAGCGTCACATCGGCGATCGCCTTGACCCGAGAGAGAACCTCGCGCACGGCGCTCTTGTCACCCTGAGATCCCCACTGGTGCAAATCGGCGGTGAGCCCCGATGCGTCGATGCCGGCGGCATCGGCGAGAAAGAGTGCGCGCGGCATGTGAAAGCCCTGGGTCACGACCACCGCGTCGCGGATGCCGAAGACGCTGCGTGCCCTGACCATCGTCGCCCAGGTATCGAAGCCGGCGTGGTCCTCGAAGACGGCGCGAGCCGAGACACCGGCGCGGACCAGCGCCTTGCGCATCGTCCCCGGCTCGTCGTAGGCCCAGGTGTGGTGATCGCCGGAGACGAGCACCTTTTCGACCTTGCCGGCACGCCAGAGGGCAGCAGCCTGCCGCACCCGATCGGCCAGCATCGAGCTCATCGTGCCATCCGGCTTGACCAGCGCGCCGGGGACGATCGCAACCTGTGCACGTGGAACGTCGGCGACCGCGCTCGTCGAGTTTCCCCTCTCGCTCAAGAGCACGAAGGCATTGGAGAGTGCGATCGCGAGCGTCAGCAGGCCCGCCGCCGACGCCGCCGCCCTCGACAGGCGCGGCCACCGCCGCAAGGGCGCGGTCATGCCTCGCCGGAGCCTGCTCCACGACTGCATCAACGGAACTCTATTTCCTTGATTACCCGCGCTGGCGCACCTGCCGCGATCGAGCCGGCGGAGAGATCCTTGGTGACGACGGCATTGGCGCCGATCACGCAGCGGTCGCCGATCGTCACTCCGCTGGTCACGGCGCAGTTGACGCCGAACCAGCAGTTGGAGCCAATCTTCACCGGGCCCTTGCTGGTGAACCCTTGCCAGGTGATCGGCGTGTCGGGATCGTCGAAGCGGTGCTCGGCGTCGCCGACGAAGCAGCCGTTGGCGAACATCGTGTGCTCGCCGATCTCGATCCGCTCGTGCGCAGCCAGCATCGTGTTGCGGTTGAGGAAGCAGCCGGCGCCGATCTCGATCTCGGCCTCGGGAGCGAGCGTCAGCCAACAGCCGGGCTCGAGCAGGGTGCCCGCGCCGATCCGCAGGCGACCCTGGTCGAGCGCCTCCAGCAGCTCGCCCTCGAACGGCTGGCGGATGAAGAAACCACCCCGGGCCGCGTGGCGCGCCACGCGCAGGCGCCGCAACGGCCGCCGGTTGCGCTCATACCAGCGCCGCTTCTGCCACCAGAGTCGCCAACCCCGCTGCTCGCTCACGGCCGTAGCTTCCCAGACGCTCCGCAGTCATAGACTGAGCGCGTGAGCGACCTGCGCGGTGGTATCGATCTCGGTGGCACCAAGATCCAGACGGCGATCGTCGAGCCGAGCGGCAAGGTGCTCGGCGAAGCACGGCAGCCGACGCCGACCTCCGGCGGCCCCGCGGACGTAGCCCGTGCCATGGAAGAAGCCCTGCGCGAAGCGGCCGCGGCCGCCGGGGTCAAGCCCGAGGACCTCGAGGGCGTCGGGGTTGGCTCACCCGGCGACGCCGACGAGAAGACCGGCGTCGTCTCCACCGCTCGCAACCTGCCCGGCTGGGATGGCAGCTTCCCGCTCGGGGAAACGCTGGCAGAGGCGCTCGGAACCGAGGTCCGGGTTGGCAACGACGTGCAGGTTGCCACCGAGGCGGAGTTCCATCTCGGCGCTGGCCGCGAGTTCCAGAGCCTGATCGGCGTCTTCTGGGGAACGGGGGTCGGCGGCGGCATCGTCCTCGACGGCAAGCCCTGGCTCGGCCGCGGCGCCGCCGGCGAGATCGGCCACATGGTGGTGAAGCGCGGCGGCGCCAAGTGTCCCTGCGGTCGCAAGGGCTGCATTGAGGCCTACGCCGGCCGCTCGGCGATGGAAGCCGAGGCGCGACGGGAGCACGAGGAGGGCCACAAGACCGACCTCTTCAAGCTGATGGAGAAGCACGAGAAACCGCGCCTGACCAGCGGCATCTGGGAGCGCGCCATCGACCACGGCGACCACCTCGCCACGAAGCTGATCGACCGCGCGATCGAGGCGCTGGGGACGGGCATCGCCTCGGCCGTCAACCTGCTCGACCCCGAAGCGGTGATCATCGGCGGCGGCCTCGGCATCCGCTTCGGCGATCGCTACATGGAGCCGTTGATGAAAGAGATGAGCAAACACCTCTTCGTCGACGAGCGCCCCCCGGCGGTGCGGGTCGCCTCGCTCGGCGACCTCGGCGGTGCGATCGGCGCCTCGCTGCTCTTCGCCCGCTAGGCCGTCAGACCGGTTGGGCGACCGTCAGCCCATTTTCTTCAGCGGCGCGCACAAGGCGATCGTCATAGGTGAAAAAGACGCCAACCTCATCGCCGAGAGATATTGCAGTTGCCAGATGCAGCGCGTCGAGGCTTCGCAGTCCAGCAGGCTCCAGTTCGGCGGCGACATCGAGGACTCCGTCGTCGATGGGCAGCAGCGAGAGTCCCTCCATCCACTCCCGAGCGGCTCGCTCGTACTTTGCGCCATAACGAGCACAGGCACGAAGGGCCTCCACCCCCAACAGGCTGCTCGATACGAACCCTTCCCACTCGACCAGCTCGCGAAGCAGCGCCTTGTCCTCTGCCTCGCGAAGCGGCAACTTCACGTATGCCGAGGTGTCCAGATATGCGATCCGGTTGCCTACAATCGCTCCTCTCGCATTTCGTCGAGGATCTCGCTGCTCGGCGGTCCCATCGCCGGCGGCAACTCAGATGCCCGTGCCAAGGCGACCAAATCAGCGCTCGGCATAGTCGCCCCCCTCTCAGCAACGAGCCGCGCGATCGGCGAATCTGCCGGCCCCGATGGAATCAGGCGGGCTACCTCCCGGCCTCGCTCGGTGACCCTGAAGCTGCCACCGTCCTTGACCTCCATCAGGTAGCGAGAGAGGTTTTGTCGCAACTCCCTAACGCCCACCGAATTCATGTGCGTCACGGTAGCACAAGTTACGAATTCGCGCTTTTTTGTCTACACCCGCCCAGCCGCCTGGCGCTGCTGGCGGGCGATCGCATCGACCAGGACGGCAAGCAACAGGACGCCGCCGGTGACCATGAACTTGACCGCCGAGGAGAGCGCCAGCAGGTCCATGCCGTTGGAGATCGAGCCGATCACCAGGGCGCCGAGCAGGGCCGTCCAGACCGAGCCGCGGCCGCCGAAGAGGCTGGTGCCGGCGATCACCGGGCCGGCGATTGCGAGCAGCAGCAGTTCGCTGCCGCCCGAGCCCTGGTTGACCGCTAGCAGGCGCGACGCGGCCATGATGCCGCCGATCGCCGCCATCGAGCCGGAGATGGCAAAGACCGCCACCCGCACGCGGTTGACCGGGATGCCGGCGCGGCGGGACGCCTCGGCGTTGCCGCCGACGGCGTAGACGTGACGGCCGAAGCGCGTGCGCTTGACCACGTACTCCATGCCGACGACGAAGGCGAGCAGGATCAGCAACGCCAACGGCACGCCGCGGTCGGAGTTGAGGACCGCCACGACGGCGATAGAGATCGCCGCCACCAGGCCCACCCGGAACGCGAGCGTCGGCACGCTCTCGGCGCCGAGGCCCGCGGCCACTCGGCGTCGGTGGCCGATGAAGACGACAGCGGCAAAGGCGGCGATCACGATCGCGCAGAAGATCCAACCCACCGTGTCGGAGTAGAAGATGTTGGCGAGCCCGGTGATCTTCGGGTCGGTGATGTTGATCGACCCGGTCGATCCCAGCACCTGTAAGAGCGCCCCTTGCCAGGCCAGCAAGCCCGCGAGCGTGACGACGAACGAGGGAATGACGAAGCGACTGAAGAGCGAGCCCTGGAGCAGCCCGATCGAGGTGCCGACCAGGACCGCCGCGGCGATCGCCAGGTAGGGGCTCCAACCGTGGTTGACGTTGAGTACCGCCATCACCCCGGCGGCGAGGCCGCTGACCGCACCCACCGAGAGGTCGATCTCACCCAGCAGCAACACGTAGACGATGCCTACCGAGATCAGACCGATCGCCGTGATCTGCAGCATCAGGTTGGTCAGGTTCTCGGCCGAGAGGAAGCGGTCGTTCTGGGACTGGAAGATGATCCAGATCAGCGCCAGGCCGAGGACGACGCGGACAGACGCCAGGTCGCCCTGGACGAGGCGACGCAGATTCTCCCTATTCATTGTTTTTTCCAATGCCGGTGATTGCCGAGACGACGTGCTCCTCGGTCGTCTGTTCGGCCTTGAAGTCGCCGGCGGCCCGGCCGAGGCGTAGGACGACAATGCGGTCCGCGACCTCGAAGACATTGGCGAGGTTGTGGCTGATCACGACCACTCCCAACCCCCGCTCTTTCAGGCGCCCGATCAGCCCCAGCACCTGCTTGGTCTGCGGCACCCCTAGCGCCGCCGTGGGCTCGTCCAGCAGCACGACCCGCGGCTCGCCGAGGAGGGAGCGCGCGACCGCAACCTGCTGGCGCTGACCGCCGGAGAGGGTGCCGACCTCGGTACGAACGCTCGGGATGGTCACAGCGAGACTGGAGAGCAGCTCACCCGCGCGGTGCTCCATCTTCGCCTCGTCGAGCTGGCGCGAGACCTCCCCGGTGCCCGGCGATATCTCCTCCTGCCCGAGGAAGATGTTGGCGACGACGTCGAGGTTGTCGCAGAGGGCGAGGTCCTGGTAGACGGTGGCGATCCCGAGCCGGGTCGCGTCCTGGGGCCGTGCGACCTTTATCTCGTTGCCGTCGAAGCGCATCGTCCCCTCGTCGGCCGTGTGGATGCCGGCGATCGTCTTCACCAGCGTCGACTTGCCCGCCCCGTTGTCACCGACCAAGCCCACAACCTCCCCGGCGTGGACGGCGAAGTCGACCCGGTCCAGAGCCTGGACCGGGCCGAATCGCTTGCTCACCTCATCGAGCTCGAGGAGCGCGCCGTTTGAGCTCATCGCCCGCTCTCCCGCGCCCTAGGAGATCCCCACTTCCTTGCAGGCTTTCGCATAGGCGCCGGTGCAGAGTTCGTCGGCGGTGATGAATTCGTCTTTGACCACGGTGTCTTTGACGTTTTGCTTGGTCACCGCGACCGGTTCGAGCAGGATCGACGGCACTTTGGTTTTGCCGTTATCGACTTCTTCGGTGATCTTGCTCTGCGGGAATTCTTCGCCTTCGGCGAGCGCGACGGCGATTTCAGCGGCCACTTTCGTCTGCTTGTCGGTGGCCTTGTAGACGGTCATGTACTGCTGCCCGGCGATGATTCGCTGCACTCCGGCGACCGTCGCATCCTGGCCGGTGCTCGGCCTTTCTTCCGGGTTGACGCCGGCCGATTTCATCGCGGCGATCGAGCCGGCGGCCATTTCGTCGTTGGCTCCGTAGACGCCTTCGAACCCGCTCTTGCCGAGCGCGGTGATCGCCTGCTGCATCTCGTTTTGGGCATTCGTCGCCGACCATTCGGGCGTGTCGTATTCCTTGGCGACTTTGACCCCGGCGGCTTCGAACCCTTTGTTCGAGCCTTCCTTGAAAAGCGCGGCGTTGCTGTCGGCGGGGTCGCCGTTGATCTTCACGATCGGGCCTTCGGGGCTGCCGTCTTCTTTCAGTTTTTCCGCAAGCGATTCCGCCTGCAGTTCGCCGACCTCGACGTTGTCGAAGGAGACGTAGTAGTCGACTTCGGCGTTTTCGATCAGCCTGTCGTAGGAGAGGACCGGGACGTCCTGCGCTTTCGCCTTTTCGACCATCGCCGCGGCCGATTTGGCGTCGACCGGGTCGAGCACCATCACTTCGGCGCCCTGGGTCAGCGCCGCTTCAGCCTGACTTTGCTGTTTTGACGCGTCGCCGGTCGCGTTGCTGTAGAGGATTTCGCAGTCTTCGCATTCCGCCTCGACGTTTTCTTCGAATTCAGGACGGTCGTGCGCTTCGTAGCGCGGCGTCTCGTTCTCGGGCAGCAGCAGGGCGATCTTGGCGCCGCCGCCGCCGTTGTCGTCGCTACCGCCACAACCCGCCGCCACCGCGACGAGCGCCAACAGCACGCCAACCGCAACCGGGATTCGCTTCAGAGCTGATCGGGACATGAACTCCTCCTTTTCCGCCCCTGCCCTTACCCGCTTGCCGCAACTTTCACTCTCCAAGGTAGCGCGCCCATGCGGCTACGGCCATAGTGAATAAGCCAAGTTGGCCGACTACGCGGCGATCGGCTCGCGCCGTTTGCGCGCGCGCTTCGCCTTCGCCGGCTTCGCCGGCGTGACCAGCTCGGCGAGGAACTGTCCGGTGTGGGATGCCTCGACCGCGGCGACCTGCTCGGGCGTGCCGGTCGCAACCACCTCTCCCCCCGCTTCGCCACCGTCCGGACCGAGGTCGACGAGATGATCGGCGGTCTTGATCACGTCGAGGTTGTGCTCGATCACGACGACGGAGTTGCCCGCGTCGACGAGGCGGCCGAGCACGTCGAGCAGCCGCTGCACGTCGGCGAAATGGAGCCCGGTGGTCGGCTCGTCGAGGATGTAGAGGGTGTCGCCGGTCGCCACTTTCGAGAGCTCGGTCGCCAGCTTCACCCGCTGCGCCTCGCCACCGGAGAGCGTCGTCGCCGCCTGGCCGAGGCGGATGTAGTCGAGGCCGACATCGTGAAGGGTGCGCAGGCGGCGAGCGATCTTCGGCACGTTCTCGAAGAACTCGACCGCCTCCTCCACCGACATCTCGAGCACGTCGGCGATGCTCTTGCCCTTGAAGCGCACCTCGAGCGTCTCGCGGTTGTAGCGCTTGCCGTGGCACTGCTCGCAGGGGACGTAGACGTCGGGCAGGAAGTGCATCTCGATCTTGATCTGGCCGTCGCCGCGGCAGACCTCGCAGCGCCCGCCTTTGACGTTGAAGCTGAAACGGCCGGGCTTGTAGCCGCGCGCCCGCGCCTCCTGCGTCTGGGTGAAGAGCTGGCGGATGTGGTCGAAGACGCCGGTGTAGGTGGCCGGGTTGGAGCGCGGCGTTCGCCCGATCGGCGACTGGTCGATGTTGATGATCTTGTCGATCTGGCTGAGCCCATCGACGCCGTCGTGAGCACCGGGGCGGAGCTTCGCCTGGTGCAGGCGGTTGGCGACCGAGTGGTGCAGGGTCTCGTTGACCAGGGTCGACTTGCCCGAGCCGGAGACGCCGGTGACGCAGCAGAAGACCCCGAGCGGGATCGCCACGTCGATTCCCTTCAGGTTGTGTTCGCGGGCGTTGCGGACGAGGAGGGCGCCGCGCGGCTCGCGGCGCTCGCTCGGGACCTCGATCATCCGCTTGCCGGAGAGGTACTGCCCGGTCAGCGAGGCCGGATCCTTGGCGACCTGGGCGGGGGTGCCCGCCGAGATCACGTAACCGCCGTGTTCACCGGCGCCGGGACCGAGGTCGACGAGATGGTCAGCGGCCAGCATCGTGCCCTCGTCGTGCTCGACCACGATCACGGTGTTGCCGAGGTCGCGCAGGCGGTCGAGCGTCCCGATCAGCTTCTCGTTGTCGCGCTGGTGCAGGCCGATCGAGGGCTCGTCGAGCACGTACATCACCCCGACCAGGCTGGAGCCGATCTGGGTGGCCAGGCGGATGCGCTGGGCCTCGCCGCCGGAGAGCGAGCGGGCCGAGCGGGCCAGCGAGAGGTAGCCGATGCCGACGTTCTCGAGGAAGGCGAGGCGTTCGGAGATCTCGCGCACGATCAGGCGCGCAATCGCCCGCTCGGTCTCGGTCAGCTCCAATGACTGGATCCAGGCGCTCGCGGCCCGGGCCGAGAGCTCGGTGTACTCGGCGAGGCTGAGGCCGCCAACGGTGACCCCAAGGCTCTCCGGCCGTAGCCGCGCACCCTTGCAATCAGGGCAGGGCTGCTCGGCCATGTAGCTCTCGATCCGCTCGCGGTTGGACTCCGAGTCGGTCTCCTCGTAGCGGCGCTCGAGGTTGTTGACGATGCCCTCGAAGCGGACCTTGTAAGAGCGGCGGCGGCCGAAGCGGTTGGTGTAGGTGACCTGGTGGCGGTCGCCGCCGGTGCCGTAGAGGAAGATCTCCTTCTCCGATTTCTTCAACTTCGCCCACGGCTTGTCGAGGTCGACGTCGTACTCCTCCGCGACCGCGGCGATCAGCCGCTTCCAGTAGGCGCTGATCCCCCGGTTCCAGGGCTGCAGCGCCCCCTCGCCGAGCGAGAGGGTCGGGTCGGGGACGACCAGCTCGGGGTCGATCACCCGCTGGAAGCCGAGCCCGTGGCAGCGCTCGCAGGCGCCGTGGGGCGAGTTGAAGGAGAAGATCCGCGGCTCCAGCTCGGGGATCGAGGTGCCGCACTCGAGACAGGCGAACTGCTCGCTGAACAACATGATTCCGCCCGCCTCCTCCGCTTCGTGTCCGGATGCGGCCGGGCTGGAGATGACCTCGACTTCAACTAATCCCGCGGCGAGGCCGGCGGCGGCCTCGACCGACTCGGAGAGGCGGCGGCGCAGGTCGGTCTTCATCACCAGCCGGTCGACGACCACCGAGACGTCGTGTTTGTACTTCTTGTCGAGGACTATCTCCTCGTCGAGGCGAAGCAGCTCGCCGTTGACCTTGACCCGCGAGTAGCCCTCGAGCCGCATCTGCTCGAGCAACTTGCCGTACTCGCCTTTGCGGCCGCGGACGACCGGCGCCATCACCATGAATTTGGTCCCCTCCTCGAGGGTCATCAGCCGGTCGACGATCTGCTCCTGGGTCTGGCCGGTGATCTCCTCGCCGCAGGTGGGGCAGTGGGGCACGCCGATCCGCGCCCAGAGCAGGCGCAGGTAGTCATAAATCTCGGTTACGGTCCCCACGGTCGAGCGCGGGTTGCGCGAGGTGGTCTTCTGGTCGATCGATATCGCCGGCGAGAGGCCCTCGATCGAGTCGACGTCGGGCTTCTCCATCAGGCCGAGGAACTGGCGCGCGTAGGCGGAGAGCGACTCGACGTAGCGACGCTGCCCCTCGGCGTAGATCGTGTCGAAGGCTAGGCTCGACTTGCCCGAGCCCGAGAGCCCGGTGATCACGATCAGCGCGTCGCGGGGCAGCTCGACGTCGATGTCCTTCAGGTTGTGCTCACGCGCACCCGAGATGACGATTCGCTCAGAGGCAGCCACTACCAACCGAGTCTACCCAGGCGAACAGATGTTCCCCCCAGCCCGTCTGCTCAGCGGCCGATCGACTGCTGGTAGAGCGTGAAGCCGATTCCAGAGCAGACCGCGGCGATGATCCAGAAGCGGAGCATGATCTTGGTCTCCGACCAGGCCATCATCTCGAAGTGATGGTGCAGCGGCGCCATCAGCAGCACCCGGCGGCGGAAGGTCTTGAAGGAGAAGACCTGGATCGCGACCGAGAGCGCCTCGATCACGAAGATGCCGCCGATGATGATCAGCAGCACCTCGGTCTGGGTCATCACGGCAAGGGCCCCGATCGCCCCGCCTAATCCGAGCGAGCCGGTGTCCCCCATGAAGATCGAGGCCGGGAAGGCGTTGAACCAGAGAAAGCCGACGCAGGCGCCGACCAGGCAGGCCGAGAGCAGCGCCAGGTTCTGCTCGCCGTTGGTGACGAAGCAGATCGCCGTATAGGCGAGCAGGACGATCGCGCAGGAGCCGGCGGCGAGGCCGTCGAGGCCGTCGGTGAGGTTGACCCCGTTGGAGGTGCCGGCGATGACGAGGAAGACGAGGACGAAGTAGAGGACCGGGCCGAGGTCGAGGCTGGCATCGCCGATGCGGAAGAAGAGGGTGGGCTCGAGTCCGACCGAGTGGCGGGCCACCCACCAGAGGACGAGGGCGAGCAGAAGCTGGACGACGAGCTTCCAGCGCGCCGAGAGGCCGAGCGAGCGGCGTTTGACGATCTTGGTGAAGTCGTCGGCGAAGCCGAGCGCGGCGCAGCCGATAGCGACGCCGAAGACGGCGAGGCTCTGCGCGTCGCGATCGGAGAGGACGAGGAAGGGAACGCAGATCGCGGCGAAGACGATCAGGCCGCCCATCGTCGGCGTGCCCGCCTTCGCGTGGTGCTCCTGGGGCCCGTCCTCGCGGATGTGCTGCCCGAACTCCTTCACCCGCAGGTACTCGATGAACTTGGGGCCGAGGAAGATGCAGATCAGCATCGCCGCCATGCCGGCAATCAGCACCTCGCCCATGTCAGGCGCCGCCTCCTCTGCTCCCGCGGGAGCCAGAGGAATCAGAGTGCGACTGGCCCCCACTCCCGCGTCCGGGGGCGGCTTGGTCTTGGAGGAGCTCTGCGACCGCCTCGAGCCCGGCCGAGCGCGAGCCCTTGACAAGGATCGTGTCGCCGGGCTCGAGCTGGGCAGCGAGCAGCTCCGCTGCCTCGGCCGGGTCGCCGACCAACTCGTCGGGGTCGTACTCGCGGGCGGGCTCACCGACCCCGATCAGGAAGTCGATGCCCTCGCCGCGGGCATGGGTGCCGACCTCGCGGTGGTAGCCATCCGCGTCCGGGCCCAGCTCGGCCATCTCGCCGAGCACGGCGATGCGGCGGGTGCCCTCGATCGAGGCGAGGTGGTCCAGCGCCGCGCGCATCGACACCGGGTTGGCGTTGTAGCAGTCGTTGACCAGGACGATCCCCTCACCAAGCTCGAGGCGCTCGCCCCGGAAGCGGGAGAAGCCTATGTTCGCAGCGCGATCGGCCATCTCCGCGGGCGAGGCGCCGAGCGCGATGCCGGCGGCGACCGCCGCCAGGGCGTTGGTCAGGTTGTGAGCCTCCGTGAAGGGAAAGTGGAAGCGGGCCTCCCCCGCTGGCGTCGAGACCAACGCTTCGGTCACACCCTCGGCGACCCGGGCCTCCACTGCCTCGACATCACCGCCGGGCCCGAAGCGGAGCAGGCTGGGGGCAGCACTGAGGTGAGGCTCGAGCTCTCCCGCCTCGACGGGGACGACGGCGACGCCGTCGCTTGGCAGCGCGGCGAGGATCTCTGCCTTCGCCGCCGCGACCGCCTCAACCGAGCCGAGCAGCTCGACGTGAACTGGGCCGACGTTGGTGATCACAGCCACCTGCGGCTCGGCGATCGTCGCCAGCTCGGCGATCTGACCGGCCCCGCGCATCGCCATCTCCAGGACCAAGAGCTCGGTGTCGGCCGGCGCCTCCAGCACCGTCAGCGGCAGCCCGATCTCGGTGTTTAGGTTCTCGCGATTGGCGTGGACATTGCCCGGCAGCAGCGCTCGGGCAATGTCCTTGACCGAGGTCTTGCCGACCGAGCCGGTGACGCCAACCACCGGTGCGCCAAGATCGCGGCGCCAGGCGGTGGCCAGGGCTTGCAGGGCCGCCAACGGATCCTCGACGGCAAAGACCCAACCCGGAGTGCGGTTGAGCTTTGGGTCGCTATCCGGACCAAACCTCAGCCGCGCGGCCGTGGGCTCGACCACAACACCCCAAGCGCTCGCCTCGAGGGCAGCGGCGGCGAAGGCGCCGCCATCCGCCTGCTGGCCGCGGAGGCCGAAGAAGAGATCGCCGGCGCGCGCTTCGCGGGAATCGATCACCGCTCGCGTCGGGGTCCCCTCATCGCCACGCGAGACGATCTCCGCCCCCATCGCCGCAACGATCTGCTCAGGGGTGAGGTTCACGATCTCCTAGCCGCCGGTTGACCCTCACCCAGCAGCCTGCGCAGCTCCTCGCGAGCCACGTCCCGATCGTCGAAGGGGACCTTGCGGCCGTTCTCGAACTCCTGCCCCTGCTCGTGTCCCTTGCCGGCGATGACGACCGTGTCACCTGGCTCGGCTCGAGACAGCGCCAGGGCGATCGCCTCCCTGCGGTCCGTAGCCGTCTCGACGCCGTCACCGGAGCCGGCGCCAGCCTTCACTTCGGCGACGATCGCCTCTGGATCCTCTGAGCGTGGATTATCCGACGTGAAGATGGCGAGGTCCGCCCCCTCCGCAGCGGCGAGCCCCATCTTCGGGCGCTTGCCACGGTCGCGGTCGCCCCCTGCGCCGACGACCACGATCAGCCGCCCAGGGGTGAGAGGCCGCGCGGCCCGCAGCACGTTCTCCAGTGAGTCGGGGGTGTGGGCGTAGTCGACGAGAACCGAGAAAGGCTGGCCCTCGTCGATCGGCTCGAAGCGCCCTGGCGGCGCCGGTGCCTCCGCCAAGGCTGCGGCGGCTTGTCTCGGGCCCACGCCAAGCACTCGGGCGGCGACGAACGCGGCCAGCGCGTTCGCGACGTTGAAGCGACCGGGTAGGGCCGTGCGCACGAACTCCTCGCTCCCACTCAGCGATAGCACTCCCCTCGTCGCCGAGGACATCCGCGCGGAATAGGAGTTGACCGTGAAGCTGGCGCCCGATGGGTCCAATGAAATGTCCCGGGCGACGAAGTCGGCATCCCGATCTTCGATCGAGAAGGTCTCGCACGTAGCGCCTCTCGCCATGTCCCTTGCAAGCCTGCGGCCATACGGATCGTCGACGTTGACCACGGCGGCCTTCGGACCCATCCCGAACAGCCGGCGCTTCGAGCGGAAGTAGTCCTCCATGTCCTCGTGGAAATCGAGGTGGTCCTGAGTGAGGTTGGTGAACACCGCCACGTCGAAATGGATCGCGTCGCAGCGATGCAGGGACAAGGCATGTGAGGAGACCTCCATGACGCATGCTCGATCACCCCGGTCCAACATCCGGCGGAAGGTGGCCTGCAGATCGATCGCCTCAGGCGTGGTCCGCTCGACCGGCTCGTCGACTCCGCCGACGATCTGCTTCACGGTCCCCAACAGGCCGCACTGGACATCCGAGAGCTCGAGGATCTCCCGCAGGAGAAACGCCGTGGTCGTCTTCCCGTTGGTCCCGGTGATCCCGACGACCTTCAGCTCGCTCGTCGGGTCGCCGTGGAACCGCGCGGCAATCGGAGCCATGGCCGCCCGTGCGCCCGGCACGACCACCTGAGCGATCGCCGGCCTGTCGAGCTGCTGCTCGACCACCAGCGCGGAGGCCCCCGCGTCAGCTGCGGCGGAGGCAAACTCATGCCCGTCGACGTTCCCGCCAGGGACACAGAAAAAGAGCGTCCCGGGCTCGACCAGGCGGCTGTCGTAGGCAAGCTTCTCGATCTTGGTCGACGGGTCACCCACGATCCGGGCTTCCCCAGCTGCACCAACGAGCTCATCCAATCTCACAGCGGCGATTCTAGGCGGGGGGTCGGGTGCTCCTCCTGTGAAGCGGCGTCCTCTTTTTCGCCCCGCAAGCGACCCACGGACGGCAGCAGATCTCCCTGGCGAAAAACCCAGCAAGCAGGAGGGGCACCCGACCCCCTGCCCTCAACCACCACTATTCCTGAGGCACGCCGAGATAAGGCAGAGCGAACTCGGCAATCTCGCCAAACGCCGGTGCCGCCACCGACCCGCCGTAGTAATCCCCCTGCGGCTGATCGACGATCACCGCAACCAGCAAGCGCGGATCTGCCGCCGGCGCAAAACCGATGAAGGAAGCCACGTACTTGGTCTCCGAGTAGGTCCCGTTTTCGGCCACCTGCGAGGTTCCCGTCTTGCCGGCCAGGGTGTAGCCGGGCACGCTCACCTCCGAGGCGGTACCGCCGGGGGCCAGCACGCCCTCGAGCATCGTCCGTACCTCGGCGGCAACGCCGGGCCGGATCACGCGCTGCCCCTCGGGCACGTCCATCGCCTCGTCGCCGACTCGGTCGATCAGGCGCGGCTGGCGCAGCACGCCGCCGTTGGCGAGAGCGGCGTAGCCCGCGATCATCTGCATCGGCGTCACAGCCAGACCCTGCCCGAGCGGCAGGTTGCCCATCGTCGAGCCCGAGTATTCGTCCAGCTCCGGCACGATGCCCTGCTCCTCGGCCGGATAGGGGACGCCGGTCGGGCGACCGAAGCCGAGGCGGTTGATCCAGCGGCTGAACTTCTCGCTGCCGAGGCCGAGGCCGATCGTGACCGCGCCGACGTTGGAAGAGTGGGCGAGGATTTCGGCGACCGACATCGTCGCCGTGCCGCGCGCGTGCGACTCCTCGATCACCCGGTCGGCGACCTGCAGCGTCGGCGGCAGGGTGAAGTAGCTCTCAGGGGTCACTTCTCTTTCCTCGAGCGCAGCCGCCACGGTGAACGCCTTGAAGGTCGAGCCGGGCTCGTAGGTGAAGCCGGTGGCGCGGTTGAGCAGGTCCTCGGGGTCAGCGCTCTCGAGGTCGCTCGGGTCGACCGGCGGCCAGTTGGCCATCGCCAGGAGCTTCGAGTTGCGCGGGTCCATGACGATCGCCGTGGCGCCCTGCGGAGAGTAGGTTTCGCCGACCGCCCCCAGCACTTCCTCGGTCCTCTCCTGGATCGCGGGGTCGAGGGTCAGTCTCAGGTCTTCCCCATCGCTTGCCTCGCTCACGGTTTCCAGCCGGATCGGCTCGCCCAGCGCGTCGTTGATCACCCGCCGTTCGCCGTCGCTTCCGTGCAACGCCTCCTCCTCACCGGCCTCGAGACCGGTGAGGCCCTGGTTTTCGTCGCCGACGGCGCCGATCGTCTGCGCCGCCAGAGTGCCCTGGGGGTAAGTGCGACGGCTATCGGGCAGCTCGCCGATCCCGGGCAGCTCGAGCCGCGCGACCCGGGCCGCGCTCGGCAGGTCCACCTTGCGCGCAACGTAGGCGAAGCCGGATTCTTCGGTGAGGCTCTCCAGCACGTCCTTCTCGTCGAGGTCGAGGATCGAGGCCAGTTTCTCCGCCGTCTGGCCCGGCTTCTTCACCTGGTAGGGCGTGGCGTAGATCGTCTTCGCGTCTTCGGAGACCGCGAGCGGGTTGCCGAAGCGGTCCAGCAGGCTGCCGCGCAGGCCCGGCACGGTGACCACGTCGGTCTGCTGGTAGGCAGCCTCGGAGGCCAGCTGGGCACCCTGCACCCCCTGCAGCCAGAAGGCGCGGGCCGAGATGACGAGGAAGCAGAGCAGAAAGCCGGCGAAGAGGAGGCCGATCCTGCGCTCGATCGTGCGCATCCGCGCCCTAGTAGGCCGTTCCGGCGGCAGCCAAGCGCTGCGCGGCGGTCTTGACGTCGTCGGGGCTTGCCTGCACCGAGCCGACCTGGTCGAGCGCCGCTGCGCTCAGGCCGAGCCCGGCCGCGTCGCTGCGGATGCGCGCGGCGCCGGAGCGCTGGGCGTCGAGGCCGCGGAGGAAGGAGTTCTCTTCGTCGAGGGCCATGATGTTCTGATCGATCTGACCGGCGCTCGCGGCAAGGCTGAGCGTGACCACGTTGAGCCCGACGATCCCGACCAGCAGGACACCCAGCACCGCGATCCAGGCACGGCCCCGAGTCAGCCGCACGATCAGGCTGGAGTCGGGCAGATTGCGGACGGCGGTGGCGGTCCCGACCGCGATCGGGATCAGCTGGCCCGCCGGGCGGCGAGCAGGCGCTTTGCGGGGAGCGGTTTTGCGAGCGGGCGCCTTGCGCGGGCGCGCCGGAGCTGGCGCCGCCTGGCGGGCAGTTGCGGCAGCGGCCATCAGGCGACGCTCCCGGCGCTCTGCGCCCCGGCGATCTTCACCGCGGCGCGCAGGTGGGCTGATTTGGAGCGTGGATTCGCCGCCATCTCGGCCGCCTCGGGGGCGACGGCGCGGCGCGTCAGCAGCTCGGCTTCCGGCTCGCGGCCGCAGACGCAGACCGGCAGCTCGGGCGGGCAAACGCAGCCGCGCCCACGGTCGGCGAGAAATTGCTTGACGCGACGGTCCTCGAGTGAGTGGAACGAGATCGCCGCCAGGCGACCGCCGATCGGCAGCATCGACCAGGCGGTCGGCAGGGCGTCGTCGAGCGAGTCGAGCTCGCCGTTGACGGCGATCCTGATCGCCTGGAAGGTCCGCTTGGCCGGGTGGCCGCCACCGAAGCGAGCCGAGGCGGGCATCCCCGCTTTGACCGCAGCGACCAACTCCGAAGTGGTGTGCAGCGGCCGCCGCCGCGCGATCTCCCGCGCGATTCCCCCGGCGTAACGCTCCTCGCCAAAGCGGCGCAGGACCTGCGCGATGCGCGACTCGGGCCACTCGTTGACGAGGTCTGCAGCGCTGAGCTCCTGCCGCGTGTCCATTCGCATGTCGAGCGGGGCGTCATAGGAATAGGAGAACCCCCGCTCCCTGGCGTCGACCTGCATCGAGGACATTCCGAGGTCCATGAACACCATGTCTGGGCGGATGCCTTCGCCGCTCAGGGTGCGAAGACCTTCCGAGTAGTCGGCGCCGAGGAAACGGGTTTGGCAGGGGGCCTCGTCGGCGAAGCGCTGGAAGCGCGCCTCGGCGGCCGGGTCGCGGTCGATGCCGACCAGCGTCCCCTCCGGCCCGATCGCGGCGGCGATCTGCCGTGCGTGGCCGCCACCGCCAAAGGTGCAGTCGATGGCGATCTGCCCCGGCTGCGGCGACAGCAGCCCGGTCAGCTCTGGGGCGAGGACTGGCTCGTGCTCGGTGGGCATATAGATAAGGGTTGCGTCGTTGGCGATGGATATGGGCGCTCGTGCGGCGTGGGCCTGCATCTCACGCAACCGCTCCGCTCGAAGCCAGGCCCTCGGCGATCTCCGGCGCGGAGGCATCGAGCTCTTCCTCCTGCTTAGCCCAGGCCTCGGCGTTCCAGATCTCGAGGTACTCGCCGGCGCCGATCACGACACAGGCGCCGCTGAGGCCGGCGTGCTCGATCAGCGGCTTGGGCACGCGGATGCGGCCGGCAGAGTCGAGCTTCTCGTCGAAGGAGCCGCCGTGGAAACGGCGGCGCAGACTGCGCGCGTCCTTGCCGAAGGGGCTGTGGGGCGAGAGGAAGCGCTCGGACAGCTGCTCGAACTCGCCGGTCGTATGCACCCAGACGCAGGGGTCGAAGCCTTTCGACAGAACAATTCCGTCAGAGAGCGCGGCCCGGAAGCGAGAGGGAACCGTGAGGCGATCCTTGGAGTCGAGACTGTGCTCGTAGAGACCCCGAAATGCCATCCCGGTGGGTTCCTTTCTGGCCTGGAAAAGAGTTAGGACCGGAGTGATGAGGTGGGAGGAACCTCACCACCCCGGTCCTGGGCTTCAACTCGATCGCCACAGTACCCCACTTCCCCCCACTTTGCAACACGACCCCAAACAGACGTCCCATTCGCAACCGGCGTTGCAGCGACTAGGGTGCGCGCGATGAGCGACTCCGTGGCCGCCAGCGGCCTCCCCGACGACGCCGACGACCTGCGCGGCTTCTACTTCCGCGAGTTGCTGGGCAAGCCGCTGACCAAGGTGCTGCTCGCGATCGAGGTCGTCGTTGCCGGCATCGCGGGCGCGGTCTTCCTCGGGCCGGCGATCGGCGCCGCGATCGCGGTGGGGGCCTTGCTGCTCGGCCTGCTCGTCGTCTTCACGCTCGCCGACTCGCACTCCGAGGAGGCCTTCTTCAACGTCTACGGCGAGCAGCACGGCATGGTCGTCTACGGCCGCAGCCGCCTGCCGGAGGCGACGCCGCTGCTGAAGAAGGGCGACGACCGCTACGCCGAACGGACGCTGGAAGGGGAGCTGGGCGACGGCGTCAAGGGGATGCTCGCGCTCTACACCTTCGAGGAGGAGTCCACCGACAGCAAGGGCAACCGCCAGACCAACTACTACCGCTACACCGTCGGTCTCGCCCAGGTGCCCGAGTGCGCCGGCTTCCTCCCCGAGCTCTACTGCCAGCGCAAGTCCGGCCTGCGCGCCCTGGAGAAATTCGAGGACGTCTTCCGCCGCTCCAAAGAGCGGGTCAAGCTGGAGAGCGAGGCGCTGGACGAGCGCTACGAGATCTTCTCGGCGACCGGGCAGGACCCGAACCGCCTGCGTCAGGTCTTCTCCCCCACCTTCATCGTCTGGCTGGCCGAGTCAGCCCCGGAGAAGTTCGCCTTCGAGCTCGTCGGCGGCAACCTCTGCTGCTTCGTCAGCGGCCACAAGAAGAAGGCCGAGGAGCTGGACACGATGCGAGCCGCCGCAGCCGCTGTGGCGACGCGGCTGCGCGAGGAGGCCTCGGAGTAATTGGCGACTTATACGGGCGATAAGCCGTATAAGTCGCCAGGGCCGCTAAAAACCCTCGAGCAGTACGTCCGCGTTGGCGATCAGGGCCGCGGCGATCATCAGCAGGACCGAGGGGACCAGGACCAGGGCGACGACGAGCTGGATCTTCGGGGCGGCTCGGGCGGCGTGCTCCTCGACTGCACGGCGCTGGTCGCGGCGCAGCGAGGCCGACTGGCGGCGCAACTGATCGGCGAGCGGCGAGCCGAGCCGCCGCGAGCGCTCGATCGAGGCGCAGAGGGTCGCGACCTCGCTGCCCGGGACGCGCTCGCGGAGCGACAAGAGAGCGTCGGGAAGAGGGCGGCCGCACTCCAGTTCGGCGACGGCAACGCGCAGCTCGTCGGCGAGCGGGCCGCTGCCGGCGCGGGCGATCTCGGCAAAGCCAGCCGCCGGGCTGCGGCCAGCGGCGGAACCGATCGCGAGCAGGTCGAGCGCGTCCGGCAGCGCCGCGAGCAGGCGGTGGTGTCGGCGCCGCGCCGCGCGCTCCAGCAACGCATCGGGAAGGACGAAGCCGGCCGCGGGCATCGCGACGGCAACCAGCAGCGAGGTCCGGCCCGGCGCAGCGGGGGCGGCCACCAACCCAACCGCCCCGCCCGCGATCGCCGAGGCCAACTTCGCCCTCAGGCCGGCCCGAGAGCGTCTCATTCGACCACCTGCGCGAAGCGGCGGATCGCGACGAAGCCAACGACCTGCAGCGCCGCGGCCATCGCCAGCAACATCGCCGAGGCCGGCGCGCTCATCACCTTGACGAGGAAGCCAGGCTGGATCAGCTCGGCGAACAGGGCGCCGCCGCTCGGCATCGCCACCACGAGCAGGCCGGTGAAGCGCGCCTGCGCCGTCGCCGAGCGAGCGTCGTCGGCGGCGCGGTCACGCTCGGCGGCTCCATCGGCGAAGCGGCGCAGCAACCCGGCCAGATCGCCGCCCGCCCGCCGCTGGCTGAGCAGCGCCGCTGCGAAGGCGTCGACCCGAAGTGACCGCATCCGCCCCCGCCATCCCTCGAGCGCGTCGACGGTCGGCGCGCCGAGGTCCAGCTCGGCGCCAAGTCGCGCCAGCTCGACCGCAGCCGGCCCGTCGACCGAGGAGGCGGCGGCCGGCAGCGAGGCGCGCAGCGAACGGCCGGCGGCAAGCGAATCGGCAATCGCCGCGGCGACCTCGGGCAGGGATCGCTCGAGCGCGCGCCGGTAGCGCCGGCGTCGGCTCGACACCGCCCAGCCGGCCAGAGCCGGGCCCGCGACTGCCAACGGCGCGGCAACCGCGGCGCCGCCCAGGAACCAGCCGCCGAGCAGCGCCGCGCCGGCGCCGACGGCGGCGAGGCGGCGGCGCTCCCGGGTCGAAGGCGCGTAGCCCTCCTCCCCCGCCCTCCGCAATGGCTCCAATGCCAGACGCAGCCAGCGGGCAACCCCGGGACTGGCGAGAACCGCTTCGCGGGCGGCAAGCGCTGCCAGGCCGCCGGCCAGCGCTCTGGCGAGAGGCAGGAAGGGCCCGGCGGCGCTGGTCACCTGAGTGCCGCCACGTCGGCGATCTCGGTGACTCGCCGGGCCCCGTCGGCGAGGCGCTCGAGATGCACCACGACGTCTATCCCACGGCGAACCTGGTCGGCGATTGCCTCATGCGGAAGGCCCAGGCCAGCCATCAACGCGAGGGTCTCGAGCCTCGCGAGTGCATCGGCGGGCGAGTTGGCATGCACGGTCGAGAGCGCGCCGCGGTGGCCGGTGTTGAGCGCGGTGAGGAGATCGAGCGCCTCGGGGCCGCGAACCTCGCCGATCACGATCCGGTCCGGTCGCATCCGCAAGGCGTTGCGAAGCAGGTCGCGGATCGTCACCTCGCCCCGACCCTCGACGCCGGCGGGGCGGCTCTCCAGCCGCACCACGTGCCGCCCCTCAAGGCGCAGCTCGGCTGCATCCTCGATCGTCACCAGGCGCTCCTCCGGCGAGACGAAGCCCGAGAGCGCGTTGAGCAGGGTCGTCTTGCCCGATCCCGTGCCGCCGCTGATCAAGACGCTGCGGCGCTCGGCGACGGACTCCTCCAGCAACCCCAGCTGGGCCTCGGTGACAGTGCCCAGCTCGAGCAGCTCGCGCGGGCCCGGGCGGACGGCGCCGAAGCGGCGGATGGAGAGAGCCGGGCCGTCGACCGCCAGCGGCGGGATCACAGCGTTGACCCGTGAGCCGTCCGCGAGCCGCGCGTCGACCATCGGGCTGAGCTCGTCGATGCGGCGGCCGAGCGGCGCGAGGATCCGCTCGATCGCATTGCGCAGCTCCTCCTCGCCGGCAAAGCGGGCATCCACCGCTTCGATCCGCCCGCTGCGCTCGACATACACCTGACTGGGCCCGTTGACCATCACCTCCTCGACCGCCGGGTCGGCGAGCAGATCCTCCAGCGGGCCCAGCCCGATCGTGTCGCGCAGCACCCGCGCCGCCAGCACCTCCCGGTCCTCATGGCCGAGCAGCGCCGCCTCTTCGCCGACCAACGCATGCACCTGAGCCGCCAGGTCCTCGCCTGGAGTCGCTCCCGACGCGGCCGCCTCACGGCGCGATTCGATCAGTCGGCCGCGGAGCAAGCCGGCCAGCTCGTCCAGGTGCCGCTGCCTCGCCTCCAACTCAACCCCCGGGCAGCAGCGTGACCCGGCGGGCAAAGCTCTCGGCGGCGATCAGCCGCAGCGCTTGGCGCTTGGTCAGCCCCAGGGTTGCCGAGGCGCTCGTCCCCGGTCCCGGCCCTTCGGGCCCTGGCCCCAGCGCCAACAGCGGAACCTGCGCCGCGGCGACATAGGTCCGGCCGGGACCGGCGCCGGCCGGTTCGCTCGTCACGACGACGTCCACCTTCGATCCGGTTGGCCCCCGCCCGGTGGCAAGCAGGGCGTCGGCGCCGCTGACGGCGATCTCGACCGGCCGGCGAGAGCTGCCGAGGCGCCGCGGCGCGGTGTTCCCCTTGCGAGCAACTCCGAGCTGGGCCCCGAGCAAGTAGGAGCCGGCCGGCAACGGCGTGCGGGCGATGAGGCCAAGCGCTTCCTCTGGGGCGGCAAGGGCGCCCGGCGGTACGAACCGCGACGGCACCCGGCGGACCGTCAGGCCCGAGGCGACGTCCCGCGGTCCCAGGCGCCGGCCGGCAGCAACCCTGACGCCAACCACCACGACCGGCCGCAGCGGCCCGTAGCCTCGTACCGCGCTCGCGCCATAGCGGTCAGCGATCGCCGCTGCCCCGGCCGCAGCAGCGCACGCAAGCACGAGAAAGCCGGCAGCCCGCCTGCGCCGGCTCATCCGGCCACTAACCCGCGGTCACCCGCCAGGGGAAGCTCGAGCAGAGCAAGCGAGCCGCACTCGGAGCGTCGCAGGGCGAAGCGGCCGTCGTGCGCCGCCGCGACCTGCCTGACGACGGTCAATCCATGGCCACGCCTGCGGCGTCCGGAGAGGCGGGCGACCACCTCGGCAGGGGTGTCCCGGCTAGTCGAGGGGCGTGCGGCCCGGCCGGAGTCGGCAATGACGATCCGCACGCGGCCCTTATGTGGACGGGCGCCGACCGAGATCTCTGGACCGCCGTGCTCGATCGCGTTGACGATCAAGTTGTCCAGCGCCTGGGCGAGCTCGACACGGTGCCCGACCACGACCGCTCGCCCGGCCCGCCAGCGCAACTTCAGCGAGGCGTCGCCAAGGCTCGCCCGGGCCTGCCAGCGGCGCACGGCCGCCTCTAGCAACGACCGCAGCTCGACTTCCTCGGGCGGGCGCGGCACGCCGCCCCCGTTCACCTCGCGATCGAGTCGCTCCAGCGCAGCCGCAGCCAACCGCACCGAGCCCTCCAGGGCGGGTGGCGATCCGGCCGGGCCGCCCGCCAGGGCGATCGCCTGCAGGGGCCGCCGCAGCTCGTGGAGCGCCTCGTTGAGAGCGCTGCGACGCCGGCCGGCGCGCAGGCTCTGGGTCGCCGCCACCGCCGCCAGGGTCGCGGCTAGGGGCCAGCCGGTGACGATCTGGGCGAGCTCGATCATCCGTCGAGGAGGCGATATCCAACGCCCCAGCAATTGATCACGAAGCGAGCTTGGTCGGGGTCGAGTTTCCGCCTCAGCCGACTGGCATGCGAATCGAGCGTGCGGGTCTTCGTCGGCGTCCGGTATCCCCAGACCTCGCCGAGCAGCTCACGCTTGGAGAAGACCCGGTGGGGATCCCCTGCCAGAACTCGCAGCAACGAGAACTCCTTCTTGGAGAGCTTGACCTCCCGCTCACCGACCCAGGCCCGCCACCGCGCCGGGTCGACGACGATCTCGCCGACGCGCAGCGGCCCGCTGCGGCGCTGCTCCACCCGGCGCAGGACGGCCATGATCCGCGCCCGCAGCTCCGCGTGCACGAACGGCTTCACCAGGTAGTCGTCGGCGCCGAACTCGAGGCCCCGCACGCGGTCCTCGCTGGCGCCGCGGCCGCTGAGGACGATCACCGGCAGCCGCGGGTCGAAGCGCGAGACGACTCCGTCCGCTTCGCGAATCTCCTGCAGCACGTCGAGACCGGAAGCGTCGGGCAGCGTCAGGTCGAGCAGCATCAAATCGGGCTGCTTGTAGCGGCAGAGCCGCAATGCGTCGGAGGCGCTCGGAGCCGGCAGCACGCCGAAGCGGTCGGCGAGCAGGTTCTCGCAGAGCAACTCAAGCGTCGCCGTGTCGTCCTCGCAGACGACGACGCTGGCGATTTCTCGTCTCTGGGGCAGCATGCAGCCCACCTAAGGGCGCAGCGGCCGGAACTCTCCCCCCTGGGTGGAAGGCAATGTGCGCAGAGTGCAGATCTTCTACCTCACCGACGGCTACGCCCCGGAAGCGCGCAGCTCGAGTACCGCGCCAGCCCGGCGATCCCAGGCGATACGCCGCGGCGGGACTTCTCGCCTGATCGAGCAGGGCCGGCCGGCGTGGTCGAGGAAGACGAGGTCGAGCGGGAAGCGCATGGCGAAGGTGTGGACGCTCGAGCAGCGCGGGATCAGCAGGCCCGGGCCGGCTTCATCGCGGTCGAGCCGGGCGAGGCCGAGGAGGCGCGCGCCGAAACTGGAGGCGACGGGGACCTCGCGGCCCAGAACCACGGTCGTGGGCAAGTAAAGGAGGCGGCGCGCAGCCATTGCCCCTAGAGGGCTCAGCTGCCCCGCCCTCTCCCCCCCTCTAGCCTTCATCCATGCCAATCGGCGGCGGCAAGGTCGCGATCTTCGGCCCGCACCCGATGCTCTCGATCACGGTCGAGGCGCTGACGGCCGACGGCGGCGACGACATCCACGTCCACGCAGCGGGGCAGGGCGTCTGGGTGGCGCGGATGGCGGCTGAGCTGGGCGCCGAGGCTGCCCTCTGCGGCTTCATCGGCGGCGAGCCCGGAACCGTGCTGCGGCCGTTGCTCGACCAGCTCCCGATCGAGCTGCGCCTGGTCGAGACTGCGAGCTCCAGCGGCGCCTACATCCACGACCGCCGCAGCGGCGAGCGGGTGCCGCTGGCGCAGAGCGCCAGCATGCCGCCGTCCCGCCACGAGATCGACGACCTCTTCTCCGCCACCTGCGCCGCGGCGCTCGACGCCGACGTGCTGGCGCTCTGCGGCCCCTACCCCGGCGAGGCGTTGCCGCTGGAGATCTACGGCAACCTGGTCGCCGACGTGAAGGCGAACGGCACACCGGTAGTAGTCGACCTCTCGCCTCCGCGCCTCGACAGCGCCCTGGAGGGCAAGCCCGACCTGGTCAAGATCAACGACTGGGAGGTGGCGAAATTCATCGAGGGACCGGTCGACACGGAAGCGCGGATGCGGGCGGCGGTCGAGCGCCTGCTCGAGGCCGGCGCTGGGGCGGCGATCGTCACCCGTGCCGAGGAGCCGGCGATGGTGCTGCGTGGCGACGAAGCCTGGGAGCTGATTCCGCCGCGCTTCGAGCGCGGCGCCCGCGAGGGCTGTGGCGACTCGATGATGGGCGCGCTCGCCGCCTGCATGGCGACGGGACTCGAGTGGGAGGAGACGCTGCGAATCGGCGCCGCGGCCGGAGCCGCCAACTTCCTCCGCCACGGCCTCGGCAGCGCCGACCGCGGCGTGGTCGACGACCTCGCGCGCCGGGTCGAACTGCGTTCGCTCGACTAGACGTGCCGTCACTTAGGTGCCCATATAGGTGCTCAAGTGACGGCACGTCACGGGGCTGGACTGAACGGGAGCTCCAGCTCGGCCCCCTCGACGATCGCCCGCGGCGCCGTCTCCCGCATCCACTCCAGATGCGAGCGCGCCGGCTCGACCTCGCCGAGGCGCTCGAAGGCGGCGGCCATCTTCGCCGGGCGGCCGCCGTGGGAGGAGTGGGCATCGCTACTGAGCACGTGGATCAGGCCAGCCGCGGCGAGAGCCAGCATCCCCTCGGCGAACCCCTCGCGAAGGAAGAAGTCGGCGGTGGCTTGAACCAGCGCGCCGGCCGCGACCAGCTCGGCGATGCGCTCGTACATGTCGGCGGAGACGTGGCGCTCGGGGTGGGCGATCAGGGCTCGGTGGCCGCGCTCGGCCAGGTGCTCCACTCGACTCAGCAGAGTCTCGGCGATCGGCCCCGGCGCCGGCTCGAGCAGCACCCAGCGCCCCGAGCCAAGCGTGACCCGCCCCAGCTCCTCCTCTCCCAGGTCCTCGACTGCGGTCTCCGCCACCTCGCCACCCTGCAGCACCGTGACCGGGACGCCCTCCTCGCGGAGATGGCGGTTGACCGCCTCGACCCTGCCCTCCACCTCGTCGATGCGGACGTCGTGATCGTGGCGGATGTGGGGCGTGGCGCAGATCGCCTCGATCCCGTCGGCGGCTGCCTGGCGGGCGAGTCCGGCGCTGTCGCGGATGTCGAGCGCGCCGTCGTCGACTCCGGGAAGGATGTGGCAGTGGAGGTCGATCATGGGTCTCGAAGCGCAAAACCTATTTCAGCGGTCGCCCCCAACAGGCACGGGACTACGATGACAGGCATGATCAACACCTGCTGTCGCTGGGCTGCGACGGTGGATTGGCTTCAACTCAATGAACAAGAAGACGACCCGCAGAGGAAATTACGAGTCGGGCTCCGACTACGTGCTCGAGTACGGCGAGCTCCGCTTCGCCTTCAACGAGGAGGACTTCGGCCAGCGCGTCGAGCAGGCCGCGGTCAAACTCGGCTTCGTCCAGCAGGGGCTGAGCCCCGAGGAGCTGGACGACCTGCTCGATCTCGCCGTCAACGGCGAGATCTCCGAGCCCGCCTCCCTGCTCGGCGAGCACATCAACGAGAACTGGGAGGACCTGGTCGGCCCCTCGAACCGCAGCCTCGTCCACTGGCTGCGCCGCCTAGTCTTCCGCGGCGCCTGGCTCGACCAGCGGGTCAAGGAGGGCGAGCTGGATGTCGTCTTCGACGACACCACGCAGACTTTCGGCTACGTCCAGCCCGACCGCAGCAACGAGCTGATCGAGCTCTCCAAAGAGCCGAGCTGGCGCCGCATCGCCTACCGGCGATAGCCCGCGTCGCTCAGCGCCGCCGCAACGCCACCGGGATCGACGCGTATTCCGCGTGGGGCGAGCCGCCCGCCGGGGTGAACGTGACCTTCGCTTTCAGCGTGACGAAGCCATAGCGCCGCAGCCTCTTGCGGGCGGCGCCCTTCAGCGCGAAGCGGACGTCCGTGGGGCCGCATGAGGCCGCCGTCGCCGTGAACGCCTGGGACGACGTATCCGGGTCAGCCGGTTCCGTGCCGAGAGCTAGGGGTGACCCGGCCCACGCACGGACAACCGACCGTCGCGGCGAGACTCCTCATGCCGATGATCTTACGGCGCTAGGCGGGGCGCTCTACAGCGGCGACGACGGTCAGCGAGCCGCCAGCCCCGCCCCGGCCCGCGTCGAACAGCTCGCGCGCCTCGTCAGCGCCGGCGAAGGTCTCGGCGAAGCGACTCAGGGAGTCGATCAGGACGATCACGTCTTCGCCGGTGCCGGCGCGAGCGCGCGCCTGAGCCAGGGCGTCGTCTGCGTGCTGTGCCTTGCCGGCGGCGACGATCTCCGCCTGCGGCGCCTCGCGCTTCCAGTCGGCGAGCTCCTCCGGTGTGGGATCGATCAGCAGCGCGATCGGATCGGGGCCGTTGGAGGCATCGGACAGCTCGGCGGCGATCTCGCGCAGGAGCGCCGTGCAGCCGGCGCGAGTATCGGCGTAGACGATCGCCTGGCGACCCGGCGCAGCCGGGAGCAACAGGTCGTGGATGCGAACGCCCTTGGGTCGACGGCCCCAACGGCGCCGGCGTTTGCGTTTCGGGCGGGAAGCGGACGGCGGAGGCGTCGTCGCCGGCGCGATCGAGGGCTCGGGCTTGCGCTCGGAGCGTTCGGGCGCCTCTGCCTCGGGCTCCCGCCGTGGCTCCGGCTTGGGCTTGGCCTCGGATCGCTGCCGCTGGCGCGGGGCGCGTGGTTTCCGCTCGCGCTGGCCGGAGCGGCCTCCCCCCTGTGACCGCGTCTGCGGCCTGCCGTTGCCCCCCACCAGCTTCTCGATCAGCTCGGCGCGGGACAGCATTCGGTAGCGCTCGACGCCGGCCTCGGCGGCCAGCTCGTGCAGCTCGGCGATGTGCTTGGACTCCAGCTCGGTTTTGTTCACGGTCGGCAGGCTATTCAACCGGCCAGTCGGGCCGCGCCGCCGGCTGCCGCGGCCGGATCGATTCCGGCCTCCTCGGCGGCCGCGGGCCAGGCCTCGGCCTCGCGCTTGATCTGTTTTCGCGACCAGCCCAGCTCCTTGCCCAGCAGCTCGGCGACCGTGCGGACCGCGCCGGCGTCACGCAGCTGCGGCGCCGCCAGCAAGCCCAGCCTGGTGCGGCGGAGCAGGACGTCGGCGACGCAGCGGGCCTGCTCCCGGCGGGCCGCGATCACGACCTCGGCCAGCAGGTCGGGGCGGCCAGGGACGATCGGCGCCGCCAGCTTCGGATTCTCGCGAGCGAGCTGGAGGACGACGCGCGACGCGTACCCGTAGCGGAAGGCGAGCTGGGCGACCGCCTCCTCCCCGACGCCCTCGGGCGCGTCCAGCTCCTCGGGCTGCGCCTCCCTTCCCAGCGGCAGCTCGGCCGTGTGGCACGGCGCCTCGCGACCCTCGCGCTCGACCAGGCGGTCGACCGTCTGCTTCGCCATCCGCCGCCAGGTGGTGAGCTTGCCGCCGGTGATCGTCAGCAAGCCCGAGGAGGTCTCGTACAGCTCCGCTTTGCGCGAGATGTCGACCGACTTCTTCGGATCGCCGGTCGAGAGCAGAGGCCGGACGCCGGCGTAGGCGCCGACCAAATCCGAGTCGCTCACCGAGGTGCCGAAGAAGGCGTTAACGGCATCGAGCAGGTACTCGACGTCGTCCCCAGCGGGCCGCGGGTGGTCGATGTCGCCGTCGTAGTCGTTGTCGGTGGTGCCGATCAGGGTCCTGCCGTACCAGGGCAGGGCGAAGATGTGGCGGCCCTCGCCGGCGGGGACGATGCAGGCCGCGCTTCCGGTCGAGAGGTCGTCGCGGTCGAGCAGGACGTGAGTCCCGCGGCTGGGCGAGATCCGCGGCACGTCCTCCTCGTCGGCCACCTCGGCGCCGATCCGGTCGGCCCAGACGCCGGTCGCATTCACGACGCTCTCGGCCTCGACCTCGAAGCGCTCGCCCGAATCGGCCTCGACCGCAGCGACGCCGACGGCGCGGCCGTTGCGGCTGAGCACCTCGGTCACCTCCGTCCCGTTCAGCATCACCGCCCCGAACCGCTCGGCCTCGCCGAGGATCGTCAGCACCAGCCGCACGTCGTCGGTCTGGCAGTCGTAGAAGAGGTAGGCGTCGTTGGGGTCGCGCGGCTCGAGCGAGGGCACCAGCTCCAGCAGCTCGTCGCGGTCGATCGTGCGGTGGCGGTCCGGCGACCAGTAGAACTCTTCGTCCTCCTGCTTGGAGGAACGCATCTCGCGGCGGCTGCGACCGACCCGGGTCGTCGCCATCACGTCGTACATGTTGAGGCCCATGCCGAGTTTGCGGTCGCGGCGCTCCTCGGCGAAGGAGGGGACCAGGAACGGCGTCGGGTAGACCAGGTGCGGCGCCAGCTGCACCATCAGCTGACGCTCGAGCAGCGCCTCCCGGACGAGGCCGAGGTCGAAGTTCTGCAGGTAGCGGAGGCCGCCGTGGACCATCTTCGAGGAGCGGCTGGAGGTGCCGACGGCGTAGTCGCCCCGCTCCAACAGCGCCACCGAGTAGCCGCGCGAGGCGGCGTCGAAGGCGACGCCGGCGCCGGTGATGCCGCCGCCGATCACGACGACCTCGAAGCGCTGGCCGGCGATCTCCTCCAGGGCTGCGGCGCGGGTCAGCATTCAGTGCCCCTCATCAGTCCAGGTAGGTGGTGGTTTGCTCGACCGGCGGACGCTCGGGCGGCTCTTTCTCCTGCCGCCTGCGCCCCAGGTGGAGGAGGCCGACGAAGCGCTCGTCGTCGGGGAGGCCGACGGCGGCGCGGCCCTCGCGCGAGCGCAGCAGGCCCGGCGTGCGCCAGTAGCCGGCGAGGCCACGGGCATGGGCGGCGAGCAGGACGATGTAGGAGGCGACGGCGGTGGCGTGCAGGTCCTCCTCGGTCTGGACCGGGTCGGCGGCGAGCGCGCAGGAGACGACGATCAGGGTCGGAGCGCGGTCGAGCTTGGCCGCCCCCTCCTCCCCGGCGGCTGCCTTGAGCCGCTCGAGCGCCCGCGGCCCGAGGACCCGGAAGCGCCAGGGAGCGGTCAGGTGATGGTTGGGGGCCCAGCGCGCCAGCTCGAGCAGCTCCTCGATCTGCTCGCGGGAGAGCGCCTCCGGCCCGAAGGCCTTGTGGGTGCGGCGAGTGCGGATCGCGGTCTCGACGTCCATGCGGTTGCGAGCGTAGTGGACAGCTGGCGGCTACCAGCTGAAGCGACGGCCGAGGAAGAGGACGCCACCGAGGGCGAGACCGCTGCTGGCGAGGCCGATGCCGAGCGGCGCCCATGGCTTGGGGCCGGGGTTCTCGGTGGCTTCGAAGGGTGGCGCCGAGGCTTGGCTCGGAGCCGTTTCGGCTTCGTCGCCCTCGGGTGCGGTGCCGGGCGGGAGGGCGGGAACAACGCCCGTTCCCGGGACCGTGGCCGGCGGGACGCCACCGGTCGCCGGCGGGACGCCGCCCTGGCCGAACGATTCGGGCAGGACCGGAGAGGTGCCGGCTCCCGCGGCCGGCGGAATGGCCGGCACCGCCGCGCCGGAACCGATGCTGGGCGCAGTGCTCGAGTCCGATGGGGTCGGCTCCGGGGCGCGCGCGACCGGGGGTATCGGGAAGGGGTCGCCGGCAACGGCTGCCAACGCCTGACTGGTCACCCAAACGGGGGTTTGATCGCTCGAAGGCGAATAGCGGTAGGCGCCGTCGGCGTTCTGGCGGGCGGCGAGATAGTCGAGGGCGTTGTTGCCGCCGTCCCGCACCGAGGCGGGGTCCTCGCCGACGGCGAGCATCCCCTGCACCGCCCATGCCGTCGACTGCGAGTTGACCGAGCCGTTTCCGCCGAGGGGGAAGCCGCCGTTGGGCCGCTGGGCCTTGCGCAGATAGTCGAGCCCGTCTTGGGCGGCGGTCGTCTCGGGCATCGCCTGCATCACCGCGGCGGTGCTGTCGGCGTTGCTCGGCAGTCCCGGCTCGTCCCCCCAGCCTCCGTCGCCGTTCTGGACCCTGGCGAGCCAGGTCGTCGACTGCGCGACGCCACCGCCGCCGACGCGGAGTGCCATCACGGCAAAGGCGGTCGAGTTGGGCCAACCTTCGAAGGAGCCATTGTTGCGACGGTGCGTTGCCAGCTCGGCGACGAGGTCGTGGCCGGCGAAATCGCGTGGGTCGACCCCGGCCCCGTGCAGAGCGAGAATGGTGCGGGCGAGGTCGCCGGGGCTGTCCAGCTCGTCGACCTGAGCGCGCAGATAGCCGACCGGGTTGTGGCCGGCGCTCGAGACGTCGAGCGGGTTGTGACGGGCCGCCTCCAGGCCCAGCATCGCCCAGGCCGTCATGTCGGGGGCCGATTCGTCGTCTGGCGAGGACCCCCAGCCACCGTCTGCGTTTTGCGCCGAGATGAGCCAGCTGGCGGCCCGGCTCGCTTCCGAGGCCTGGGCGCTGGCCGGAAGCACGCTGACGAGGAGAAGGGCGAAGAGCAGCGCCGAGGCGACGGCCGGAGTGCGCCACTCGAAGCGCTGGCGGAAGCGGGTCAGCATCCTCACCATCGCCGGCCCGGCGACGAAGGCGAGGGTGGCGTTGCCGATGGCGTGGGCGGCGTCGAAGGGAATCGCGCGGGACTCCAGCGCGAGGAAGCGCTGCAGCGAGAGGTCCCCTCCGTAAGTCGCCATCAAAGAGAAGTTCAGCAGAGCGCCGTAAGCGATGCCAGCCAGGCCGCAGACCGCGGCCAGGGTGAAGCGGCCGGCACGGGGGCGGACCACCGCCAGCCCGGCGCCGAGGATCCCGCAGAGGCCCCAACCGGCCATCTGCCAGGGCGTCCAGGGGCCTTGGCCGAACCAGAAGTTGGAAACGAGTGCCGTCAGGGCGCCGACCGCGAACCCCGGCGCCGGGCCGAGCGCGTAGCCGGCGAGGATCACGATGTCGGTGGTTGGCTTGACGTTGGGGAAGGCGGCAAAGGCGATCCGGCCGGCGATCGCCAACGCCGCCAGCGCAGCGACTAGGGCGACCACCTGCGAGGTCGGGCGCGAGCGCTCGTACCAGGCGAAGCCCCCGAGCAGGACGGTGCCGAGGATGAGGAAGCTGGCGAGCTCCCAGCTCACGGCCGTTCCTCCGGGCCGAGCGCAGCGACCCCCTGCTCGGGGGTGATCACGCCGGGGAGATCGAGGATGCGGGCGACCTCGGTGGCGAAATACCAGCCGCCGGAGAGGATCTCGGTCGCCTCGCCGTCGGCGATGACGACGCCGTCGCCGAGCAGCACCACGCGCTGGGCGAAGGATGCGGCGAACTCGACGTCGTGGGTGGCGACGACGACTCCGGCGCCGCGCCTTGCAAGTCCTTCGATCAGCTCTTGAAGATCGTGCTTGCGTGCTCGGTCCATGCCGCGGGTCGGCTCGTCCAGCGCCACCAGCCCCGGGAGCTCGTCGCCCTCCATCCGACCCGCGAGCGCTATCGCCAGCGCGAGGCGTTGCCGCTCGCCCCCGGAGAGGTCGCGTGGGTCCGCATCTACAGCGTGCTCCAGCCCGACGGTCCGAAGCGCTGCCAGGCCCCCATCGCCAGGCAGCTCCTCTCCGACACGCTCGCGGACGAGGTAGTCGCTGGGGTTCTGGGTCAACAGGGCCATTCCGTCAGGTGCTTTCGCCTTGCCCTTCGCCAGCTCGGCGAGTCCCGCCAGCGTCCGCAACAACGTGCTCTTCCCAGCCCCGTTGCGCCCCATCAGCGCAATCCGCTCTCCCCGCTGGACCTTCACGTCAATGCCCTTCAGCACATCATGGCCCTCATCCCCTCGACTCAGCTCAACCCACAGATCCCGTACTTCGGCGGCGATGACCTGGGGAGAGGGTCGGGGGTCCCGGGCGGGCGCGGCGTCCTGTTCTTCGCACTGACCGCTCGGCGAGAGACGACCGCTTAAAGGCGAAGAACCCAGCGAGCGCCCGGGACCCCCGACCCTCTCCCTCCCACTGCTCTCCCGATCACGAAGGATTGCTCGCGCGTCGCGGACGCCGACGGGGAGGGGTTCAATCTTCGCCAGCGAGAACAGGCGCGCGGCCGGGGTCTCGAGGGCGGCGTCGGCCTGCTGTGCCCAGGAGAGGAAATCTCTTGGAGAGCCGTCGAAGGAGACCGCGCCGGACTCCATGGCAATCACTCGATCGGCGGCTGCGAGGCAGCGCTCCAAGCGGTGCTCGGCGAGGAGGATCGTCACTCCCCACTCCTCGTTCAGTCGGCGCAAGAGCCAGATCAGCTCATCGCCCGCGACGGGATCGAGCTGGGAGGTTGGCTCATCCAGCAACACCAGCTGAGGGCGGGTGGCCAGGGCGGCCGCGAGGGCGACGCGCTGTAACTCACCCCCCGAGAGCGTGTCGACGGTGCGACCGAGGAGGTGCGGGATCGCGAGCGCCAGGGCCACCTCCTCGATCGCGCGGGCGCGAGACGCTGCCGGGTCGCCTCGCATCTCGAGCGGCAGCTCGATCTCGGCGGCGACGGTGGTCGAGACGATCTGGGTCTCGGGGTCCTGGGCTACGTAGCCGACCGCGGATGCCAGCTGCCCCGGGCCGGTGGCGATCGCGTCCATGCCGGCGACCCGGATGCTGCCCTCGATCTCGCCACCGTGGAAGTGCGGCACCAGCCCGCAGGCGGCGCGCAGCAGCGTCGTCTTACCGCAAGCGGAGCGCCCCGCAAGCAGGGTGAACTCCCCCGGCGCCAACGCCAGTGACACGTCGCGCAGGGCGAGCGCTGCATTTGCCCCCATATGCGTGGTCGATGCAGCGCTCGTGGTGTGATCCATGCCCGGATAGGCGTAGGTGAGGCCCTCTACCTCCAAAGCCGGTGTGGCGCGGGGCGGGGAGGCGAGCTCAGGCATCGCGTCTCCTTGGAGCGAGGCCGGAGAGGACGATGAGCGCTGCGAGCAGGAGCGTCGCCGGGTCGGTCCCAACCTCGATCGTGGGATAGGCGCTGAAGCCGTCAGCGCCGAGCGGCTTCCCTGCGACCGCCGCCACCAGCACGAGGCCGCCGACGAGGTAGAAGCGGCGATCGAACCGGGAACGCCCTCTGGCGCGTGCCCGCGCAGTGTTTGGCGCCGCCAGGGAGTAGCCGCGGAGCTCGAGGGTCGCCGCTACATCTACTGCCCGGTCCAAGGACCCGGCCATCAGCCGCCGGATTAGCGCGGCACGGCCCAGCGGGGCCGCCGCTGGACCACGCAGGCGGCTGGCGTCGCGCAGGCGCGAGGCGTCGGCTGCAGCGACCGGGACCAGGCGCGAGATCAGCGCCGCGGTCAGCGCCGAGCGAGCGGCGAGCGGTCGCAGGGCCCGCAGCACCCGATCGGGGTCGATGCAAGCCGAGTAGACGGCGAAGGCGATCATCACGACGACCGCCCGCAAGCCGAAGATGGCGCCGTCGGCGATCGCCTCCGCGGTGACGTTGACCTGGCCGAACAGCGGCCACTCGCCGAGCCGCAGCAGGACCGTGGCCCCGCGGTCGACGACCAGCGCGTTGACGACGACGATCGGCAAGGCGATCACCAGACCCAACTTGATCGCGGCGCGAACCGCGCTTCCGGCGCCAGCAAGAACGCCCCCGAGGCCGGCCGCGAATCCCACCGCAGCAAGCACCAGCGGACTCGAGTAGAGGAAGGCGACGACGACCAGCGCCCCGAGGTAGGCGACAGCCGCGCCCGGCGAAGCCGACTGCAGCGGGCCCGATCGCGGCGTGTAGGCAAAGGGGGATCTCATCGCACCGGCAGCGGCGTCTCCTCGCCGTCCTCGGTTGCCACCGCGTAATGGTCGCGCAGCTGCGCGGCGCCAAGCAACTGCGCCGCCGCGAGCGCGCCGGCCGGCGTCGCGCCGCTGACGATCCAGACCGGCGGCGCTTCGTAGCGGCGGGTGGCGGCGACGAGCCCGGCGTCCGGCCCGAAGCCCCGGGCCGGTTCGCCGCTTTCGTCGAGGCCGCGCAGGCGGTAGCCCGCCGCGGTCGCGGCGACGTCGGCGAAGACCCCACTCGTCTGCGGACCCTGCTCCAGCTGTCTCGCGGCGGGATCGTCGCGAAGCTGCGCCCAGGGCCCGACTAGAACTCGGATCGCATCGTCGGGGGAACCCTGAACCGGCGCGATCCCGGCGTCGCCCAAGCGACGGCGCACGGTCGCGCACGCCACCGGCGCGCCGCGGCACTCGAGCGTGACGGAATGGGGCTTGCCTTCATAGCCCCCGGTCAGCGGCTGCGGCCAGGCACCGACGACTGCCGGCACGCGCGATGCGGCGGACCAGGCCCGATAGTCCCACCAGATCGCCTCGCCGCCATCCAGGGCGAAGTCCGCGGCACCGACCGGCGACTCGACCCCGTTGACATAGAAGAACCAGTCGTAGCGGCGCCCTTCCTCCTCCGCTTCGGCAAGCCCCTCGATCGAGCTGACGAAGCCGCCGCCGTACCGGGTCTCGATCTCGGCCCCGCGGTCGAGCACCCGCATCACCGTGTCCGATTCGGACGCGTCGTCGGTCACCGCCGGCAGAACCGGCTCGGCGCCGTAGTCGCGGGTCACGGTGAGGGAGACCTCGCCGACCTCGCCGCCGGGACCGACACCGCAGCCGGCGGTCGCGACGGCCGCTCCGAGGAGCAGCGCGATCGCGATCGCCACACTGCGGCGTTGCGTCACCCGATCAGCCCTTCGGGCATTTCCCGCCGACGCAAACAGCCACCTGGTTCGAGGGGATGTCCTTGCCGTGACGCGCAATCAGCGCCCGCGGCTTGGTCAGCGTCACCGTGGTCCGCCCGTCGGCGCCGGTCGGGGCGCTGGCGCCGGTCACCGTCACTCCCGCGGCTGGCTTCTTCTTGCCTTTGTCGTCGTAGGAGTAGACGCGCACGCCGAACGACTCCCCCGCCATCGCCTTGGCCGGCGCGCTCAGCGCCAGCTCGGCCGGGTAGGGGAACGCCGCCAGCGCCCAGAGCACTTCGTCGCCGGCTTTCACCTTGACCACCTCGCCGCCGAGTTCTGGGTTCTCGTGGTTGACCTTGAGGTACCAGGACAGCGTTTTGGTCGCCTTGCTACCGCCGATGTTGCAGAGCCCGAGGCCGAAGGAGAAGGCGTCGGTGATCTGCAGCGGCTTCAGCGTCGCGGTGAACTTCGACGCCTGGATCAGCATCCCGAGCGCCGTCGGGCCGTCGACGGTGACCGTTTTGCCGCTGCCACCGGTGCCGGCACCGAAGCAGGTCGCCTGCGGGCTGGTCTTGATCGAAGCCGTGGCGGCACCGAACGAGTCGTCGGCAAGCACCTTGCCGCCGCTGCCGATCACCCGCAGGTCGGCGACGGGGCCCTTCGCCACCGCGACAGCAGCGGTCGAGAGCACCAGAACGAAAGCCAGCGCGCACGCAGCGACCAGCCGGAACGAAAAGAGTCTTGGCATTTAAGCCACCCTTTCCTCGAGGGTTGTCATGGCTGGCCGGGGACAGGTCTCCTGGCTTCCGGGAATCGGTCGGCCGCACCTTCCCGGGGGCTCTGTGTCGCCCCCAGTGGCTGACGCAAACGCGCCTGCAGCTTCCTTCGCCCCGGTCACAGTGGCGGGACCGCGCCGGCTTCACACCGGACTTCCCTTGACCACCGACCGTATTTACGCGAGCGAGTCTATCCGGCGACTCCGATCCGGCCGGGTGGCCCGAAACTGGCCGGCGAAAGATCGCGCTCGTCTTTGGTCGCGAGATTCGATGTGAAGTAGGCGATCGGCATTCCTAAACTACCGCGCCAATTCCTTAACGCCCTACCTGTTTGGGCCTATTTATCGAGGGGAGCACGTTCGTCAGATGGCAGGCCAGGGAGGGGAGCCGGAGGGAAACAAGCCGCGTGGCGACATGCTCCTCGCGATCGCCCATCCGCTGCGACGCCAGATCCTGCGCAAGCTGGGCGAACGGGAGGAGCCCGCGAGCCCGATTCAGCTCGCCGACGAGCTCGAGGGGCCGCTCGGCAAGATCGCCTACCACGTGCGAATCCTCTGCCGGCTGGGCGCCGTCTCGCCGGCCGGCGAGCAGCAGGTCCGCGGCGCCATCGAGCACTTCTACGCGAGCACGGTCAAGGACGACCCACCGATCGAAACCCTGCTCGAGGAAACGAAGAAAGAGGACGAGGAAGAGGAGTAGTCACGCTCGCCTGAACGTTCGTCCAGCTTGCTTGGGCTACCGCGGGGGCCGGCGTAGGCTCGCCGCCGCATCTGGAAACTGTCACGTTTATGGGGGAGCACATGAAGCAGGGGATTTGGCGGCACTCGCCGGCGTTGGCGATCTCGGTGATCGCGCTCTTCGTCGCGCTCGGCGGCAGCGTCTACGCGGCGAAGAAGGCGAGGATCGACGGCAAGGCGATCCGGGCGAAGTCGATTCCGGGCAACCGCGTGCAGCCGCGCTCGATCGCGGCCAATCGCCTCAAGCCGGGCGTGCTGCAGGGTGCGGCGAGCACGGCGCCGCTGACCGGCGCCGAGATCAACGAGCTGACCCTCGGCCAGGTGCCGAGCGCGGCGCACGCGGACTCAGCCGACACGGCGCAGAGCGCCATCGACGCTCAAACCGCGCTCAACGCAGTCAACGCCGTCGACGCGCAGACCGTCAACGGGCACGGGGTCGGCTGCCTGCCGGGCACACAGCCCTTCGCCGGCGCCTGCTGGGAGAGCTCGTGGACCAGCCCCGTCAACGCCCCCACCGCGGCGCGCAAATGCGCCGCCCGCGGCGGGGAGCTGCCGGAGGCGCTGCACCTGGCCGCCTTCGCCGAAGAGCAGGGGGTGAACCTCGATTTGGGCGATGAGTGGTCGAGCGACATCGTGAGTTTTACGTCTAACGATGTCTATGCGGTGGGCACTGTGTCAGCGGACAGCGTTATTGGCACCGGCCTGTTCAACTCAGGCGGCACGATGGATGCCCACGCCTACCGCTGCGTCTTCCCGCTGCTGCGATGACTCTATGCTCGTATCGATGCGAAGTGGCCCGCACAGCGCCAGGCCTCGCGCCGCGGGCGCGCTGCTCGTGCTCGCCTGCCTGCTGGCGCTGCTGCTTGCCGCGCCGGCCAGCGCAGCCGCCTCTGCCCGCCTCCACCCCAACGCCGCCGGCGAGGGCGAGGTCGCTCGGGTCGCCCGCTACTGGACGCCGGCGCGGATGCGCTCGGCGCTGCCGCTCGACCAGCCCCGCGGCGAGCTCCCCCTCGCCCTCCCAAGCTTCGCTCAGGTCGCCGAACCGACCGTTCCCCCCCACCCCGTCAACGGCCGGCTCTTCGTCCGTCAGGGCAACAAACGCGGCTACTGCTCGGCGACGGCGATCGACACGCCGAGCCGCAAGCTCGTCCTGACCGCCGCCCACTGCGTCAACTCCGGCCCGCAGTTCCCCAACGGCCGCAGCGTCTGGTCGAGCTTCCTCCAGTTCGTCCCCGCCTACAGCGGCGCCACGGCGCCCTTCGGGGCCTTCATCGCCCACCGCAGGTCGGTCTTCGCGCTGCGCCAGTGGGTCGAGTTCGGCAATCCCAACTTCGACGTCGGCGCGGTCGTCATGGGCCCCAACGCGGAAGGCCTCGACGTCGCCGACGCGGTCGGCGGCGGCGCCGCGATCGCCACCGACCTCAGCCGCCGCCAGGACTTCCAGACCTTCGGCTACCCGGGCAGGATCCGCTGGATGCAGGGCTGCGACTCGCCCTACGTCGGCGACGACGCCACGACCTACCGCATCCCCGGCCCGCCGACGATCGCGATCCGCTGCCACTGGGCCCCCGGCGCCAGCGGCGGCGGCTGGCTGATCGAAGGTGGGACGGCGATCAACGGCCTGACCAGCTACGGCAAGCCAAAAGACCGTCTCCACACCTTCAGCCCCTACTTCAGCAAGCGCAACGTCGGCCGCCTCACCGCCGGCCTCTAAGTTCCCAGCAGCTCGCGGTAGAAGCGGTAGTCGCGGCGGTCCGGCCGCAGGTTGGCGGCAAGCGCCAGGTGGTGGCGGGCGCGCTCGGTCTGGCCGGTCTTGGCCAAGGCGCGGCCGAGGCAGAAGTGGGCGAAGTCGTTGACCTGGTGGGTGTCGACCACGGCCTCAAACTCCGCCGCAGCGGCGGCGAAGCGGCCGCTGCGGAAGTAGGCACGGCCCAACGCCTCGCGCACCGAGGACTTCTCAGGGGCGCGGCGGGCCGCCATCTCGAGCGCCTCCGTCGCCTCCTCGAAATCAGCCTCAGCAAGCAGCTCGACGCCCCGTCGGTAAAGGCTGAAGGTCGACTCGCTCTCGCTAACGGCCACGCACCGAGTGTAGGGACCCCTCCCGGTAGGGCTGAAACGTCTTGTACTTTTTCGTCAGGGCCTCCGGGCGCCAGCCCACCGACACCCCACCGAAAAAGTTAAGTGAAAGCCCTGCCGGGAGGGGTCCCTCTACCCGGCTCGGACAGCGGCGATCGTTTCGCGCAAAGTCTCGCGGGCATCGTGGTGCGGCATCCAGTGCAGCTTGCGGCGCGCCCGCGAGCTGTCCATCAGCACGGGACGGCGCATCGTCTCGATCCAGGCCGCCTCGGCCGGCAGGAATGGAAGAAACGGCGCGACCGCCTCGGCCGCGACCCCGACCGCCAGCTGCGGCGCCGGCACCGAGTGCCAGCCCAGCTCGTGAGCTAGGTCGGAGACGGTCAGCTCACCCGGGCCGGCGAGGTTGTAGACGCCGGGCTCACCGTGCCCGATCACGGCGGCGCAGAGGGCCGCGGCCACGTCGTCGTGGTGGACGAGCTGGAACGAGACCCCCGGGTCGGGCAGCACCGGGCGCAGCGAGGGCGTCCTGCCGAGCGCCCAGCGCACCGGCCCAGGCAGCTTCTGGCCGAGCGTCAGCAGCGGCACCAGCTCCAGCAGCAATGGCGCTTTCGGCCCGGCGACGATGCAGGGCCGGAAGACATAGGCATCCGTTGCAGAGCCCTCCAGCGACTCGGCCAGCACCGCCTCGGCCTCGGCCTTGTCGGCGGAGTAGGGATGGCGGGCGGTCCCCCGCACCGGCTCGTCCTCGCTCAGCAGCCCCGGCAAGCTGCGGTGAAAGCCGTAGGCGGCGACCGAGGAGGTGTAGACGAGTCGCTTCGCCCCGGCGGCGGCCGCCGCCTCGAAGACGTTGCGCGAGCCGGTCAGGTTGATCTCGCGGCTCTCCCCGCGGCCGGCGACGATGACGAAGGCGAGGTGGACGACGACGTCGGCATCGGCGACGAGGGCGTCGACGGCGTCGCGGTCGAGGATGTCGCCGCGCCTGTATTCGGTCTTCTCCCAGCCCTGGGCACCGAGGTCGAAGGGCCGGCGCGCCATGCCGATCACCCGCTCAACCTCGGGCGCCCTCTCGAGCGCGGAGATGAACGACTTGCCGATCTCCCCAGTTGGGCCGGTGACTGCAATCGTCAACATGCGATCAATTCTTCCGAAAGTGCGGGGTAGCTGGCTCTCTCGGCCAGCTTGGCAATGCAAAGTTGTTCCGATTAAGCAAAGATGCCCGATCGAGTAGTTCGGTCTACTACATTCAGTACAAGAGGAGATACTCGTGCCAACCCAAGAGATGAGAGCGCTCTGGCATCCCACCAGGGCACGGATCCTCGAGCTCCTCAAGTCGGCGCCGGCAGTCCGCTCGGAACTGGTCGAGGCGGCCGGCGCCCCCTACGCAGAGGTCGCCTACCACTGCCGCGCCCTCTGCCGCTCCGGCTGCATCCAATACGCCGCGTCGTCGGGCCCCGAGGCCGACGACCCGCTCTTCGAAGCCGTCTAGCCCGGACGAAAACTCCCTGCAACCGCCCGACTCGGGAGGTTGCAGGGATCTCCGACTGGACATGACTTCAGTTCCGTTGTTACACTCCAAAATTATTGAATAGTTACCTCACTGTTCGATAAACAAATACGCACCAGTACCTCAATCGGTTAGAGGATCGGGTTTGTAAGCCGAGGATCCGGGTTCGAGCCCCGGCTGGTGCATCGGCGCTGGGTTCGCCGGGACTATGGACATCAATCTCTTCGACTACTTCGACGAAGCGGGAGGCGGGGGTGACGCCCAAGCGCACTGGACGCTGCGAGCGCCCTACCGCCCGCATGAGCGCCATGACCTGATGCTCGTGCCGCAGGTCGAAGGCTGGCAGGAGAACGGCGACGCGCTCGCCGCCCTGGAGGAGATCGAGCGCCAGCCCTGGGTCGACTCGGTCGCCCGTGAGGGCAAGCAGGCCTGGCTGCGCCTCGACGACGCCTGGGTGACGGAGCGGGGAGCGGCGCTCGAGCAGGGCGAGGAGGCGGTGGCCGGCTGCGGCGATGCCGCCAGCGGCCGGCGTTTCGCGCTCAACTTCTGGGACGCCAACTCGACCAAGGCGCTCCACATCGGCCACCTGCGCAACCTGGCGCTCGGCAACGCGCTCGGCAACGCCCTCGGCGAGGCCGGCGGCGCGGTCGAGCGCCGCAGCATCATCTGCGACATCGGTCGCAGCATGGGCGAGGCGATGGCCGGCGTCGTGCGCAGCGGCAAGTACCCGCAGGGGACCGGCGAGGGCAACGGGGTCAAGAGCGACCACTTCGTCGGTTACTGCTACGCCGACTACGTGAAGAACGGGGCAAACGGGGCCTCGCTCGGGCTCGCCCAGGACCACCCCGCCGACTCGCTCACGCGCGAGGTCGACGTGCAGGACGACAGCGCCGACGAGCTGCTGCAGCGGGTGCTGAACGGCGACCAGACGGCGCTGGAGCTGTGGTCGCAGACGCGGGCCTGGGTGATCTCCGGCCAGCGCAAGACCCTGGCTCGGCTCGGCATCCATTTCGACCGCGTCTTCTTCGAGTCCGACTTCCTGCCGGAGGTGGTCGAGCTGACCGACCTCGGCCTGCAGGAGGGGACGCTGGAGAAACGGGTCGACGGCACCGTGATCTACATGACCGACCGCGAGGAGCTGGAGGAAATGCCGCTGGTGCGCTCCGACGGGGTGCCGACCCAGCACATGCGGGCGCTCGCCTACTGGCTCGCCGACACCGGCCTCGACGGCACCACCTCGGTTCAGGTCTGCGGCCAGGAGTGGTACGCCCACGTGACATGCCGCCGGCAGCTGATGGCCGAGCTCGTCCACACCGACAGCGGCAACGGCTTCCACCCCTACCACGACATCTTCCACGGCATGGTCGCGCGCGAACGCGAAAAGATCGCCTCCTCCAAGAAGGACGCGGTCCTGATCGACCACCTGGTCGAGTGGATCGACGAGCAGATCGAGGCCGATCCCGCGCGCGAGGCCGTGCGGCGCGGCAACCCCAACCCCGACCGGGTCGCCTCCCAGGTCGCGCTCGGCTTCTTCCTCCTGCACAGCGCGACCAAGCGGGTCGATTTCGAGCCCGAGAAGCTGCTCGCCGAGGACAAGGCGCTCGGCTGGGACCTGGCGCGGGCGCGGGCGCGCCCCGGCTCCGCAGCGGAGAACGGCGGCGAGGCGCAGGCCGGCCCCGGCGCCGCAGTGGAGGACCCCGACTACCGCTTCGCGGTCGTCCAGGCCGAGACCTTCGGCCGCCTGCTCGGCCGGGTCGCCGGCAACCTCGACGTCGCCCCACTCGCCCGCTACGCGTCGCACCTGGCGCGCTGGCAGAACGCCGAGCAGCGGGCGCCGCACGTCTCACGCATCGTCCGCTCGACCCTCGACCGCACCGCCCGCGGGCTCGGCTTGGAGGCACAGGCATGAGGACGCTGCTCGTCGACAACCACGACTCCTACACCTACAACGTCTTCCACCTGCTGGCCGGCGTCAGCGGTGAAGAGCCGATCGTGGTCGACAACGACGCCGTCTCCTGGCGGGCGCTCTCGCGCTGGGACTTCGACGCGATCGTCCTCTCCCCCGGCCCCGGCAGCCCCGAGCGCTGGCACGACTTCTGCGTCTGCAACGACATCCTCCGCTACAGCGAGATCCCGGTGCTCGGCATCTGCCTCGGCCACCAGGGGCTCGGCCACCTGCTCGCCGGCAAGGTCTCGAGCGCGCCGGAGGCGATGCACGGCCGGCTCAGCCGCATCCACCACTCCGATGACGGGCTCTTCGCCGGCATCCCACAGGACTTCCCGGTCGTCCGCTACCACTCGCTGGCGATCACCGACATGGGCCCCGACGGCAACATCACCGCCTGGGCCGACGACGGGGTCGTGATGGGCATCGAACACCGCCGCCGGCCGATGTGGGGCGTCCAGTTCCACCCCGAGTCGATCGCCACCGAGCACGGCGCCAGGTTGGTCGAGAACTTCTACGGCCTCGCCCGCCGCCAGCGCTCGCCGCGCTGGCGCGGCGCCAAGCGCCCCCTGCAGATGCCACCGCGGACCAAGGTGCGGCGCAGCCCCAGCGGCAGCGGCAAGAGCGAGCTGCGCCTGCGCACGCTCCCCGGCGAACCCTCGACCGAGGCGCTCTTCGAACGGCTCTTCGGCACCGCCGAGCACGCCTTCTGGCTCGACAGCGCCGACGCTCCGACGCGGCTCGCCCAGCGCTCCTTCCTCGGCACCAGCGCCGGCGCCGGCCGCTGCGTGCTCGAGTACGACGTCGAGTCCGGCACCGCGATCCGGCACGGCGCCGGCGCCGCGACCAGCGTGCGCGCCTCGATCTTCGACTTGCTCGACCGCGAGCTCGCAGAGCACGCGATCGAGCCTCCCCCCGCCGACCTCCCGCCCGGACTGATGGGCGGCTTCGTCGGCTATCTCGGCTACGAGCTCAAGGCGGACTGCGGCTCGCCAAACGCGCATCGGTCGGACACGCCCGATGCAGTGATGATGCTCGCCAACCGCCTCGTCGCCGTCGATCACTTGCGTAAACGGACGCATCTGGTCGCGCTCTGCCACGGCGACGAGGCGGAAGCCGAGAACTGGCTCGACGAGGCTGAGGAGGCGGTGCTCGAGATCATCGCCAACCCGCCCGAGCCAGCGGAGCCGCTGGCCTTAAGCGAAGGGCCGGAAGCCGAGCACGTCAGCTTCCGCTGCGGCCGCGGGCGCGAGCAGTACCTCGCCGACATCGCCCGCAGCCAGGCCGAGCTCGCCGCCGGCGAGTCCTACGAGGTCTGCCTCACCGACCAGATCTCGACCGATGCCAGCCCCGACCCCTTCGACCTCTACCGCCTGCTGCGGCGCCGCAACCCGGCTCCCTTCGCCGCCTACCTGAAGCTGGGCGAGATGGCGGTCGTCAGCTCCTCGCCCGAGCGCTTCCTCTCGGTCGATCGCGAGCGGCGCGTCGAGGCGCGCCCGATCAAGGGCACGACCCCGCGCTCGGGGGACCCCGTGCGTGACGATGAACTGCGCGCGGAGCTGACCGAAGACGAGAAGACCTACGCCGAGCACCTGATGATCGTCGACCTGCTGCGCAACGACCTCGGCCGGGTCTGCGAGGTCGGCAGCGTCGGCGTCCCCGAGCTGATGATCGTCGAGGACTACGCGACCGTCCACCAGCTGATCTCGACCGTGAGCGGAGTGCTCGGGGGCGAGCGAAGCGCGGCCGAATGCGCGCGCGCCTGCTTCCCCGGCGGCTCGATGACCGGCGCGCCGAAGGAGCGCACGATGGAGATCATCGACGACCTCGAGGACGAGGCGCGCGGCGTCTACTCGGGAGCGATCGGCTGGTTCGGGGTCGACGGCGCGATGGACCTCAGCATCGTCATCCGCACGATCGTGATGCGCCCCGGCCGGACGACGATCGGAGCCGGTGGCGCGATCGTCATGCAGTCCGACCCGGTAGACGAGTTCGACGAGATTCTGCTCAAGGCACGGGCGCCGATGGCGACGATCGCCGAGGCCGTCACCGGCTCGAGCGCGGCGGAGGCCTGGTCGGTCGAGCTAGAGCCACAAGCGGAGGCCGCCGGGGCCCTATGACCGACGGGAGTCCGAGCGTGCCCGAGGCGCCACCTCGCCCCGACGCGGTCGCGGGCGCCCGCATCCGTACGGCGACCGAGGACGACGCTGCGGCCGTGGCGGCGGCGGTCGAAGCACTGCTGATCGAGCTCGGCGGTGAGCGGCCGTCGGTGGCGGCCCTGCAGGAGGGCGCTCGAGCTTTGGCCGCGGACCCGGGCGCCGGAGCGTTGCTGGTTGCCGAGTCCGAGAGGTCGATCGTCGGCATCCTCGCCGCCAGCTGGCAGTACGCGATCCACGTTCCCGGCCACTACGGCACGATCCAGGACCTCTGGGTCCACCCCGAGTGGCGCAGCCGGGCGCTCGGCCGCGAGCTGATCCTCGCCCTGGTCCGGCAGGCGGCCGAGAAAGGCGTGCCACGGCTCGAGGTCGGCCTGCCGCAGGAGAGCTTCGCCCAGCTCGCCGCCACCGAACGCTTCTACCGCGAGAACGGCTTCACCCCGCTCGGCCCGCGCATGCGGCGGTTGCTCTCATGAGCGCCGAGCTCTTGATGGTCGAGCAGCGCGGCGGCCACCGCGACGGCGCCCCCTGGATCCTCGAAGGCGGCCGCAGGCTGCCCGGCATGGATGACCGGCGGCGGATCTCGGAGCTGCGCAACGGCCTGGTCTGCCACGCCGGCGTGCGCTCCTGCGGCGCCGATGCGGAGATGGAGGAGGTCGAGCAGGCGCTGGCCGAGCTGCACGAGCACGACTACCTGCAGGCCCTGCGTGAGATCAGCTCCGAGGAGCCGCTGGTGATGCCGCAGCTGGCGGCCCCCGGGCTGCCGCCCGACGTGCCGGTCAGCGCCCGCCTCGTCGCCGCCGCCCACGAGGGCGTGCGGACCGCGATCAGCGCCGCCAACCTGCTGCTCGAGGGCGCGCGCTTCTCCTACGCCCTCTGTCGTCCACCCGGACACCATGCCGGCCCCGACTGGTTTGCCGGCTACTGCTACCTCAACTCGGCAGCCGCGGCGGCGCTGACCCTGCGCGACGGCGGCAAGGAGCCGGTCGGCATTCTCGACCTCGACCTGCACTACCCGAACGGCACCGCGGCAATCGTGGCGCGCATGGCCGACACCCGCCTGCACTCGCTGCACGCCTGGCCGGTGACCAACGTCGCCGCCCGCACCGTCACCCCGAGCAACGAACGCGAGCGCGTGGTCGAGTTCAGCGGCAGCCCCAACCCCGCCAGCTACCTGGCCGCGGTCGCGCGCTCGGTCGAGTCGCTCGCCGGCAGCTCCAGGGCCCTCGTCGTCTCGCTTGGCTACGACACGGTGAAGGGCGACCCGCACGGCGACTGGGCCTTCTCGCCGACGATCTTCGCCCAGATCGGCCGCCTGCTCGCCGCCTCGGGGCTGCCGATCTGCGTGGTCCAGGAGGGCGGCTACGCCCTGCACACGCTGGCCGCCTGCAGTTACGCCTTCGCCGCCGGGCTGCTCGACGAGGCACGCGGTGAGGTCCGGGAGGAAGTGGCCATATGAGCCCCGGGCTCGAGCCCTACCGCCGGCGCCTCGACGGCATCGACGACCAGATCGCCCGCCTGCTCGGCGAGCGCTTCGAGGTCTGCCGCGACATCGCCCGCTACAAGCGCGCACACGACATCCCGATGATGCAGCCGGACCGCGTCGTGATCGTGCGCGAGCACTACCTGGCCCGCGGTGAAGAGGCGAACTTGCCGGCCGAGTTCACCGCCGACCTCTTCGAGCTGCTGATCGCCGCCACTTGCAAGGAGGAGGACGAGCTGATGGCGGTGCTGGAGCCTTCCTCAGAGGGTAGGGACGCGTGAAGGGAGATGGGAGATCCATCCGTGGGACCGGGGGGCGCTGGGGGCTGCCCCCCGGCCCGCGGATGCCGAGCGCCGTGCAGGCGATCGGCTGGGCGCGGCGGCCTTACCCGTTCATGAAGCGCTGCCAGGAGCGCTTCGGGGACGTCTTCACCATGCGCATCCTGCACTCGGGCACGTGGGTCTTCCTCTGCGACCCCGAGGACGTCAAACGGGTCTTCACCGCCCCCTCCGGCAGCCTCGGCATGGCGCTCGCCAACCCGCTGCTGCTGCCAGTGCTCGGGCCGCGCTCGGTGATGCTGATGGAAGAGCCCGACCACATGACCCGCCGCCGCATGATGCTGCCGCCGTTCCACGGCAAGCGGATGGGCGCCGACGCCGAGATGATGGCCGAGGTGACGCGCAGCGAGGTGCGGCGCTGGCCGGCCGGGGAGCCCTTCGAGCTGTGGCCGCACATGCAGGCGATCACCCAGGAGGTGATCATGCGCTCGGTCTTCGGCCCCGACCAGGCGGGACGGCTTGGGCGGCTGCGGACGCTCCTGCACGAGCTGACCGAGGCGCTCAACGACCCCGGCCGGCTGGGCACCGCCGCGGCGCTTGGGCCAAGCTGGCTGTCCCGCGATCAGGGCTTCCGCGCGGCGATGGCGCCGGTCGAAGCGGCGCTGCTGGAGGAGGTCGACCGGCGCCGGCGAGCGGGTGAGAACGGGCGCAAGGACATCGTCTCGATCCTGATCGAGGCCCGCTACGAGGACGGCTCGCCGCTGGGCGACGCGGAGCTGCGCGACGAACTGATGACGCTGCTCACCGACGGGCCGACCTCCTCCTCCCTGGCCTGGGTCTTCGAGCGGTTGCTGCGCCACCCCGAGAAGCTGGCGCGGCTGCAGGACGAGGTCCTCGCCGGCGAGGAGGACGCCTACATGGACGCCGTGGTGAAGGAGACGCTGCGGCTCTGCCCGCCGGTGCCGGTCGTCGTCCGCCGCCTGCTGAAGCCGATGGAGCTGGGTGGCTACGAGCTGCCGGCTGGCACGACGGTGGCCCCCTGCGTGTACCTGATCCACCGCAACGAGCAGATCTACCCCAACCCGCGCCACTTCCTGCCCGAGCGCTTCCTCGAGCAGCCGCCCGGCACCTACACCTGGATCCCCTTCGGCGGCGGCACCCGCCGCTGCCTCGCGGCGAGCTACGCGGAACTGGAGATGAAGCGGGTGCTGCGCACGGTGCTGAGCGAGGTCGACCTGCGCCCCGCCGACTCGGACTCCGAGCGGGCGCGCCGGAGCGCGATCTCCTTCAGCCCCGACAAGCGCGGGCGCGTCGTCGCCGAACCCCGCACCCCGGCCCCCTCCCCGCGCGCCGCCGAGCCATGGCAGCCGAGTCCGATCTACTCGTAGTCGGCGCCGGCGCCAAGGCGGCCGGCCTGGCGACCAAGGTGCACGCGTTCAACCTGCTCGGCCTCGGGCCGGTCTCGATGCGGATCGTCGAGGGGACCGAGGTCGCCGCTTCCTGGAAGGGGCGCAACGGGATGACCTCCGGCGAGGAGCCGCTGGCGGTGACGCCGATCAAGGACGTCGGATTCCCCTACCAGAGCTTCCGCGAGTTCGGTGAGGCGGGAGAGGCGATCGACGAGAGCGCGATGCAGTTCTCCTGGCAGCGCTACATGGTCGCCAGGCGCCGCTATGCGCGCTGGATCGACGCCGGCTCGCCGTCGGTACGGCACCGCGACTACGGCGAGTACCTCACCTGGGTCCTCTCGCGCGCCAACGAGGGCATCAGCCACGTCGAGGGCCAGGTGACGCGGGTCTCACTGGACGAAGGCGAGCGCTGGACGGTCGAGGTCGCCGAGGCGGGCGGCAGCTCGAGCTACTCGGCCCGGGGGCTGGTATTGACCGGGCCCGGCATCCACCGCGCCTTCCCGCACGAGCCCGGCATCGCCGAGCGGGTCTTCCACTGCGACAGCAGGCGCGAGGAGTTCGCCCAGCTGCCGGAGGAGGAGCCCTGCGACGTCGCGATCGTCGGCGGCGGCGAGAGCGCGCTCAGCTGCACGATGTTCCTGCGCGGCTTCCGCCCCCGCTGCCGCTTCACGATCTACACGCCGATGCTGCCGATGAGCCGCGGCGAGAGCTTCCTCGAGAACCGCGTCTTCTCCAACCCCGACGAGGTCGAATGGACCGCGCTCGACCAGAGGACGCGGCGCGACTTCGTCAAGCACTCCGACCGCGGCGTCTTCGACCCCCCCAGCCTCGCCGCGATCGCTTACGACGACCGCTGCCGCTTCGTCACCGGCCGGGTCACCGACGTCGCCGCCGCCCGCGGCGGCGCCGGCGTGCGGCTCCGGCACGAGTCGCCGGAAGGGGTCACCAGTCCCGAGCACGACTACGTGGTCAACTGCACCGGCTTCGACCTGCTGGCGCAACTGCGCAGCCTCTTCGACGAGAAGACGCGGGCCGAGATCGAAGCGCAGGTGGGACCGCTCTGGGGCACGCCGGCCGGGACCGAGGTGCCGATGGGAAGGAACCTCGAACTGCGTGGCATGCATCCCCGCCTGCAGATCCCCGGCCTCGCCGGGCTGAGCCAGGGGCCGGGCTTCGCCAACCTCGGAGCGCTCGGCCTGCTGGCGAACCGCGTGCTGCAGCCGCTGCTGGACGAGCGGGAACCAGCGCCTATTTCAAATAGTGTTTCTGCGAATACTTGACAGGTTTTGTCCTATCCAATAGGGTCGTCAAGATGATGGTTGGCACCGGCGGGCGGGGGTACCACGGGGTTGTCGCAACGCTCGTCGCCATGGTCGCCGCGTTGGCGCTGGCGACGGGCTGCGGCGACTCTTCCTCGGGCGAGGATGTCAGCTTCAAGGGCTCGGGCTACCCCAACGGAGACCTCGCCAACACCCGCAACGAAAAGTCGACGATCAAAGCGGCCAACGTCGACGAGCTGCAGACGGCGTGGACCTTGCCGCTCACCGCAGAAAGCGCCTTCGGCGCCTACGCCTCCTCGCCGATCGTCAGCGAAGGGGTCGTCTACTCCCAGGACCTCGAGTCGAACGTGCAGGCGATCGACGCCGGCAGCGGCGAGGTTCTCTGGACCAAAGAATATGCATCGCCAGATCACGGCCCCAACGGCGTGGCGGTGCAGGACGGAAAGGTCTTCGGCGCGACCTCGAGCGCCGCCTTCGCGCTCGATCAGGAAACCGGCAAGCAGCTCTGGTCGGTGACCCTGATCCGCAACGAAAAAGAGGGCATCGACATGGCCCCCGGGTACCACGACGGGCTCGTATACGTCTCGACCGTGCCCGTCAACGTGAGCGAATTCTATGGTCCGGGCGGGGTCGGGATCCTCTGGGCGCTCGACGCCAAGACGGGCAAGAAAGTGTGGAGCTTCGACACCGTGCCCAAGAACCTGTGGGGAAGGCCGGACGTCAACTCCGGCGGCGGGCTCTGGTACCCGCCAGCCTTCGACGGCAAGGGCTCGATGTACATCGGCGTGGGCAACCCCGGGCCCTTCCCCGGCACCGACAAAGAACCGTGGGGCTCGAGCCGCCCAGGGCCGAACCTGTACACCGACTCCCTGGTCAAGCTCGACGCCAAGACCGGCAAGCTCGACTGGTACCACCAGGTGACCCCCCATGCCCTCTATGACTGGGACTTCCAGAACCCGCCGGTCCTGGTCGACGCTGGCGGCAGGGAACTGGTCCTCGGTGCCGGCAAGTCCGGCATCGTGCTGGCCCTCGATGCGAAGTCCGGCAAGCCGGTGTGGGAGAAAGCGGTGGGCAAGCACAACGGGCACGACGACGACGGCCTGCTTGCGATGCGGGGCGAAACGTCGAAGCTGAAGCTGCCGATGCTCGTCTACCCCGGCTCGCTCGGCGGCGTAATCGCGCCCATGGCCACCGACGGCAAATACGTCTTCGTGCCAGTCATCAACGGACCGCTGGAAATCCTCACCCAGACCCAACGCCAGGAACCCGGGCCGCTGAACGGCGAACTCGTCGCGCTCGACGTCAAGACCGGAGCGCTCAAGTGGAAGCACGAATTCTCCACCGCGCCCCCTTTCGGCTTCACGACCGTCGCCAACGACCTCGTCTTCTCGACGACCTACGACGGCAAAGTGCAGGCGTTCGACACCGGCAGCGGTCGGCTCACCTGGCAGGAAACCCTGCCGGCGGGCACTAACTCCGGCGTGGCGATCTCCGGCGACATGATGGTCGTCGGCGCGGGCCTCGCGGCGGCCGAAGGGCAGACGCCCGAACTCGTCGCCTTCCGTCTCGGGAGTTAGAGCGCCCCTGCGCAGGTCCCGAGTTCCAATCCCGGTCGATGCTAGACCGGGACCTAGACGTTTATCGCAGAAAATTCTTACGATATTCATGCCGATTTCAAGCGCGACGCATTCTTGCTGCGGTCAAATCACCTGACAGCCACAGAAGTGGCTGGGAAACGAATCGGGGGTCCGCATTGAACGGCGTCATTCTCAGAACCGGTGTGATCGCAACCGTGGCAGCGCTCAGCGCGCTCTTGCTCTCGGCTGGTCCGGCCTCGGCCGCCAAGCCGTTCGGCAAGGACGGCACGATCAACGCATGCGTCAAAGCCAAGGGGAAGAACAAGGGCGCTCTGCGGGTAGTCGCCGGCAAGCGCGCCTGTCGGAAGATGCGGGGCTGGCGCCCTCTTTCCTGGAGCGTCGTCGGCTCCGGCAATGCGCCCATTCAGTCCGGCTCGCAGGGCGCCAGTGGCCAGCAGGGACCACAGGGCAGCGCGGGGCCCGAAGGCAAACAGGGCTCACAGGGGGTCGCCGGGACGGTCGAAAAATCGCTGCTCGACACGATCCAGGCTCAGTCGCTGCAGATCGACGAGCTGAACGAAGACGTGGCCGACCTCACCGGTGAGGTGCTCGCCCTGGAAGGCACCGTCAGCGGCGCCTGCGATCAGGTCGAGCTGCTGACCGATCAGAGCAACGAGATCCTCAACTCCCTGCTCGGATCCAGCGTCGCGGTTCTTGGAAACCTGCTCAACGTGCCCTCGCCACCCGACGAGCTGGCGACGTTCGAATGCGGCTGAGCGCCCGCTGACCGAGCCCCTGCCCCGCGCTGACAGTCCATACCGCGGGGCAGGGGCTACTCTTGGTCCCATGCCAGCGACGCAGCCTTCGACCGCAGCAGGCGCCGTCGCCCGCGCCTACTTCGAAGCGGTCGCCGCACGCGACCTGGACCGCATGGTGGATTTCTATGTGCCCGGCGGGACGGGCGAGATACACGGCCTGGTCTCGCTCACGGCGCCCGACCCCTACCGAGCCTGGTTCGCCAACCTCTTCGCCGCCTTCCCGGACTTCCGCTTCGAGATCCTCGACGTCGTCGCCGAGGGCGAGAAGGCGGCGGTGCGCTGGCGCGCAACCGGCACCTTCGACGGCGCCACGCGCTTCGAGGGCATGGCCCCGACCGGCGCCAGGGTCGACCTGACCGGATGCGACCTGCTGACGATCCGCGACGGCAAGATCCAGCGCAACGACGCCTACATGAACGGCGCCCAGATGGCGCAGCAGCTCGGCGCCATGCCCCCGGCAGGGTCGCTGCCGGAGCGCGGCATGCTCGCGGCGCTGAACCTGAAGACCCGCCTCGTGCGGGCGCTGCGGCGCTGACCCCGCGTTCGCTCGTAGGGTCGGCTCGATGCCAGCAGGCGCGCAGCACCTCCCCCACGTCGACGAGCACTCCACCGAGATCGCGGCGAGCCCCGAAGCGACGTGGGAGGCCCTGCTGCGAGTCGTCGAGGGCTCCTTCAGCTCGGCCAGGACTGGGCGCGTCGCCCGCTTGCTCGGCTGCGCCGACGTGGAAGCCTCGGGCCCTCGCCCCCTCGCAACCGGCTCCGCCTTTCCCGGCTTTCACGTCGAGTCCGCCGAGTGCCCGCGCGAGCTGGCGCTCGCCGGCAGCCATCGCTTCTCCGAGTACGCCCTGATCTTCCGTATCGAGGAGGCAGGCGACCGGGCCACCCGTTTGCGGGCCGAGACCCGCGCCGTCTTTCCCGGCCTCGAGGGCGCTGTCTATCGCACGCTGGTGATCGGCACCCGCGGACACGTGCTCGTCACGCGCCGTCTCCTCGGCGCGGTCAAGCTGCGCGCCGAGCGCTGAGCCAAGAATTAGTGATGGCGCACCACTTGAAGGCTGCTCTCGGCGGATAGGTTCGAGCTACCCGGCGTCGTAATCGCGGTCGTGGAAGAAACACAGTGCAGCTGGTTGCACTGGTGCGCTCGGCGTGACCAAAGCGCCGAAGCGACGGCGCAAATCGATCTTTTAATGGTCATCGAGACGAGCTCGATGGGCAGAGGCGATACCGCTCGGGGATTCGAAACCACGGTTCCGGACTGAGCATTGCCTCTAGCAAGCCATTTGCGGTCGATCTGTGCCTGCTGAGTCCAAGGAGTTCAATTCCGTTCGGCCGAGCTCGGTGGAATCGGGGACAAATTTCGGGACAAAGTTCTGCGGAGGGCGGCAAGGCATCGGATCCTCAAGGTAGCCTTGTCGCGATGCCTCTTCTTCCAAGGAGATCGAGCCAAGTCCAAGACAAGCTGCGCCGGCTGGAAGAGCAGATGCGAGTGATGAATTCCAGGGTCGATGAGATGGCCGAAAGCTTCGGGTCGCGCCGTGCCGACGATGAAGCCGCCGCCATTGCTGCCGAGCGCATCCGGAGCGGCGCCGCAGATCAGAAGGAAGACGGCGCCGAGGCGCTGGCCAAAATCGGCATCGAGATTCCCGAGGAATGACCGATAAAGCGCCGGGCAAGGTGGCCGTCACCTTTGCCAAGGGCGTCCTCGATGACGTTGCGGAACTGACCGCAACGACCGCCGAGAGCGACCGGGCCGACAAGGAAGAAGCCGAGGCCCTGAAGCGCCGCTCGCCGAGCTACTGGTCGAATGCAAAGGCAACCCCTTCGCCGGCGAGCTAATGGGTCCGGGCCTCCACCCCGAGCTGTCGAACTGCCGCCGAGTCCGGTTCGACATCCCCACCCACAAAACGAAACCCCGCTTTCGCCTGATCTACCGCAACGAACCCACTGATGGCGCCCCCGCCAACTGTCACTGGCTGACCATCGCGCCCCGCGCGGGCCTACAAGCGCACCGCCGCGCCCGACGGCGCTCGCAGTAGCGGCTGAATCGCCTCTTCGGTCGCAGTCATCTACACCAAACGTCGATTACGACAGCGACGACATTCACGACAGTCAGAGCAAAGAGGGCCCAGGTGAGGCGAAGCATGGTGCTAGTTTGCCTTTCAGCCTCCCTTCGAGATAGCTCCCTGAGGTAGTAGTCCAAGCCGACCGTGTATCCACCGCCTTCAACCATCGAGTCGTGTTGCTGAATCAGTTCATCGTCAGTCAGCGCTCGAAGTTCACCGAGGGTCTTCGGGTAGATTGCACCTTCGTGTTTCCTCGGCAGGGTAGACATCGCCCCGCTAATTTAGGAACCGAGTCGGACCCGTTTAGGGTCTCGAGTTGGCGCAACCCGGTTCGTCGGAATCAGCCCTGAGAAGAGCCATACCCCCAGCGACACATAAGACGAACCACGCGGCGTGGGTGGAGGGTGATCCGATCTCGCTGGCACGGTAGCTCGTCGTCACGCAATCCGCAGAAATCACCGCCGCCTGGTCGCGAATGATGGCGCTCGAGCCAGCGGTAGGGTGAGCTCGCTGGTCCGGCACTCGGCAGTCCGGCGTTAGAGACCGAGGAGCCCTCCGACCGCGAGGATCGCCGCGAGGGCGCAGAGGGCGAGGAAGAGTGCGGTTGCGATGTAGACCCACGGTGGGTTGGGTTCTCCGTCGATTCCTTCCGCTTCATCCAGGGTTTCTGGGTAACGGGCTTTTGCGCGCGCAAGCTTGGCTGGGCCATAAAGATGGCGGGCCCACCAAGACTCGGGTCGGGCCAGTCTGAAGCCCGTGATCCACCAAACGATCCCGAGCGTGTACCAGCCGTGATCGAACAGGGGCCACTGGCCCTTCAGCACCGTGACCGTCGCCGGCCCGATGATCAGCACGACCCAGAGGCCAATTCCGTAGGCAATGGCGACCCCCGTCGAAACCGCGAGCAGCTCCACGGGGGCAGTATCGCCGGTCGGGGCTCTTCGCCTGCCGCTCGACCACCGCAACGAGCAGTACCGCTACGGGGATTCGAACCCCGGTTTCCGGACTGAGAATCCGGCGTCCTAGTCCCCTAGACGATAGCGGCGCGGAGGCGACATTCTAGCGATAGCTCGGGTCGAGCTGATGCGCGGCCCGGCAGCCGGCGAGATGGCCGCAGGCGTTAGATTGCCTGGTCCCGCGGCTGTGGCGGAACTGGTAGACGCGCACGGTTCAGGTCCGTGTGGGCGAGAGCCCGTGGAGGTTCGACTCCTCTCAGCCGCATCGAATTGGCCCGCCTGGAGCTCAGGCGGGCTGCCGTGACCCGGCGGCCTCGCCGGCCCTGGCCGCGACGGCGTCGATCTCCTCGACGAACTCGGGCCAGAGCGCCGGAGGCAGATCGTGACCCATGCCCTCGAAGATGCGCAGGCGGGAGTCGCGGATCGCCTTGGCGGTAGCGCGACCGGCCACGGGCCGGATCAGCGGGTCGCTGCCGCCGTGCAGGACAGTCGCCGGCAGGCGCAGCCTTTCCAGCGCCGCGGTGCGATCGCCCGAGGCGGTGATCGCGTGAAGCTGGCGGGCGACCCCGGCGCGGCTGTGCGAGCGGTCGTAAGAGGCGCCGGCGAGCTGGCGAAACCGGGTCTCGTCCATCGGATAAGCGGGCGAGCCGATCGTCTTGAAGGTCCTCACAGTCTGCTCGATCGCCCCCTCCCGCCCCGCGCTGGGCCGCGCGAACAGCGTGCCGAAGGCCTTCCAGGCCGGCAGCCCGAGCCAGCGGTTGCCGGTCGAGGACATAATCGAAACCAGCGAGCGCACCCTCTCCGGATGCTCGATCGCAACGGTCTGGCCGATCATCCCGCCCATCGAGGCGCCAGCCAGGTGCGCGGACTCGATCTCCAGGTAGTCCATCAGCCCGGTCGTGTCCGCGGCCATGTCGCTCAGCAGGTAGGCGGCCGAGCCGCGGCGACCCAGCAGCATGTCGGTCCGCTTCGGCACCCCGGCGGAGTCGATCTTGCTCGAGCGGCCGATGTCGCGGTTGTCGAAGCGGACGACGCGGAAGCCGCGCTCGGCCAGCATCGCGCAGAGCTCCTCGTCCCAGGCGAGCATCTGCGTCGCCAGCCCCATGATCAGCAGCAGCGGCTCGCCGCCCGGATCACCCGTCTCCTGGTAGGCGAGCTCGATCCCGTTGACGGGAGCGAGTCGCTCCTCGCTGAGACCGCTCATCCAGGCAGGTTAGCTTCCGCCAGCTAAGTTGCCAGGCGATGCGCACCGCGATCGTCTCCGACCTCCACTTGGGCAGCGCCTTCGGCGAGGATCTGCTGCGCGACGCCAAGGTCCGGGAGGCCCTGCTCGCCGAGCTGAGCGCCGCCGACCGGCTGATCCTGCTCGGCGACGCACTCGAGCTGCGCGAACTGCCGCTCGCCACGGCCCTCTTGAGCGCCCGGCACTTCTTCGAAGAGCTGGGTGAGGCGATGGCCGGCAGGCCGGTGATCCTCGTACCCGGTAACCACGACCACCGACTCGCCGAGCCATTGCTGGAGCAGCTGGCGCTGGCCGGCAGGCCGCTCGAGCTGGAGCATCACGCCGGCCCAGCAGACGAGCCGGCGACCCGAATCGCGAGCTGGCTCGGCGACGCCGAGCTGCAGCTCGCCTATCCGGGGATCTGGCTGCGCGAGGACGTCTACGCGACCCACGGCCATTACATGGACTGCTACATGAGGCTGCCGCGGCTCGAGTGCATCGCCGCGGCAGCGACGATGCGAACGCTGCGGCCGCTCCCCGAGCAGCCAGCTCCCGCCGACTACGAGCGCATCCTGCGACCGGTCTACGGCCTCACCTACGGGCTTGCCCAGGGCGGCGTGGCCCGCCGGGCGGCGCGTCCGTCCGAGCGCGCCTGGCGGGCGATCGCAAGCAGCAACGGGCGCAGCGGAAAGATCCGTCGCACAGCCCTGCGCGCGGCGGTCCCGGCCACGATCTGGGGGGTCAACCGGCTCCTGCGCGCCGAGTTCGACGCCAGCCTCGACGCGGCGTCGATCTCACACAGCGGAATCGCGGCCGCCACCAAGCTCGCCGGCAAGCTGCGGCTGGGCGCCGCGCACATGATCACCGGTCATACCCACCGAGGCGGTCCGTACGAGGGCGAGGCCGAGTGGCCGATGCCGGGCGGCGGGCGGCTCCACAACACCGGCAGCTGGGTGTTTGCCTCCGCCTTCCACCATCCCGGAACTCCCCCTGGTCCTTACTGGCCGGGAACGATCACCTGGTTGGAGGACAGCGGCCCGCCGCGCTATCAGCGACTGCTGCTGGAGCGCTCGCGCGACGAGCTGGGCGCAACCGTCGACCGGCTCGCCGCCGCGATCGCCTAACGGCTGGAACCGGCGCCGAGCCACTCGGCGACGATCGCGCCGATCTCCTCACCGGCATCCTCCTGGAGGAAGTGACCGGCGCCCTCGATCGCCCGCGGGGCGGGGAAGTCGAGCTGCAAGGCGACCCGCTCGCCGACCGAGAAAGGCAGGATCGGGTCGGAGTCGGCCCAGAGGATCAGGGTGGGCCGGTCGTCGACCCGCAACGCATCGGCGACCCGTTTTCCCTCGGCGGCGCCGGGGGCATCGGGCTCGGTCGGCAGGATCAGCGGGAAGGCGCGAGCGCCCGCCTTCGACTCCGGGCTCGGGTAGGGAGCCTCGTAGGCGGCGATCACCTCATCCCCAGGGTCGTTAGCGCAGCCGCCGCGCACCAGCATCCCCACGGGGATATCGGCGTTGTCGCGGACGAAGTCGCGAAATTTGAGCCAGACGTCGCTCATCTGCTGGTGACCGGTGAAGGGGCCCGTCTCCATGATCACGATGCGGGAGAAGCGATCGGGGTGCTCGACCGCGAGCCGCAGGCCGATCGGCCCGCCCCAGTCATGGACGACCGCGGTCGCGTTGCGCACGTCGAGCTCCTCGAGCAGCTTCGAGATCAGCTCGACGTGGCGGTCGTAGGTGTACCAAGCGAGATCGGTGGGCTTGTCGGAGCGACCGAAGCCGGCGTAGTCGGGGGCGATACAGCGGTAGCCGGCGTCGCGCACCGGCGGGATCACCTTGCGCCAGAGGAACGACCAGGTGGGCTCGCCGTGGAAGAAGACGACCGGGTCCCCCTCGCCCTCGTCGAGGTAAGCGAGGCGAATTCCGTCGACCTCGCAATAGCTCGACTCGAAAGGAAAGTCGGGCAGCCCCTGCAGGCTCTCCTCGGGCGTCCTCACCACGTCGCCACTCACAGCGCGATCATCGCAGTTGGCGCGTGCAGTTGCCTATCCCGACGAATCGCGCCATCGTACGTAGCGCAGGAAATGCGCAAGAAACAGCGAAATTGCTGCCGAATCACTCCTCCTCCTCACGCAACGAAAGGGTTGCTATGAATGACGACAGTTTGATCAGCGGCTGGTGGGTCTTCGCCGGTGTGCTGCTCCTGGTCGCCGGTGTGCTCAACATCATCTACGGCATCGCGGCGATCGGAGACTCGAAGTTCTTCACCGAGAACGCCACCTACATCCTCAGTGGGCTGAACACCTGGGGCTGGATCATCCTGGTCATCGGCGTGCTCGAGCTCGTCGCCGCTTTCTCGCTCTTCTCCGGCGGGGAATTCGGCCGCTGGTTCGGCATCTTCATCGCCTCGCTCAACGCGATCGGCGCGCTGCTCTCGATCCCGGCCTACCCGTTCTGGTCGCTGGCGATCTTCGCCCTCGCGATCATCATCATCTACAAGCTGGCCGAGGGACCGGAAGGCAACCCGATCTCCTAGCGCCGCGGCTCAGCCGCGCAGCGGCGAGCCAGATACCTGCTGTGGACGAAGGCCCTGGGCTCCCGGGGCCTTCGTCGTTCCAGCCCCCGTCGCCGCAAGTGGGCCGGGCGCCGCGAGGGTCGACCAGGGAGCGGGCGTCTGCTCGCGCTCCTCGTAGACGACGTCGACGCCGGCGAGGCGATCCTGCCAACCACGCCGCCGCTGGTCGAAGAGGATGCCGAGGAAGCCGAGCCCGAAGGGGATCGCGGCGAGAAAGAGGCCGGCCAGTCTCCGCAACGACTTGCGCGGCTTCAGCCCACGCCCCTCGACGCCCAACCTGATGCCGAAGAAGCGCATGCCCGGCGTCTGCGCCGCGAGCGACCAGAAGGTGACCATATAGAGGCCGGCGAGCGCTATCCAGGTCGTGCCGCCGAGCGCCAGGGCAAAGCCGGAGACGCCGTTGCCGGTGCCGGAGAAGAAGGAGCCGATCAGGGCAACGATCGCGGCCAGGCCGGAGAAGGCGAGGTTGACGATCAGCAGGTCGAGCCCGAAGGCGAGCGCCCGGGTCAGCGCCCCGGCCCGTTCGGTCGGCTCGCCGCGGCGCTTGCGGAAGGTGATGCCACGCGCCACGCCCTCGACCACGTCGTCGAGGCGGCGAGTCGTGTCGCCGATCGTGTGGCCGATGTCCTCGATGAAGCCGACGCTCTGGGCGCTGATCGCGGCGCGGATCTCGGGCGCCTCGGCGATCCGCTCGACCAGGCGCTGCGCCTCGTCGCTGGCCAGCAGCCGGCGCCAGACCTCGTCGACCATCTCGCTGTCGAGGGCCTCGATCAGGGCCTGCTTGACCGTGTCGCTCTCGAGCGCGCCGCGGGCCGCCTCTTCGACCAGGGGCCCCTGGAGCACGCGGGTCAGCGCGCGTTCCACGGCCTCGCTCTCGACCGCCGCGACCATCGCCTCCTCGGCGGCGACCTCCACGGCGCGGTCGATCCCGGTGGCTTTGCCGACCGAGCGGGCGCCGCGCACGCCGGCACCGAGCAGGCGCACCGAGAGCGGCAGCGGCTTGCCGGCGGGACCTTCGCCCGGCCTGGAATCCTGCTCTGGAGCGGGGCCTTCAGCCATTGCGGGCGAGTATACGACCGGCTGGCGGGTTGGCTAAGGCGCCGCAATCCCCAGTGCCCCGAGCAGGCGGTCCACGAGCTCCGCTTGCGCCGGGTTGATCTTGCGGCGCGCCTCCTCCGGGTCGAACCACTCGGCGCGATCTACCTCGGGGAACTCGCGCATGCTGCCCGAGCGCGGCGGCCACTCGAACTCGAAGCTGTTGCTGTCCAGCTCTGCGGGGTCGAATTCACCCTCGGCGGCCCAGGCGTGGACGAGCTTCCCGCCTTTCTGGCGGATCGAGCCGAGCTCGATCAGGTCACCGCTGGAGAGCGGCGGCCCGGCGGGCCCTAGCTCCTCCCCCAGCTCGCGCAGCGCGCACCGGCGCAGATCCTCTCCCGGGTCCGGTTCCCCCTTAGGGATCGACCAGGCGCCGAGGTCTTTCTTCGACCAGTAGGGGCCGCCGGGATGCACCAGGAGCAACTCGGGTTCGGTGCGGCTACGGAAGAGGACGACCCCGGCGCTCTCCTTCCCAGCCACGCGAGCCCTAGGCGACGGCGCGCAGCCGGTTCTTCGCCTGCTGGGCAATCACGGCGGCCCATTCGGAGTCGTCGATGCGAACCGGCGCCGTGGTCGCGAGGAAGTCGGCGAGCACCGTTGCCAGGCCTTCGGGGTCTTCGAGATGGGGAAAGTGGGCCGCGCGCGGCAGCGTCTCGAAGCGGCAATGCGGGATCGCCTCATGGGCGGCGCGGCCGTGCTCGATCGGGATCGTCCGGTCCCGCTCACCCCAGACGATCAACGTCGCCATGTCGCCGAGCAGGTAGAGCCGGTCGGCGGCGCTGACGTGCTGGCCGTGGACGTCGATCACCGAGCGCAGGGTCTGCAGGAAGGCGCGCCGCGAGCCCGGCTCCTGCAGCGGCCGCAGCGCCCGCGCGATCGCCTCCATGTAGACGCCCTTGGAGCTGCCACGGGTGCGCAGCCGCACCCCGGCGGCGTCGATCGCGTCGACGAGCTGGCGCTGCGCCGCGAGGCGCAGCAGCGGTGAGACGCCCGGCAGCGCCGCGCCGCGCAGCAGCGGGCTCACCTCACGACCGAGCCCACCGCTGGAGATCAGGACAAGGCGCTCGGTGCGCTGGGGGAATTGGTAGAAGAACTGCATCGCCACGCCACCGCCGAGCGAGTGGCCGACGATGGTCGCTCGCTCGACCCCAATCGTGGTCAGCAGGTCGCGGATGCTGGCGGCATGGGCGCCGAGCGAGTAGTCGCCCCGTGGCGTCGCCGAGTCGCCGTGCCCGATCAGGTCCGGGGCGACGACCCGGTAGGAGCCAGCGAGTCTTCCTGCCACCGCCTCCCAGTGGCGCGAGGAGTTGATCATGCCGTGGATCAGCACCACGGTCGGCCCGCTGCCGGCGACCCGGTAGATCGCGCGGTGACCGTGCAGGTCGACCTCATGGGCCTCGAACTGGCTGGCCACTTCCACGCTGAGACCCTAACGCCCCGTCCACTGGGCAAACTTCGGCGCCTCGATGCCGGGCGAGGCGAGCCGGCGCCCGGTGCCCGCGGCGCGCACCGTGTAGACCCCGGTCGCGTAGCCCTTGACATGCGGGACCTCGCCGACGAAAGCGAGGTTGCGGCCGTTCGGCGAGGTAGGTTCGAGCGACGCGGAGATCGTCACCCCGAAAAGAGACGGCGAAAAGACCACCAAGGTCTGAGCCGCCTCACCCCGAAAAGGAGCAGCCCCTTGCGACACAAGACCCGGCTCGCAGCATCGATCGCCCTCTCCAGCCTCGCCCTCTTCGTGGTGGGCTGCGGAGACTCCAGCTCTGACGACAGCGGCTCGGACACGTTCCGCGTCGGTCTCGAGGCGCCGCTCTCCGGCGAACAGTCGGTGCTCGGCGAGGGGATGCTCAAGGGCGCGGAACTGGCCGCGGCGCAGCTCAACGAAGACGGCGGGATCCGAGGCAAGGACGTCGAGGTCGTCGCGATCGACGACGCCGCCGACCCCGCCACGGGCGTGAAGGCCGCGAAGGCGGCGATCGAGGAGGGCCTCAACGGCATCGTCGGCCCCTACAACTCCGGCGTCGGCGTCGAGACCCTGCCCCTCTACATCAAGGCCGGCCTGGTTCCGATCCGCCTCACCTCGGATGCCTCGACCAACGGCCTCGGCTTCACCCTGCAGCCGATGACCTACCAAATCGCCCCCGTCGCCTCGCAGGCCCTGACCCAGTGGCTCGGCGCCAAGACGGTCGCGATCGCCTACGACCCGACCCAGAACTACACCGTCTCCGTGTCCAAGAAGCTGAAAGGCTCGCTGGAGGCGGCCGGCGTCGCCGTGACCGCTTACGAGCAGGTGCAGCCCGGCAAGAAGAGCTATGCCGACGTCGTCGACAAGCTCGCCGCGGACAAGCCGGACGTGATCTACGCCGCGGTCTACTTCCCCGAGGGCGGTTTGATCGCGAAGGAGATGCAGCAGGGGAAGGTCGAGTCCCAGTGCATCGCCGACTACGCCTCATACGACACCGGCTTCGTCGAAACGGCCGGCGTCAGCGCCGCACGAGCCTGCCCCGTGGTCGGCGTGCCCGCGCCAGGGGACTTCTCCGGCGCGGCGGCCAAGGTGGACGAGTACCGCGACGAGTTCGATCAGGAGCCGGGCACCTGGAGCCCCTACACCTATGACTCGCTGAACTTCCTCGCCGAAGGCATCGAGAAAGCCGGCGGTGCCGAGGCCAAGAAGCTCACCGCCGCGCTCGACGGGGTCGAGGATTGGAAGGGATGGACCGGCTCGGTCACGATCGACCCCAGCAGCGGCAACCGCCAGCCGGCGACCGTCGTGATCGTCGAAACTGACGAAGAGGGCCAGCTCCGCGTCGACGAGGACTGGGCGAAGGCGGTCGGCGCCCCCTACTAGGGCGAGCCGACCGGGCCCGGGCGCAAGGCGTCCGGGTCATGGCCGGGAATCACGCGGGCGCCGGCGTCCCGCAGGGCACGCAGGCGTTCGGCAGAGTCGCGCTGCACGTCGTGGTCGTCGGCGAAGGCGGGAAACCGGTGGTCGTCGAGGCTCGACTCGAAGTAGGCGACGTCGGCGCCGAGGACCAGGTCCCCGCCGATGCGGACTGACTGGTGGCCGGGAGTGTGGCCGGGCGTCGACAGCAGCTCGATCGAGCCGTCGCCGAGGAGATCGTGATCGCCGTCGACGAGGATCAGCTCACGCTCGTCGTCGACGTAGTCGCGCGGGAAGAAGAAATTCCGCTCGATCGAGCCGGGATCGCTGCCGGCTTCCCATTCGCGGCGCTGGACGACGACCGGGATGCTCGCCGGCAGGAGCGAGAGGCCGCCGGCATGGTCCCAGTGCAGATGCGTGAGGACGATCTTGTCGATCGTCGCCGGGTCGAGCTGCTCGTCGATGGGCTGGTCGAGCTCGAAGGAGAAGAGGCTCATCGTCTCCGCGCCGCCGTAGAAAGCCGATGCATCACCGCAGATGCCCGGGTGGAGGCCGGTGTCGATCAGGATCCGCTCGCCGTCGGTCTCGACGACGTATGCAGGGACCGGGAAGCGCATGCTCTCCGCGGGGTCTTCGCCCTGGCGCCAGATCGCCGCGGATGCGGTCATCCAGCCGACGTTCAGCATCTCGATCTTCACGAATAGCATTCTGCCGGTGACGGGGCTCGCGCGCTCGAGGCGTCTTCCTCCGCCGGGGCACCTCCCCGCCCTTGCCGCCCTGGCCTGCGCGATCGCCTCTGGGACCTTCGGGTCCCTGGCCGAGCCGGCCGCGGCGGGTGAGCGAACGGTGATCGGGCACTCACTCCGCGGCCGTTCGATCACCGCCACCCTCAGGGGCGAGCCAAAGGCGCCGGCGCGCGTCCTGGTGATCGGCTGCGTGCACGGCAACGAGGCGGCCGGGATGCGGGTGGCGCGAAGGCTGATCGCCGCCGCCCCGGCCCGGAACGCCGCGATCTGGGCGGTCCCGTCGCTCAACCCCGACGGAGTGGCGGCCGGCACGCGCGGGAACGCCCGAGGGGTCGATCTGAACCGCAACTTTCCCTTCGACTGGCGGCCGCTGGACGGGCTCGAATACTCCGGCGCTCAGGCCCTCTCGGAGCCGGAGTCACGCGCCGCTCGGCGCTTGATCCTGCGGCTGAAGCCAGACATCACGATCTGGTTCCACCAGCCGTTCGACCTGGTCGACCGCTCGGGCGGCGATCCGCTGGTCGAGCGCCGCTTCGCGCAGCTGGCCAACCTGCCCCTGGTCCGGCTAGAGCGCTATCCGGGCAGCGCCTCGAGCTGGCAGAACCACGAGCTGCCGCGGAGCACCGCGTTCGTCGTCGAGCTGCCGCCCGTGGTTGGCAGCGACCTCGTCGCGCGCACGACGCGGGCGGTGCGGACCCTCGCCAGCGAGTACGGGAGCCCCGGCCTCGGCGACGCGACCGCGACGAGCTCAGCCGGCGGCGGCTGACTCGCGCGCGCTGAGCTGGACGATCGGGATCGCCCGGTTCGCCTTCGCCGCTTCGCGACGATAGGCTGCGTAGGGAGCGAAAACGCGATCCGCGAGCGGCCAAAGCCTCTCTCGCTCCGCCTCCTCGCCGACAACCGTCGCCCGCATCGGGAGGCCGGCGAAGGTGACGTCGGGGTGAGCCTGGAGGTTGTGGAACCACGCCGGGTGCTCGGGGAGGCCGAGCTTCGAGGCGACGATCGTGACCTCGTCCCCGTCGTGGAAGTAGATGACCACGTTGCGCCTCAGCTCGCCGCTCTTCGCGCCCCGCGTCTCGAGCAGCGCGGTGGGCATTACAAGGCCCATGCCAAGGCGACCGCGGGTCACCCGCATCAGATACGGATCAACCCTCCAGACGATGTGCATCGACATGAATCTGCCCAGCCGGGTGTTGGCGAGCGATGCGTAGGCGCGGCTGAGCAAGCTGGGTGGCTGATTGGGATCGACGTACCTGAGCCGAGCGGGCATCAGCGCAGCTTCCCAGGTCATCGGGGCTGACCCCCGCCGGCTCGCCCTACGCGGCGTTTTTGATCCGTCGCAACGGCTGGGCGCTTGGCTCCGAGTCTCCAGCCACCTGTCCCAGCTCGGCCCGGCGGAGGGCCGCCTCCCAGACCGCGTCCTGCTCGCGCCAGAGAGCCTCGAGTCGTTGCCGTTGGCGGTGCCGCCTGAGGCGGACATAGGCATAGCCGAGGATGGCGGCGAGCCCGAGGATGACCAACAGCAACGGCAGGGCATACGAGCCCTGGGAGGCGTCATCACCCGACTCCGTGAACGATGCGGCGGCCGCCGCCGTGGGCGCGGAGTCGATCTCCTCGCCGCCCTGGGTGGGTGCGGCGTGAGCTACCGCGTCGGCGGCGGCAACCCCGGCAACGACGTCTCTGCTGGGCTTGGGCGCCGGCGCCGGCGGTTGCTCCGCTTGACTTGCCCGACTCGCTCGAGGGGCGCTCGCGGGCGCCTCGTACGTCGATGGGGACGGGGACGAAGATGGCGCCTGGGACGGGGTCGACGGCGCCGGTTCGTAGGACCCGCTTGATTCGGGACTCGGCGAGGGCGCCTCGCTCTTCGGCTCGGCCTTCCCGGGGACTACGCCACTACCAACTGAGCTGCCGTGCTGCAGCGGCGCGGCTCCGTCGCTGGAATCCCCTCCGCCAGAATCCTGCGGGGACCATTCGCTCGAAGGCGGTGCGGCAGGTTGCGTCGAGTCGCCCGAAGCTCCCTGCGGCGCAGACCCGCTGCTGGATTCCTCACCCGCGGCAAACGCGCCGGCTGGCATGCTGACGAGCAGGGCAAGGGCGGCGGCGACCAGCGAGAGCACAAAAGAGCTACGGCGATAGAGCTTGTTCATCTCCCGGCTCGCTCCGTCAGTGTTAAGTGGATGGACGAATTAATGGCGTTGATGGACGGATAGTCTAAGTTGGGGCCGCATTTTGCCATGAAAAAGACGCTGAGAGCGAGAAAATCTTGATGCATGGAGCCGCCAAGGCGGTTGAGAGCGCGATCGGGAGGGTTGGCTGAAGATGTGGATTTCCCACCGATCCGCGCTTGGAGCACTGGCTGGCACCGGGCTTGCAACCGGCCTCGGCCTGCTGCTTGCAGTCACCTCATCAGCTGCTCCGCCAAGCCTGAGCATCGTCGCCACGGACGCAGTGATCGGGCAAACGATCCAAGCGACGGCGCAACTCTCGGAAAGCCCGAGCGCGGAAGGGGAGATCTCCTTCGAAGTCTTCGGCCCCGACGACCCCACCTGCTCGGGGCCTGCGCTTAGCCCCGCCCCAGCCTCTGCCGCGGTGAACGGCGAAGGCGAATATGCGTCAGGAGAGCTCACCCCACCCGAAGCGGGCGCCTATCACTGGAGCGCGCACTACTCGGGCGACCCCGAGGATCCTGAGGCCGACCCCCCTGCCGACTCCACTTGCTCCACGTTCTCGACGGTAGGCAAGGAGAGCCCCGAGCTGGCTGCCACCGCGAGCGATGGCGTCGTCAATGCCGGGATACACGACGAAGCGACCGTAAGCGGAGGTTTCTCCCCTACCGGTGAAGTGATCTTCCGGGTCTATGGCCCGGCGGACACCACCTGCCTGACGCCACTGGAAACGGATGCTGCGCCGCTCGACGGCAGCCAAGCCACCTCCGCGGATTTCCTTCCTCAGCAAGCAGGCGTATTCCGCTGGACTGCGGAATACGCAGGCGACGAGAACAACGAAGCGGTGAGCCTGCCCTGCGGGTCGTCTAATCAGGCATCGACCGTCGGCAAGGCATCGCCGGGCCTCGTCGGCGTGGCGACCTCCGATGCCGTAGTCGGCACCCCGATCACCGACGGAGTGACGCTGTCAGGCGGTTTCCAGGCCGGCGGGCAGCTCGTCTTCCGTGCCTACGGTCCGGATGATGCGACCTGCTCGACCACTCCCGAGTACGAAGCGACGGTGGCAGTCGACGGCAACGGCCTCTACTCCCCGGCGGGCTTCTCGCCGGAGGTAGGGCTCTATCGATGGACCGTGAGCTACGCCGGCGATGACAACAACGAGCCGGCCAGCTTGCCTTGCGGGTCCGCGAATCAGGCTTCGACCGTCAGCAAGGCGTCACCGAGCCTCATCGGCCTGGCTACCCCGACCGTCGTGGTCGGCTCCGCGATCACCGACGGCGTGACCCTGTCGAGCGGGTTCGAGGCCGGCGGCCAGCTCGTCTTCCGCGCCTACGGCCCGGGTGACGCGAGCTGCTCGACCACTCCCAAATACGAAGCGACGGTGGTGGTCGACGGCAATGGCTCCTACTCCCCAGATGGCTTCTCGCCGGCGGCCGGGCTGTACCGGTGGACCGTGAGCTACTCGGGAGACGAGAACAACGAACCGGCGAGCCTCGCTTGCGGGGCTCCCAACCAGGCCTCGACGGTGGGCAAGGCCTCGCCGAGCCTCGTCGGCGTCGCCACCTCGGCGATCGCGGTCGGCTTACCGATCACCGACGGCGTGACCCTGTCGAGCGGGTTCGAGGCCGGCGGCCAGCTCGTCTTCCGCGCCTACGGCCCGGGTGACGCGAGCTGCTCGACCAGCCCCAAGTACGAAGCGACGGTGGCGGTCGACGGCAATGGCTCCTACTCCCCAGATGGCTTCTCGCCGGCGGCCGGGCTGTACCGGTGGACCGTGAGCTACTCGGGCGACACGAATAACGAGGCGGCGAGCCTGCCCTGCGACTCGGCCAATCAGGCATCGGCGGTGGGCACGATCACCGCGACCTTCTCCGCCAGCGCCACCAATGCCACGGTCGGAAACCCGGTGACCGCCACGGCGTCGATCCGGGACGGGGCGATCCCCACCGGGCAGATCACGTTCAGGGCGTTCTCTCCTGACGACGCCAATTGCTCCGCCGCCGCGGCCTTCAGCTCGACCGTCGACGCCTCCGGGAACGGCTCGTACCGCTCGGCCGTGTTCGTGCCCTCTCGGGTCGGGGCATATCGCTGGACCGTCAGCTACTCGGGCGACCCCAATCACGCCCCGGCAAACGTCGGCTGTGGCGGCGCATCGTCCGATGTCGCTCCGGCAAGCCCCTCGATCTCTGGAGAGGTCACGCAACGACTGACGGTTGGGACCTCTTTCAAGATGACGGCGACGCTGCAGGGCGGCTATACGCCCGGGGGCACGATCACGTTCGAGATCTACCGGCGGGTCGGGTCGGGTTGTGCCAAGCCGGTGGTTGTCGGCACCGCTCCGGCCGCCGGGAACGGAACGATCGAGTCGGGCCCCCTCGTCGCGCGACAGCCGGGTATCTACAGCTTCGGCGCCAGCTACTCAGGCGATGCCGCGAATCGAGGCGCGACCGATCCGTGCGATCCGTCCAGCCCAGCGGTCCAGGTGTACCGGCGAACGCCGAAGGTGAAGCCACGCGCCCACCTGAAGGGAGATAACGAGATCTCGATTCGCGCCCGCCTCTCCGGCGCCGCCTCCCCCTCGGGCACGATCAACTTCCGGCTCTACCGCCCCGGTGACAAGAAGTGCAAACGCAAGCCCGCCTTCAGTGGCGGCGTCACCGCAAGGTCAAACGGCAGCTACCTGCTGGCCCAGTACTTCGCGACCAAACAGGGCGTCTACCGCCTCAGCGTCGCCTACTCCGGCGACCAGCGTAACCGCCAATACAAACCCACCTGCCACGCCGCACAGCAGATCCGAATCCGCTGACCCGCGGAGGCGGCGCTGGTTCCGGTCGGCGGCAAAATCGGGTCGAACACTCCGAGGCACGATCACACTCAGCGCGGACCGGTTGCGACCTTCATCGCCCTCGCCGTGGCCGACAGCGGTGGTGGCGCCCACTCTTGCCGCTCGCCGGGGGACCAGGCGTAGGCCGGCGTGCCGTCGATTACGAGCTCCGAGATCTCCGGCCGTTCGAGCTCGCGCGCCGACCAGTCATAGAGACGGCGCAGACGCGGCTGGATCACCGCGTAGTCGAGCAATCGGCCAAAGCTGTTCTCGGCCCGCAGGTAGACCCCGAGGTCATCATCGACCGGATACCGATTCGGAAGGACCCTGCCCATCGACAGGAAGACACTGACCATTCCCAGGCGCGGGTCACCGAGGAGCCGGCCGCAGAGGGCCATGCGGCCCAGTGCGAGGCGCGACGCGGCGACGAGGGCGTGCGCGTAGAGCACGCGAACGAGGACAACGTTGAGGAAGAACCGCTCCGTCCGGCTCTCCTCTTCAGCAAGATCGCGATGGTCAAGGTAGGCGGCCACGATGCTCGCGTTGTGCGCTCGGTACCAAGTCCTGGCCGTCGGCCGCTCGACGAATGCATCCCAGAACCCGATCGTCGGCGTCGATGCGCGGCCGCCGTGACCGCCAGCGCGCTCGACCGCCTCGCACCCGTCCCGCAGCAGCCGCTCGTTCATCGCCCGCCACCACCTGCTCCCCGGCGGCTCAGCGTCGAGTGAGTTGAGCACTCCCCGTCGGGCCTCCCAGCGCATGAAGGACATCGCCGCCCGGCGGAACGGGAGATGCCGAGGTGCGTCGCCAGTCGGCCCCTCGTAGGTCGAGCTTGCGAGCGCCAGGCGCGCCCTGGGATCGTCGCGGACCGCGGCTACCTTGACCGCCGCGATAGCTGCGGCGTCCCCATGGATCGTTGCCCGTCCCTCGCTGATCGGATGATTCTTACCAGGAGACCGGAAAACACCAGTCATATGCGTCCGGACGCGTGCCATACATCCCCCGCGTCTCAGGCTGCTGCGTAGAGGGACCAGCGACCGGGAATGCCCTTCAGCTCGTGGTCGCCGCGGTCTGAGAAGGTCAGATCGCTGCCGATCACCAGGTCGCGGACGGTGCCCGAGACGAGGATCTCACTCGCCTCGGCGCGGCTCATGATGCGAGCCGCGAGGTGGACGGCGAGCCCGGCGACATCGTCGGAGCTGCGCTCGACTTCACCGGTGTGCAGGCCGGCGCGGACGTCGAGGCCCATGCCTCGAGCGTCGGCGATCACTTGCTCCGCACAGCGAATGCCCTGACCCGGTCCGGTGAAGAGGGCGAGAACGCCATCGCCGGTGGTCTTGATCGTCTCGCCGCCGAGGGCCGTGACGGCCGCCCTCGTGTCTCGGAAATGGCGGTCAAGCACGTCTGACCAAGCTCGGTCCCCGCTACGCGCTGCATGCCTGGTCGAGTCGACCAGGTCTGTGAACAGAACGGTGGCCAGGATCCGCTTGGTTGCCGAGGCGGGCGCGGTCCCGGTGACGAACTCCTCGATGATGCCCGCGATTTCCTCGGTGTCGAGCGCGAAGGAGTTCGCTGAGTTGCCGGAAACCTCCCGATACCTCGCTCCCGGGATCAGCTCGACGAACTCGCGGACAGAGGCGACAGGGAGCATCCGCAGGGCGGGCGGGTGGAGGACCAGGGTGGGAGCCTGGACGAGCGGCAGGACATCGCGGATGTCGGTGATCAGCTGCATTCGCAGGATTCGAGCAGCCTGCCGCGGCGTGGCAGATGTCTGCATATAGCGTCTGAGACGGTCCATTCGTATGGGGTCATCCACCCAGTCGGGGGCCCAAAGGCGAAGGAGATCTGCGTTCGGGTAGTCGATGAGCTCGGCGAGGGTCTGCTCCAACGACTCGACGACGAACTCCGTGGTGGTGGCGAGGCCTTTTGCCCAGGGGGAAATTGCGATCAGCCCACCCACGCGCTGCGGCCGGGTGGCGGCGAGCAACGCGAGCGAGCGAGCGCCGTCGAGGCTCCCCATCAAGACGGGCTGCTCGGAGCCCGCTGCCTCGATTACCGCCAACGCGTCGTCGGCGTGGGCTTCGAGCGTCAGGTCGTCCCGAACCGGATCGGACAGTCCGGTGTCCCGCCGATCAAAACGGATCACCTGCGCGAACCCGCCGAGGCGCTCGAAGAATCGGGCGGCCTCAGGGATGTCCCAAACCGTCTCGAGGTTCGAGGCGACTCCGCTGTTGAACACAAGGTCGCGATCACCCGAACCGTGCACCTGATAGGCGATGGCCAGCTCGCCGCTGCGCGCGTACCGGGTCCGAGGGCGATCCACCTGGCGAATCTATCCAACGCGGGGCGAGAGCCCAGACACTTCGAGAGTCGGGGAGACAGGATTTGAACCTGCGACCGCTCGGCCCCCAGCCGAGTGCGCTACCAGACTGCGCCACTCCCCGTGGCTGTTACGCATTCTGACGGATTCGGGCAAACTGTCGGAGCGCGGCGGGTCGTAAAGCAGCGTGCGACTCGTGCCACGCGGCGGTAGCTCAACGGTAGAGCCTCAGCCTTCCAAGCTGATGACGCGAGTTCGATTCTCGTCCGCCGCTTCAGTCGCTCCCGTCCTTGCCGATATGGCGGAGGATGGAGCTTGGTGGACAGCAGCGACTCGCGATCGCGGTCGCCCTTGCCGCGGTGGCTTTTGCGCTTGTCGCGATCGGGACCGGCGCGGGCGTGCTGGACAGCGGCCGGAGCGGGTCGGAGAGCGATTCGGGGACCAGCCAGTCGGCCAATGACGCGCAGGGGTCCGGGCCGATCGATTGGCCGTTCTTCGGGCGCGTGCCCGAGCGCACGCACTACCTGCCCGACGAAGGACGCGCGCTCACCCCGCCGCTGCGCGAAGCGTGGTCGGTCAACACGCACGCGTTGATCGAGTTCCCGCCGGCGATCGCGAACGGGGTCGCCTACGTGATCAACAAGTTCGGCAACGGCAAAGCAGTGCGGCTCAGCGATCGCAAGGTGCTTTGGGAAGTGAATGTCCACCCGAGCAACCACGGCAAGCCGACCGACGTCACCGCCCCGGTCTATCACCAGGGCCGTGTCTACGGCGCCTTTCTCGACGGCGACGTGGCCGCTGGCGACGCCGAGACCGGCAAGCCCGTTTGGGTGCGAAAGCTGAGTGGCCACCTCGAATCCTCACCGTTGGCGATCGGCGAGACGCTCTACCTCGGGACCGACACGACCGACGTCGTCGCGCTGCGCACCTCCGACGGCGGCACGCGCTGGCGCTTCAACTCCCCCGGCGCGATCAAAGCCAGCCCCAGCTTTCACGGCGGGCGCGTGTTCGTCGCCGACTACGAGGGGTCGATGTTCGCGCTCGAGGCCGACAGCGGCAGGCCCGCATGGCGGACCAACACGACCAAGGTGCCGCCCTTCGGCCAAGGCGGCTTCTTCTCCTCCCCGGCGATCGGCTTCGGCAACGTCTACGCCGCCCGCGACGACGGCACCGTCTTCGCCTTCGACGAGAAGACCGGCAAGGTCGCCTGGTCGTTCGACACCGGCGGCCAGGTCTACGGCTCGCCCGCAATCGCCGACGTCCCCGGCACCCCCGCCAGCGTCTACATCGGCGCCGAAAACGGCCGCTTCTTCGCCCTCGATGCGCGCAGCGGCAAGCGGCGCTGGACCTACGAGGTCGGTGGGCCAGTCCCTGGCACGGCGGTCGTGGTCGGCCACACCGTCTACACCTCCAGCTTCAAGACCGACAAGACGATCGGCCTCGACGCGCGCAGCGGCAAGCGGACCTTCCAGACCGGACAGGCCGGCTACACCCCGGTCATCTCCGACGGGGAGCGGCTCTACCTGATCGGCTACTTCGAGCTGATCGGGCTGGAGCCAGCGAAGCGTTGATTGCCCGCTGGCAGGCGGATCTCACGTTTGTCCGTGAGTCGTCGTTGAATGTGTGCGTGGAGCAACGAGACCTCACCTTCCGAGCCGGCGACGACGAGTGTGCAGCTTGGCTCTACCCCCCGGTGAACGACGGGGGGGCGGCCCCGATCGTCGTCATGGCTCACGGGCTCTCCGGAACGCGCCGCGACCGCCTCGGGCCTTTCGCCGAGCGCTTCGCCGCCGCCGGCTTCGCTGCGCTGCTCTTCGACCACCGCGGCTTCGGCGACAGCGGTGGTGAGCCTGACCTCTTCCAGCCCCGGCGCCAGCTCGGCGACTGGCGCGCGGCGATCGCGCTTGCCCGCTCGCTTCCCGGCATCGATCCCGAGCGGGTCGCCACCTTCGGCTCCTCGATGGGCGGTGGCAATGCGCTCGCCGCCGCCGCGGACGACGGGCGGGTCGCAGCTGCCGTGAGCCAGGTGCCCTTCGTCGACATCCTGCGCCAAGCCCACCGCTCGCCGCCGAAGGCGATGGCTCGAGCGCTGCTTGCGGCGGCGCGCGGTGGTCACCTGCCCGCCGTCGGCCAACCGCACGAGGCAGCGCTGATCAACGCCCCCGGCGGCGAGGCCGGCTGGCGCCACGTCGTCGCGATCGGCGAGGACTCGCGCTGGCGCAACAGGGTCTCGGCGCGCTGGCTCCTCGGCCGCCCCTACCGGCCGATGCGCCACGCCGCCAAGCTGCACTGCCCGTGGCTCGTCTGCGTCGGCGAGGCGGATCGCGTGGCAAAGCCCGGGCCGGCGATCGCCGCAGCTCGCCGAGCGCCGTTCGGAGAGCTGCGCACCTACCCCGGAGTCGACCACTTCGACATCTACGACGGCCCCGAGCATGAGGCGGTCGTCGCCGATGAGGTCGAGTTCCTGCAACGGCACCTCCTGGAGTAGCCAGCTTTGATGAAGCTTTGTAGCCCCTATAGGGGACACAAAGCTTCCTACCAGGCGTCGACGAAGCGCCGGCCGCGCCCGGGGGCCGGCGCGCACGCGGTCGCCGCCAGGGTCGAGGCGATCAACCTGCGGGTGTCAGCCGGATCGATCACGTCGTCGAGCTCGAACAGGGTCGCGGCGTTGAGCGCCTTGGCGTTGCGCTCCGCCTGCGCGGTCAAGTCGCGCACGCGCTGCTCGCGCTCGCTCTCGTCCTCGATCGCCTCCAGCTCCTTGCGCAACGCCAGCCGCACCGCGCCCTCGAGGCCCATCGGGCCGAGGTGAGCCATCGGCCACGCCACCGTCAGCAGCGGCTCGTGCAGGCTGCCCCCGGCCATCGCCTGCGCGCCGAGGCCATAGCCGCGGCGCAGGATCACCGCGATCAAAGGTACGCGCAGCGCAGCGCCGCCGACCAATAGCCGCGAGGCGTGGCGGACGAGGCCGGTCGCCTCGGCCTTGGGGCCGACCATGAACCCGGGCGTGTCGACCAACGAGACGACAGGCAGCCCAAAGGAGTCGCATAGCTGCAAGAAGCGGGCCGCCTTGTCGGAGGCGTCGCTGGTGATCGCGCCGGCGGTATGGCGGCTGTCGTTGGCGATGAAGCCGAGCGGGCGCCCCCTGATTCGCCCCAGCGCGGTCACCATCTCCGGCGCGAAGCGCTCGCGCAGGAAGGTGACCGAGCCGGTGTCGGCAAGCGTCTCGATCACCGGCGCGACGGCGTAGGCGCGGCGCTCGCGCTCGGGGACGATCTCGCGCAACACCGCCTGGTCGGCTTCGGGACCGGGCTCCGTCGCACCCTGGAAGTAGGCGAGCAGGCGCTTGGTCGCGGCAACGGCCTCGGCCTCGTCGGCGACCGCCAGATCGACCACCCCGTTGCGCTCCTGCGTCGCCAGCGGGCCGACGTCGTCGGGGTCGACTCTGCCCAGGCCGCCGCCCTCGATCATCGCCGGGCCGCCCATGCCGAGCGAGACGTTCTCGGTGGCGACGATCAGGTCCGAGCAGCCGGCGAGCACCGCGTTGCCGGCGAAGCAGCGACCGGCGACGATCGCGATCCGCGGCGCCACCCCCGAGAGCCGCGCCCAGAGCGCGAAGGCGCGGGTGTCGAGGGCGGAGACCACCGGGTAGTCGGTGTCCCCCGGCCTGCCGCCGCCGCCCTCTGCGAAGAGCACCGCCGGCAGCCGCATCCGCTCGATCAGCTCGAAGAGGCGGTCCTTCTTGCGATGGCCGAGGGCGCCCTGGGTGCCGGCCAGCACCGTGTAGTCGTAGGAGAGCACCGCGCAGGCGCCGCGCTCGCCGAAGAGGTCGCCGTTGATCCGCGCGGTCCCGCCCACCAGGCCGTCGGCCGGGGTGCGCTCGATCAGCTCGTCGAGCTCGCGCCGCCCCCGCTGCGCGGCGATCGCGAAGCGGCCGTACTCGACGAACGAGCCAACATCGACGAGGTCGTCGATGTTCTCGCGCGCGGTGCGGCCGCCGGCATCATGGCGTCGTTCCACCGCCTCCTCCCTGGCCGCATCACGGGTCAGCGCCTCGCGCCGCCGCAGCTCCGCGAGATCCTCGCGCTCCCCTTCCCAGCTTCGCTCCTCCTCGGGCACGCCCGGATCTTCTCAGGCCCTACGAAGGACTAGCGATCGAGCAGGCGGTGCGCGAAGAGGACAGCGCAGACCAGCAGCGCGGGAGCCAAGACGGGAAGCGCCGCGACCGCGGCGTGGTGCGCCAGCGGCAGGATCATCGGCTGGTCCTCGCGCGCAGGCGGGCGAGCGCGTGACCTGAGCTCGCACGGGGCTGCTGCGAACCGACCCCGAACGAGAGCCGGTGCAGAGCCCAGGCCAGCAGCCCGAGCAAGCCGAGGGCGATCCCGATCACGGTCGAGTAGGCGGCAGCCACGACGAGGGGGTCTCCCCCGGTCTGCTCCCGCTGTAGCAGCTCGTGCTCGTCGCGGAAGCTGCGACTGACGCTCGGCAGGGCGGGGATTTCGCCGACCGGGATCGCCTCGTCTCGGGGCAGGTAGATCGGCAACGCGGTCAACGAGCTGCCCTTGTGGAGGCGGATCATCGTCTTCCAGTTACCCGATACCGGTATCGGGTCGGCGGTCCGGTAGCGACCCGGCCCGGTTCGCTCCAGTTGGGAGATGACGAGGCCGCCTCCCTGCCAGGCCGTGACGTCGAACCACTCGGCGTCATCCGCCGCAGAGGCCGGATGAACGTCGACCGTCGCCCGCGCCTCGGAGCCAGCCGTGCCGGCGACCTCCTGCAGGGCGACCCGGGCGCTCACGCCCTCGTCCACCGGCGTGTAGAGGGCGAAGCCGACCATGGCAGCGAGCGAGGCGGCGGCGCAGACCGCGGCCGCGCGCAGCCGCGGCTGGCGCACGCCGGCCTCGACCGAGAGGCGAGCGCCGATCCAGGCGCCGATCGTCGCCCCCGCCATCGCCGCGAGGAAGCCGACGATCGCACCCTCGGGGAAGAACGCGGACGGCCAGGGCAAGGGCATCCAGACGTGCGACCAGGCCCACTCGGCGGCGAGGCCGACGGTCCCGATGCCGACACCGGACCAGAGGCCTAAGCGCAGTGGCTGCTTGGTCGAGACCCGCAGCGCGACCGCCTCGACCGCCAGCGCCTCGACCGCGTAGAGGGGAAAGTGCGGCGTCGTCTGGCCCAGTACCGGGCCGATCAGCAGCGCGAGAACCCCGCGCAGCAAGATGAAGAAGGCAACGGCGCCGAGTGCCGCCCCGCGCCCGCCATAGATACGGGCGAAGACGAGGCCAGCGCCGGCGGCGAGCATCAGCAGCATCGGCTGGAAGACGAGCTGGAACTGCGGCACACCGAAGTCGAACTCCGCCTGGAAGGTCGAGAGGCCGAGCATGAAGCCACCGGTGAGGGCGACCGCCCGCGCCGTCCGGGTGGACGGGCGCTCCACCCGCGGCTGCTCCATCGACGCGTTCGCGCGCAGCCCCTCGATCGTCAGCACGGCGATCCCGACCAGCGTCATCGCCGCCCCGCCGATCAGCATCAGGTGAGTCGGTCCCCAGAGCGTCACGTCCTGGCCGAAGAGCCGGTGCCAGACGTCGTCGAGGGGGAAGCCGATCAGGGAGAACATCCCGCAGGCGCAGATCAAGACACCGCCGAGCGGCGCCCACCAGTCGCGGCCGACGCGGATCGCCACCGCGCTGGGCCGCTCGCGCGGCAGCACGATCGCGATGAACCCCGCCGTGAAGATGCCGAAGAGCCCGACGAGGATGAAGTAGTGCGCTGGGTTGGCGAGCGGGCCGGCGTCGCGCCCGTTGTCGATGTGCAGGGAGATGTCCCAGTACATGCCGAAGAGGGCGACCAGCAGCGAGACCGTCGCGATCGCGGCCGGCAGCGCCGCCCAGCCGGGCAGGCCGGAGCGTCGCTCGGCGAAGGCGCCGAGGCGCTCGAGTACCGCCACGCGTCCGTAGCGGTGACCGAAGCCGAAGAAGAGGAGCGCCGCGGTGACGAGCATCGCTGCGACGGTCGCGATCACGATCTGGCCCAGCTCCGCCCCACCCGCAGGAGGAGCAGACGCTGCGGCGATTGTCATTACCTCACTCATGGTTACCTCAAATGAGGTTACATAGTTGAGGTAGAATGGTCAAATGGAGGGTGGTCACACAAGCCAGGCAGCAACCGCCGAGGCGACGATGACGGTCGAGCAGCTCGCCTACGAAACCGGGATGTCGGTCCGCAACATCCGCAACCACCAGTCCCGCGGCCTCCTCCCCCCACCCGAGGTCCGGGCCCGAACCGGCTATTACGGCCCCGAGCACGTCGCCCGCCTGCGCCTGATCCAGGAGATGCAGGCCGAGGGCTTCAAGCTCAGCGCTATCTCCCGCCTGATCGGCGAGCACGGCGCCGACGCCGATCGCTTCGTCGGCCTGCGCCAGGCCGTGACCGCCCCCTTCGCCGACGAGGCCCCAGAGGTGCTCACCCGCGAGGAGCTGACCGAGCGCTTCGAGGTCGACGACGACCGGCTCCTCGCCAAGGCGCAGAAGCTGGGGCTGCTGATCGACCTCGGCGACGAGCGCTACGAAGCGCCGAGCCCGGCGCTGCTGCAGGCGGCGGAGGACGTGCTGAAGATGGGCATCGCCCTGCCCGCCGCCCTCGCTGCGATCGAGAAGCTGAACCGCAACTCGCACTCGGCCGCGCGCACCTTCGTCAACCTCTTCCTCGAGGAACTCTGGAAGCCCTTCGACGAAGCGGGGCGGCCCGACGAGCAGTGGCCCGAGATCATCCAGTCGATCGAACGGCTCCGCCCGCTCGCGGTCGATGCCCTCGTCGCCACCTTCCGCCTGACCCTGACCGAGGAAGTGGAGAAGGCGTTCGGCGAAGTGCTCGAACGCCGCAAGTCGAAGAAGTAGGTGGGGTTCGATCTTCCTCGCGCGGGTAGGGATGGACGATGCCCGAGCAAGAGGAGAGACTGGACGAGGAGCTGGCGGTCGAGCGGCTCAACGCCGCCCTGCGGAATCAGTACCGCTCCGCCCTGCAGTACTCGATTGCCGCCGCCAGCCTGCTCGGCCTCGAGGCCCAGGCCCTTGGCCCCAAGCTCACCGGCTTCGGCGACGAGGAGCTCAGCGGCGCGCGCCAGTTGATCGAAAAGATCGTCTCCTTCGGGGGCGAGCCGACGACGCAGGTCGCCAAGCTCGAGTTCCACGACGGGGCAGATGGCGCCCTCGCCTGGCTGATCGAGTGCGAGCAGGAAGCCGTCGACGCCCTGCAGGGAGCGATCGAGCCAACCGGCCGCGAGGGGCGCTCGGAGGCGCTCGAGCACATGCTCGAGCACTTGATCATGCGCAAGCAGCACCAGGTCGACTTCTTGAAGCGCGCCGCAGCGGGCTAAAGCCCGGTGCCAAGAGCTAGCCGATCGAGAGACAGACCACGGTCGCGTCATCGGTGAGCTCGTCCCCGCATGCGTCGCGCACGGCCCGGTGAACCTCGCGGACCGTGTCGGCTGCCGATTCGCGCGGGGAGCGTAGGGCCGCCTCCGCCAGGCCACCGTCACCCAAGCCCGCCTGGCCCTTGCCAGGGCCGATCACGCCGTCGGAGGCCATCAAGAGGCGATCGCCGCCCCGCAGCCGGGTTGAAAGCTCGCCTGGCTTTGGCGTCGAGCGGGCGCCGAGGCCGCGGACCTGCGGGAAGGGCAACCGCTCCACCACTCCCCCGTCCCGCAATATCAGCGGCGCGACGTGGCCGCAATTGGCGAGTTCCAGCTCATGGGTGGTGGGATCCCAGCGAGCGACGATCGCCGCCATCTCGGCCCGCCGTCCCGGCATTTCGCGCAGGGTCTGGTGCATGACCATCAACGCCTCTCCGATCGTGGCGCCGCTGCGCCTGCTCGCCCGCAAGGCGCCGAGCGCAACGGCGCTGCTCGCGGCGGATCGGGTGCTCTCACCGAGGCCGTCGGCGAGCGTGATCCAGACCCCGTCGGCGTTCTCCGCGACGTCGAACCAATCGCCGGCGACCTCGTAGGTCGGCAGCACGTTGCCGGCGACTTCGGCCCCGGTAAGACGGGCGATTCGCGGCGGCAGCAGGCTCTGCTGGATCTCCGCGGCGGCTTTCGGCTGCTTTCGCCGCTGGGCCCGGGCGAAGACGTCGGTGTAGCGATCCGCGAGGGTCACCGCTGCTGCTGCCTGGCGCGCCAACTCGGTCAGGGGCTCGCGGGGATGCCCAAATGCGATCAGGGCGCCGATCGCACGGCCGCGAAGCCAGAGCGCAAACAGCTCCACCCCGCTGAACCGGGCGAGGTCATGGCGGAGCTTGGCGATGCCATCGGCATCGATCTCCGGTCCGATCGCGAACGGAGCCTCGAGGACCTCGCCGAGCCGTTTCGGGCCAGCCATGTGCAGCAGGTGACTGCCGTCGATGTCGAGGACGTAAAGGGCGACGGGAACCTCGGCGATGCGCTGAGCCTCGGCGACGAGCTGCTCGGGCAAGAGGGCGGGGGGCACCACGTCGAAGACCTGGATCGCATCGAGGGGAAGGCCGCGCTGACGACCGAGGCGGCCGGCCGGCACGAGACCCCTGCCATCCTCCTCTTGCTGCAACTCGCCGTCCTGAGGGCGGTCGTTGAGCTTTGCGATCAGCTGATCCCGATCGGCGAAGCGCCGGTAGAGGGTGGAGCGCGAGACGCCGGCCGCAGCGGCGATCTCGGAGAGGCTCGCCGAGGGCGACTGCTCGATTAGGCGTCTCGCCGCATCGAGAATGCGCTCGTCGTTGCGCAGCGCATCGGCGCGGCGCAGATCCGTCTGCTTGCTTTTACCGGTAAGTGACACAGACTGTCCCCATTCAGTGTGTCACTTGACCCAACCTTGGGACCCGTGGGGATTGACCGACGGCAGTGCGGGGCAGATGAGGTGTGCGACCAGTCGGACTCAATCGCAATCCAGGAGCACATCGATGGCCCAATCCAACGCTAGCCCGGTCCGCCAACGAAAGGCAAAGGAGGGAAGGGAATGAACGCACGCGAGCAGGCGAGGTCCTCGACGGCGGAGGGCACCCAAGGCACCAGCGACCCCGAGGAGATCCGCGACGACATCAAGCGCACCCGGGACGACCTGGGCGAGACCGTGACGGCATTGGTGGAAAAGACCGACGTCAAGCAGCAGGCCCAGCGGATCGCACAGGAGAACCCGATGCCGCTGGCGCTCGCCGGCACCTTTGGCGCCGGCTTCCTACTGGGAAGGCTGCTTTCGCGATGAGCGGTCCGAGGTCTGCAGACACTGCCAGGGA
>JBEVMR010000070.1:0-15673 GCA_040508545.1 Solirubrobacterales bacterium
GCCGTCACGGCCGGGGGCAGGACCTCGTCGCGATAGGCGGCGTCCTGGCGGTCGAAGAGCTCACAGCAGGGCATGCTGACCACACGCGCGCGAACGCCCTCAGCCTTCAGCTCCTCGTAGGCCGCAAGCGCCAGCGCCACCTCGCTGCCGGTCGCGATCAGGATCACGTCCGGCTCACCGTCGCCGACGCCGTCGGCGACGGGGGGGGAGCCGCCATCGGCCTCCGCGAGCACGTAGCCGCCGCGCCGCAGCCCCTCCGCCGAGGCGTACTTGGAGCGATCGAGGATCGGCACGTTCTGGCGGGTGAGGACGAGCGCGACCGGCTGGTGGGTGCGGTCGATCGCCACCCGCCAGGCCTCGGCGACCTCGTTGGCGTCGGCGGGGCGGATCACGTCGAGCCCGGGGATCGCCCGCAGCGAGGCGATCTGCTCGACCGGCTGGTGGGTAGGGCCGTCCTCGCCGAGCCCGATCGAGTCGTGGGTGAATACATGGATCACCGGCAGCTCCATCAGCGCCGAGAGGCGGATCGCCGGCCGCGCGTAGTCGGAGAAGGTGAGGTAGGTCGACCACAGCGGCCGCAGCTTGGAGAGCGAGAGGCCGTTGGAGATCGCCGCCGACTCGTGCTCGCGGATGCCGAAGTGGAGCTGGCGGCCGTCGTAGGCGCCGGGCTCGAAGTCGGCGGCGCCGTCGAGGTCGAGGCGGACCGAGGTCGAGTCGGTCAGGTCGGCCGAGCCGGCGAGCAGCCAGGGGACACGCTCGGCGATCGCGTTCTCGACCTTCTGCGAGGCCTTGCGCGTGGCGAGCCCCTTCTCGTCGGGCTCGAAGCTGGGGATGGCAGCGTCCCAGCCCTCGGGCAGGGCGCGCTTCTGGGTCAGCTCGATCTCGGCCGCCAGGTCGGCGTTTCCCTGGGCGTACTCGGCGAGCTTCGCCTCCCACGCCGCGCGCAGCTCGGCGCCGCGCGCGCCGACACTGTCGGCGAAGCGCTCCCTGACCCCGTCGGGGACGAGGAACTGGGCATCCTCGGGCCAGCCGTAGGCGCGCTTGGTCTCCCGCACCTCCTCCTCGCCGAGCGGCTCGCCGTGGGCGGCCGGGGTGTCCTGCTTGTGCGGCGAGCCCCAGCCGATGTGGCTGTCGACGATTATCAGCGTCGGCCGATCCTGCTCGCCCTTGAACTCCTCGAAGGCGCGGCCGAGCAGCTCGAGGTCGTTGGCGTCGCCGACCCGGGTGACGTTCCAGCCGTAGCCCATGAAGCGGGCGGCGACGTCGTCCTCGTAGGCGATCTCGGTATGACCGTCGATCGTGATGTGGTTGTTGTCGTAGATCCAGCAGAGGTTGTCGAGCTTCAGGTGACCGGCGATCGAGGCCGCTTCGTTGGAGACGCCCTCCATCAGGCAGCCGTCGCCGGCGATCGCGTAGACGTCGAAGTCGAAGAGCTCGGCGCCGTAGCGGGCGCCCTGCCACTTGGAGGCGATCGCCATCCCGACCGAGGTCGCGATCCCCTGTCCGAGCGGGCCGGTGGTCGTCTCCACGCCCGAGGTCCAGCGGTACTCGGGGTGGCCGGGGGCGCGCGAGTCGAGCTGGCGGAAGCTCTCGATGTCCGCGAGCGAGACCGCCGGCCGGCCGACCACCTCGTAGTCCGGTTCGACCGCCTGGACGTCGGCCAGGTGGAGCAGCGCGTAGAGCAGCATCGAGGCGTGGCCAGCGGAGAGCACGAAGCGGTCGCGCCCTGGCCAGACCGGGTCAGCAGGGTCGAAGCGGAGGAAGCGCTGCCAGAGCGTGTAGGCGACCGGGGCCAGCGCCATCGGCGTCCCCGGATGGCCCGAGTTGGCCTTCTGGATCGCGTCGATCGACAGCGTGCGGATCGTGTTGATGCAGAGCTGGTCGATGTCCTGCGTCATGCCCGGAGACCGATCCTATTGGTTGGCGGCGGCGATCCCGTGAACGGCTCTAGGGCTCTATCCGGGTCACGGTGCCGTCGCCGTTGTTGGCGACCCAGACCGCTTCCCCGCCGACCGCGATCGCCCCCGGCACGGGGCCCACTCCGATCGGGTCGCCGAGGGCCTCACCGGTCTCGATCTCGATCCGGCTGATGCTGTCGTCGGCCGAGTTGGCGACCCAGACAGTGCTGGTGCCGGCATCGATCCCGCCGGGACGGGCGCCGACCTGGATCGGGTCGCCGAAGATCGCGCGGATCGAAGGATCGACCCGGGTCACGGTTTCAGAGCGGCTGTTCGCCACCCAGACGAGACCGCCGCCGACGGTGACCCCGGCCGGACCGCGGCCGACGCGGATCGGGGCGTCGGCCGCCGCCGTTACGGGGTCGACGCGGCTGACGGTCCCCCTGCTGGCGCTGCTGACCCAGACCGCGCCGGCCCCGAAGGCAAGCCGCAACGGCGCCGCGTGCGGTGCAATGCCGCGCTTGAAGATCTGCCCTCCGGGGTTGATCGCGCTGATGCCGGCGCCGTCTTCGTCGGCGACCCAGATCCGCCCGCCGCCGAAGACGATGGCGCCAGGGCGACCGCCGACAGCGATCCGCGTGAGCAAGGAACCGTCCGGATCGAAGCGCGAGACGTCGCCGCGGCGCGGGTTCGCGACCCAGACCGAGCCAGCGCCGATCGCGACACCGGAAGCGCCGCGGCCGATACGCAGGCGGAAGTCCACATCCCGGGTGTCCGCGTCGATCGCCGAGAGGGTCCCGTTGCGCGCGCTGGTGACCCAAACCTTTTCCGGGCCGGCCGCGAGGCGCAGGGGGGGATCGCCGACCGCGATCGGCTCGGAGACCGAGGGATCGTCGCCTCCCAAAAGCAGGACGAGAGCGATCACCACGACCCCGGCCACGCTCGACAGGGCCAGGAACCAGGCTAAGAAGCCGGCGGCGAGCGGGCGGCGCCAGCGACTGAGGCCGGGATGGTGCTCTGCCTTGCCCTCGCCCTTGCCCAGCTGCAGCGTCGGCCGGTCGGGCGCCTCGGAGAGAACCTGGGCTGCCGCGGGCGTCGCCCCCTGGCGCTCGCGCGCCGCCGCGATCAACTCGCCTGCGGTCGCGTAGCGTTCGGCCGGGTCCTTGGCAACTGCGCGTTCGATCACCGCGTCGAGGCCCTGGGGCAGCTGGGGCTCTACGTCATCGGCCCGGCGTGCATAGGGCACCACCCCGGTTACCGACTCGTAGAGGACGCAGCCGAGCGAGTAGACGTCGGCCGCGGGCCCCACGTGCTCGCCGCGCCACTGCTCCGGCGACATGTATTCGACCGTGCCGACGACCGAGGCGCCGCTGAGCACGCCGCTGTCGCCGAGCGCCTTGGCCAGGCCGAAGTCGGTCAGGTAGGCGCGCTCCCCTTCGAGCAGGATGTTGTGCGGCTTGACGTCGCGGTGGACGATGCCGGCGGCGTGGGCGGCGTCGAGAGCGCCGGCGATCTGGCCGAGCAGGGCGATCGCCTCGGCGGGTGGCAGCGGGCCGCCGGCCTCGATCCGCTTCCTCAGGTCACCGCCCTCGACCAGTCGCATCGCGACGATCAGCTCGCCGTCCTCCTCGCGAGCGTCGAAGACCGGCACGACCGCGGGATGGTCGAGGCGGGCGGCGAGCCGCGACTCGCGCAGGAAGCGGCTGCGGAAGGCCTCGTCGCCGGCGAGCTGGCGGGCGATCACCTTCAGCGCCACCGGCCGGTCCAGCGACAGGTGGGTCGCCCGGTAGACGACCCCCATCCCCCCGCGTGCGATCAGCTCGTCGAGGCGGTAACCGGCGAGGATCGAGCCAATGACAGGTTCTGCCACCCGGCGGTTATACCCCGCCGGGTGGCGTCCCCCGTCAGCACCGCCCTATCGGGCCGGCTGCCATGCAATCACCGGACCGATCACGGTGCCGTCTTTTTCGGAGGCCTCGAAGCCTTCCGCGAGCTCGGTCTGGCGACGGCTGGCAACGTCGACCGCGACCAGCGATTGCTGATCTTCGACCCCGACGAAGGCCGCGACCTTGCGCCCGTCCGAGGAGAAGACGCCGTTGGTCTTCGAGCCGTCGGGGAGCTGGGCGAGCTTGCGCGCCCGGCCCGGGCCTATCTGCTTGACCCAGAGGCCCTGGTCGCGGCGGAACAACAGGGTCCTGCCGGCCGGCGAGACGTCTTCGACGTAGGCGGAGCCGACGCCGGCGACGAGCGCCTTCACCTTGCTGCCGTTGCGACGCATCGTGTAGACGTCGGCGTAGGCTGCCGGCCCTTCGCTGCTCTCACCGCGGCTGTAGACGATGCCGCCGGTGAAGTAGCGCGGCTTGAACTCGTCGACGCCGGTCCGCGTCAGCCGGGTCAGCCGGGCCCCCGACGGGCGGATCGAGTAGAGGTCCTCGGTCGCGTTCGGGCCGGGGTCGGTGTCGCGGACGAAGACGATCGCCCGGCCGTCGGGAGAGAAGTCGGCCTGGTGGTCGTCGTCGGGGCCGCTGGTGAGGCCGTGGAGGCCCCCGCCCAGGACCCTGACCGCGTAGAGATCAGCGGCGGCGTCCTCGGTAGCACGGCGCTCGAAGAGGACCCGCTTGCCATCCGGTGAGACGATCGGCGCCGAGTCGAGCGTTGCGCCGCTGGTCAGATGGCGAAGCCCGGAGCCGTCGGGACGGACCGAGTAGAGGTCTCCTCCACGGGCGAAGGCGATCGTCCGGCCGTCGGCCGAGAAGGCCGGTTCGGTGTCGGTGGGATCTTCGGTCAGCTGGTTGAGGTGGCCCGCTTTGACCGCGAAGAGACCGCCTTTGGTCTCCCCCGCGACCGTCGTCGATTTCGAATAGACGACGGCCCGCGGCGAGGCCGCCAGGGCCGCAGTAGCCGAGATGGCGACCGCGAGCAGGGCGATGACACAGGTGAGTAGTGATCGGTAGCGCATGGCATTTCCTTTCCATCGGTGAACTTTGAGACTGCGTCACCGATGCTGCGCCAGCGAAGCGGGCGCGCCAACGACACCCGCGCCCCCTACCGAGCCACGTTTGGCCCTCTCCGGGTCACTTCCGGCGGCCGAGACTGCACTCGACCTCGCTATGCGATGCCAAATGCAGTCTCGAGCTATTGCGACCGGTCGAGGCCGAGCTCGATGACGCGAGCGGCGATCAGGCGCGGGCGCTCGCGGCCGGAGTCGCCGGGCACGTCGAGCTTGGCGGCAAGCGCGTCGAGGCGGCGCTGGGCAGTGCGCTCGCTGACGTGGAGCGCCTCGGCAAGCTCAGCCCGAGTGGCGGGCCGGCCGGCGAACGCCCCCACGCTGCGGTAAGGCGCGACCAGGGCGGCGGCAGTCGCCCGCTCCTCCTCGCTCAACGCAACCGAGGGCTCGCTTGCGGCGATCGTCGCCCCCGCCCTGCCGGGGACGGGGTCCGAGATTTCGAGCCGGTAGTCCCCTACGGTCAACACGTCACCGTCGCGGAGGCGGCGAGGCCGGTCGAGCGGCTCGCCGTTCAGCGCAGTGCCGTTGCGGCTGTCGAGGTCGGTCGCCATCAACACGCCGCCGCGCTGCTCGACCTCGAAGTGGTGCCAGGAGACCGCCTCGTCGTCGATGCAGACGTCGGCCTCGGGGTCGCGTCCCACCGTCGTCCGCTCCGCCAACGCGAACGAGCGGGGCTCGCCCCCTTTCCCGGTCAACCAGATCCGAGCGTCCATCGCGCGAGGATAGGACGTGCCGCCACTTGGCGGTCCATATGGGTGCATAAGTGACGGCACGTCCCGCGGATAAAGTCCGCGGCCGATGGGGGCTGACGACGAGAAGCGGATCGCCGCCGAGGCGGCGGCGGAGCTGGTCGAGGACGGGATGACCGTCGGCCTCGGAACCGGCTCGACCGTCGCCCACCTGCTGCCGGCGATCGCCCGCCGCGGCCTGAGCGGCATTCGCTGCGTCGCTACCTCGGTCGCCACCGAGGAGCAGGCGCGCGGGCTGGGCATCCCGGTCGAGGAGTTCAGCGAGCTGGATCGGCTCGACATCGCCCTGGACGGGACCGATCAGGTGACGCCCGAGGGCTGGCTGATCAAGGGCGGCGGCGCCGCCCATCAGCGCGAGAAGATCGTCGCCGCGGCGGCCGAGCGCTTCGTCGTCATCGCCGACGCGAGCAAGCCGGTCGATTCGCTCAGCCCGCCCGTACCGCTGGAGCTGCTTGCCTTCGGCCTGCGCTCGACCCTGGCTCGGCTCGGCCCCGAGGTCGAGCTGCGCGACGTGCCGCGCAGCCCCGACGGCGGCGTGATCGCCGACTACCGTGGTGGTATCGGCGACCCCGCCGCCCTCGCCGCCAAGCTCGACGCCGACCCCGGGATCTCCTCCCACGGGCTCTTCCCGCCGAGCATGGTCAGCGAGGTGCTGATCGGGCGGGGCGGCAAGGTCGAGCGCCGAGCGGGGCTCGACGCCTAAGCGAGGCGCGCGCTGCCGAAGGTGACCAGGCGCATCGCCGAGAAGAAGAGGACGTCGCTCGGCTCCGCCCTGTCCTTGCCCGGCATCACCGGCAGGACCGTCACCCGCAGGTGCTCGTGGTCGGCCTGCTCGTCGGCGCAGACCCGCTTCAGCGCGTCGGTCACGTTGATCGTCTTGGTCTGAGGCGTCAGGGCGTGCAACGGTCGCCGGTCGAAGGGGTCTTTCCACACCTCAGGCACCTTGCAATGTCCCTCGTCGCCGACACAGCCGCCGTGGCCGAAGATCGTGAAGTGACCGGCATAGCCGGCATCGGGCTCGAGCGGCGTTCCGACATCCGCCTTGGGATCGTTGAAGAAGGCAAGCGCCCGGAAGGACGGCCCCGAATGGTCGACGTCGTAGAAGATCAGCTGCGCGGCCTTGAAGTCGCCAGCTCCGACGGCAGGCGAGAGAGGAATCTGGGGGGAATCGAAGCGGTCCATGGCTAGGGACGCACCTGCCCGACCGAGATCGCGTAGTCGTAGCCCAGCGCAGTTGGATCGAGAACCTGGACCGCCGTCCAGTTGAACGGCTCCATCACCTGGCCGCGAACGGCCGCTGGAAAGGTCGCGTTGGATTTATCCAGCTGCCATTCGCGCCAGAGGCGATCGATCATGCAGTGGTGCGACCAGAACAGCGGGTCGAACGCGGCGAAGGGGAGGTTCCCCATGTGACCCCCGACCCAGACGTGGACGTCCCCGTGGTAGTCCTCTATTTCAGAGCGAAAACCCTCGTAGTCCGGTTCCTTCATGACTCGATCGACTTCGCGCGGCGGGGGCAGCTCGGTCCCGGGCCGGCCAGGTTCGCGCGCCGTCTCAGGGATCTCGGCCAGTTCGCGAGTCCACTGCCACCCTCTTTCTTCAGCGGGATCGGCGCGTTTGCCCTGCTCCAGAGCCTCAGCGGATATCGATGCCGAGAAGAGCGGGTTTGGAGAACCGTCGGGACGCGTCTGCTCGGCGAAAGCGGCCGGGACCTCGCGGGTTCTCGTCCAGTCCCACCAGGGCAGCATCACGTCATGTCGGCCGTTATCGCGGAGGGCCTGCTCGAATTCGTAGAGGTAGGCGCGATGCCAAGGCAGGAACGCGGGCCACCCGTGGGCGACCCGGCACTCTTTCGGCAACGGCAGACCGTGCTGGCCCGCGTAGTACGCGTAGCCGCGATCGTCCTGGACCGTCTGCATGTCGGCAAAGGCGTCACGCAGCGCTTCGACCTGCGGCTCAGTCATCTCGTCGACGTTCGGCCGGTGCCGTACGGGCACCGCCTGGCGCTGCGCGGTAGGGGCGCCGGTCGCCATCGCTCAGGCCACCCCGCGGTCGCCGACGGGGCGACGGCCGCGGCGCCAGTGGGCTGAGGCGTAGGAACGCGCCAAGGCAAAGGCGCAGCCGAGGCCAAGACCCCCAACCGGAACCGTCCAGACCAGGGCCTCCTCGAGCGGTACGCCTACGATGTGAGCCAACATGGGCGAGGAACCTCTCAGCGCCCACCGGACCGCGCAATATTTTTTGAAATAAACACTTAGTTCGTTAACACGAGCGACCCACACCAAGTCACCACTCGCAGAGGAGACCCCACCATGACCGACTTCACCGGGCTTGACGTCGCCGGCCGGATCGCCACTCCTGACGACTCCGACTGGGACGAGGCGCGCGCCGCCTGGAACCTCGCCGCCGACCAGCGGCCGGACGCCGTGGTCTTCGCCGAGGGGCCCGAGGACGTCGCGGCCACGGTGCGCTTCGCTGCCGAGAACGGCCTTCGGGTCGCGGCCCAGGGGACCGGCCACGGCGCCGCGCCGCTGGCGCCACTCGACGGCACCATCCTGCTCAAGACCGAGCGGATGCGGGGGGTCGACGTCGATGCCGACGCACGCAGAGCCCGCGTCGAGGCAGGCGTCTGGGGGGCCGAGCTGGGCCAGGCCGCCGGCGAGCACGGCCTCTGCTTCCTGCCCGGCTCCTCCCCCGACGTCGGCATCACCGGCTACACGCTCGGCGGCGGCCTCAGCTGGCTGGGACGCCGCTACGGCTTCGCCTGCAACCGCGTCGCCGCGATCGAGCTGATCGACGCGGAGGGCGAGTCGCGCACCGTCGACGCCGAGAACGACCCGGACCTCTTCTGGGCCCTGCGCGGCGGTGGCGGCGGCTACGCGGTGGTCGTCGCGCTGCAGTTGGAGCTGCTGCCGATCGCCGAGGTCTACGCCGGCGCCCTGATCTTCCCGGCCGAGGCCGGCGCGGCGGCGGTGCGCACCTACCGCGACTGGGCGGCCAACCTGCCAGAGGAGGTCACCTCGGTCGTCCGTTTCGTCACCCCGCCACCGATCCCGGACGTGCCGGAGCCGCTGCGCGGCACGCCACTGCTGACGATCGACGCCGCCTGCATAGGCGGCCAAGCCGAGGGCGAAGCGACGATCGCGCCACTGCGCGAGATCGGCGAGACGATCATGGACACCTTCGAGTGGATGCCGACCGCAGGCCTGAGCAGGATCCACATGGACCCGGAGAACCCGGTGCCGGGGGTCGGCGAGGGGATGACGATCCGCGACCTCCCCGACGAGGCAATCGATGCCTTCGTCTCGGTCGCCGGTCCCGACTCGGGCTCACCGCTGCTGCTCAGCGAGCTGCGCCATCTCGGCGGCGCGCTGAGCCGGCCCGCCGAGAACAGCGGCGCCCTCTCCCACCTCGACGCCGGGTTCGTCATGTACGGCATCGGGATGCCGATGACGCCGGAGCTGGCAGAGGCGATCCCGGCCCACCTGAAGCGGATCGAGGAGACGATGAGCCCTTGGGCGGCAGGCGGTGGCTACTACAACTTCGTCGAGGGGCCCTGCGACGTCGACGCGATCCTGCCGCCGGACGTCTGCGACCGGCTCGGCGAGGTCAAGCGCAAGTGGGACCCCGACGGCCGCATCGTCGCCAACCACGCGGTCTCGCTGGGCGAGGTCTGAGCCGCACTCAGCTCGCCAGGGCCTTCAGCTTCTCCACCGCCGGATCGTCCTCGCCGACCAGATCGGCGATCGTCGCCGCGGCGCCCTCGATGTCCTCGGGCGTCGCGATCGCGATCGCCTCGAGGTCAGCCCAGTCTTTGGTGCGATCGAAGAACGCCTTGAAGATGACCAGGGAGGCACAGTCGAGCACAGGTATCTCGCGACCCTCGAGCCGAACCCAGACGACCGACGACGCGACAGCATCGTGCAGGGGGACGTTGTTGAGGAAGACGTCGATCGGGGTTCCATCCCAATCCAGCCGAGCCTGGCCATCGCGCTTGACCTTTGCGACGTCCTTCGCTCTAACGCGAATGCCGGGTGGCAGGGAGGCCAAAACCGACTCTGCCTTTGACGCCTCGACAAAGATGTTTACGTCGAGGTCACGCGTCCCACGCGGCTCCTCGACGCAGTAGGCGAGCGCGATCGCGCCGCCGAACGCGTGGGCGAGACCGGCCTCGGTGAGCGAGTTGTGGATCGTGAACAGTTTTTCGACCAGCTCGCTCATCCAGCCGATCCCCCTTTCGCGATGCGATCGGGCAAATGCGGATAGTCGAGCTCGGGCCGAGGCCGGAACGGAAGCGCCTCCGCGAGCTCGAGAACCTGAACGAGAATCTTGCTCGCCCGGTCGACGTCGACTGGGGGTCTGCGCGGCGCCAGCTTCAGCTGAAAGCCCCCGGCGGCGGCAAGCCGCGCGAGCGCATCTGCCCCCGGCTCGCGCTTACCGCGCACGTAAGCGTTGACGACCGAGCGTGGCATCCCGGCCCTGCGCGCAAGCTCCGCCTGACTGAGACCGCTGTCCCGGAGGATCTCCTTCACTTCCATCTTATGTGATGTTAGCGAATTCGCTAACATCGCGGGCTCTCGCCAATCAGCCGACTGCTTGACCCGCCGCCTCGTCGGCGACGAGGACCATGTTCTCGTTCTCGACCCGGCCGGCGGGGATCGAGGTGTCGCCGGCGAGCAGCTTTGCCAGCGGCTCGCTTGCATGCTCGCCGAGGGTCAGCCAGAGGATCTGGCGGGCCTCCCGCAGCGCCGGGTAGGTGAGGGTCATGCGGCGGTGTCCCTGATAGGCGTCATCGGTCATCGCGACGCGGCGGTCCTCGACCTCGAGCACGGAGTCGCCCGGGACCAGCGAGGCGGTGTGACCGTCCGGACCGAGGCCCAGATGGACGAGGTCGAGGCGCTCCGGGACGTGAACTTCGTACTCGGCGGCGGAGAGTTCGAGGTCGCGGCTCGTCACCGGCATCGGCCGCAGCGCGGACTGGTGGTCGAGCGAGAGCATCTGCACCAGGTGGGTGAGGTTGCGCGCCTCGTCTCCAGGCGGGGCGACCCGCTCGTCGACTTGGTAGATGTGCGTCTGCTCCCAGGGCATCTCCTCCATTTCGCCGAGCAGCCCGATCATCGCCCAGGGGGTCTTGCCGCCGCTGAGCGCGAGGTTGAACTCGCCCCGCGCCTCCACCGCCTGCCGCCCAGCGGCCGCGACGACTTCGGCCGCGCAGCGCGAGGCCGCCCTGTCGTCGGGGAGGATCTTGGTCTCGATTGCCATCGGGTCCCCTACCCGGCCGCCCGGCTAGGAAGCCTTCTCGTCGTGGCCGCCGAACTGCTTGCGCATCGCCGAGAGAACTTTGTCGCCGAAGTCGTCGAGCCCGCGTGAGTAGAAGCGCTCGTAGAGCGCCGTGGTCAGCACCGGCGCCGGGACGCCCTCGTCGATAGCCGCGATCGAGGTCCAGCGGCCCTCGCCGGAGTCGGAGACGCGACCGCTGAAGTCGGAGAGATCGGGGGATTCCTGCATCGCCGCCGCGGTCAGGTCGAGCAGCCAGGAGCCGACCACGCTGCCGCGCCGCCAGACCTCCGCGACCTCGGACAGGTCGAGGTCGTACTGGTAGTACTCGGGCTGCTCCAGCGGCGCCGTCTCGGCGTCGGCTTCGCGCTCGACCTTGCCGGCGTCGGCGTTCTGGAGGATGTTGAGGCCCTCGGCGTAGGCGGCCATGATCCCGTACTCGATCCCGTTGTGGACCATCTTCACGAAGTGCCCGGCGCCGTTCGGGCCGCAGTGCAGGTAGCCGTTCTCCGATGACGAGGGCTCACCGCTGCGGCCGGGGGTGCGCTCCGCCGAAGCCACGCCCGGGGCGAGGCTGGCGAAGATCGGGTCGAGACGCTGCACGGCCCCATCCGGGCCGCCGATCATCAGGCAGTAGCCCCGCTCCAGCCCGAAGACGCCGCCGCTGGTGCCGCAATCGACGAAGTCGATCCCGGCTTCCCGCAGCTTCTCGGCGCGGCGGATGTCGTCGCGGTAGTAGGAGTTGCCGCCGTCGACGATCGCGTCGCCGGGCTCGAGCACCGCGGCGACGTCCTCGATCGTCTTCTCGGTGATCTCGCCGGCGGGGACCATCACCCAGACAGCCCGCGGCGCGCTCAGCTTCGAAGCCAGCTCCTCGAGCGAGGAAGCGCCGTCCGCTCCCTCCCCGGCCAGCGCGGAGACCGCGTCCGGGTTGACGTCGAAGGCGACGATGCTGTGGCCGTCGCGCATCAGGCGCCGCGCCATGTTCGCCCCCATCCTGCCGAGTCCGACGATTCCCAGCTCCATCAGCAGCTCCTCCCCATGGCGATCGGTTCACGTTCCACGCGAGGAACCCTACGCGACGAAGGCGGGGCCGCCGCCTGCCGACTCGGATAGCCTGGCGCCGATGGCGAAGCGCAACGACGGCGCCGCGGCTGACGTGCTGACGATCTTCGGGATCAGCGGCGACCTGGCGAAGAAAATGACCTTCCGGGCGCTCTACCGTCTGGAGGCCCGCGGCAAGCTCGACTGCCCGATCGTCGGCGTCGCGATCGACGAGTGGGACGACGAGAAGCTCCGCGCGCACGCCCGCGCCGCGATCGCGGCGACGGTCGAGGACCCCGACGAGGACGTCTTCGGCAAGCTCGCCGCGCGCATGTCCTACATCCAGGGCGACTACGCGGACGAGGCCACCTTCGAGCAGCTGGGCAAGGCGATCGAGGGATCGAAGCGGCCGGTCTTCTACCTGGAGATCCCGCCCGCGCTGTTCGCCACCGTCGTCGAGGGCCTTGGCAAGGCAGGCCTGACCGAGAACGCTCGCGTCGTGATCGAGAAGCCGTTCGGACACGACCTCGAGTCCGCCCGCGCGCTCAACGCCGAGCTCTGCGGCGTGCTCCGTGAGGAGCAGATCCTGCGCATCGACCATTACCTCGGCAAGGAGCCGGTGATGGACATCTCCTACCTGCGCTTCGCCAACTCGCTGCTGGAGCCGGTCTGGAACCGCGAGCACGTCGCGCACGTGCAGGTGACGATCGCCGAGGACTTCGGCGTCGACGACCGCGGCCGCTTCTACGACGCGGTCGGTGCGATGCGCGACGTGATCCAGAACCACGCGCTCCAGGTCCTCGCCCTGGTCGCGATGGAGCCGCCGACCGGCAACTACGCCGACTCGATCCGCGACAAGAAGCTGGAGATGTTCCGGGCGGTGCGAACCGCTGACCCGAAGCACTACGTGCGCGGCCAGTACGAAGGCTTCCTCGACGTCAAGGAAGTGGCGCCCGACTCCACTACCGAGACCTTCGCCGCGGTCGAGCTGGCGATCGACAACTGGCGCTGGAGCGGCATCCCCTTCTTCATCCGCGCCGGCAAGCAGATGCCGGTGAAGGCATCGGAGGTGAACGTGGTCTTCAAGCGCCCGCCACGGCTCGGCATCGGGCCGGGGAAGCTGCCCGAACCGAACCAGCTGACTGTGCGGATCGAGCCGAAGCCCGGATCCCGCATCCGCCTCTTCGCCAAGCGCGCCGGCGAGGAGGCCTTCGAGCCGGCCGACCTCGAGGTCCTCTTCGAGAAGGTTCCCGGCGAGGATCCCGAGCCCTACGAGCGGCTGCTCGCCGATGCGCTCAACGGCAACAACCAGCTCTTCACGCGGCAGGACACGGTCGAGGAGACCTGGCGGATCGTCGAGCCACTGCTCGAAGCGCCGGGCCCGGTCCACCCCTATGCGCCGGGCACCTGGGGGCCGAAGCAGGCCGACGACCTGACCCGGGGCCTCTGCCAGTGGTACGAGCCCTGGCTGCCCGCCGCCTAGAGGCGGAGTCCGCGCCCTCCCGCCGGCGCGTTCCCCATCCCGTCCGAGGCCGGATCAGGCGCGGCTGCGCCTCGCGGTAAGTCCCTCTAGGACGACCTCGAGCGGCGAGCGATGCTTGCCGTTGCCCGACTCGCGAGCCTGCTGCAGCTCGTTGGCCAGGTGGCCCAATTGCGCGCCGAAGGTCCCTACGTCCTTGGCGGCACTCGCCAGATCCTTCGACTTGACCTTCACCTGCGGCCGGCGTGCAATTGCCTTGGAGAGGCCTTTGCCCCGGCGAGCTTGCCTTGCGCCGAGTGCGAGACCTCCCGCAGCACCGGCGAGCGCAGCACCACCCGCCAGCAGCGGGACTTTCGCTTTGCCGACGGCGTGGGTTGCTTTGCCGGTGGCGTTGCCCACTGCGTTCGTGGCGTTGCCAACCGCGGTCGTCGCTTTGTCGGCTGCATTCCCGGCCGCTTTGACGGGGGCCGGTTTGCTCGCGCGACGGCGCGAACTCGTTTTGGCGCTTTTGGTTTTGTTGGCTTTGCTGGTAGAGCCCCGCGATCGCGCCTGGGGTTTTTTCGAACCCCCGGAGCGTTTCGCGGAGGCTTTCGTTTTGGTTTGAGCCATGCTTCCTCCTCCTAGTTGCTCCTGCCGAGCTCCCGCTCACGCTGGCTGGCACGCTCCTCATCGAGTTCGGCCTCGACCTTCGCCCGCTCGGCGCGCTCCTCGGCGACGGCAGCCTCCGTGCGCCGGCTCTCTGCCCTTTCACGGTGGTGACGCGCATCGTCGTGCTTCGCCTCGGTTTGCACCTCGGCAAATTGCCGATTGCTGCGGCTGCGGCGCATGGCCGAGACGACGAGTGCGAGAACAATCAGGGCGCCAACCACTATGGCGATGATTGCGAGGGTGGACATCTCTCCTCCTTTAGATTGAGAGTTTCTCCCAATTGCCCGCTTTTGCAGGATCGAAACCCGCCGCCGAGCGCCGTAGGGTGAGTGGGTGACCTCGCAGACGGAGAGAACAGCCGACGCGCTGCTGGGGAAGCTCGGCTTCGAGCATTGGCGGCCGGGGCAGAAAGAGGCTGTCGAGGCGGCGCTGGAGGGGCGCGACTCGCTGATCGTGATGCCGACCGGGGGCGGCAAGAGCCTCTGCTACCAGTTGCCGGGGCTGGCGACCGAGGAGCTGACGATCGTGGTCAGCCCGCTGATCGCGCTGATGAACGACCAGTGGCGGCGGTTGAACGCCGCCGGCCACCCGGTGGCGATGATCACCTCGGCGATGAGCGACGAGGCCGTGCGCCACTCGCTCGACCAGGTGCGAGGGGGCGGGGCGCGGATCGTCTACTGCTCGCCCGAGCGCTTCGGCTCGACCGTCTTCCTGCGGGCGATCGAGCAGCGCCAGATCGACCTGCTCGCGGTCGACGAGGCCCACTGCGTCTCGGAGTGGGGACACGACTTCCGGCCCGACTACCTGCGCCTGCCCGAGATCGCCGAGCGGCTCGGGCGGCCGACGGTGATGGCCTGCACGGCGACGGCGACCGAGGCAGTGGCGCGCGAGATCGCGGCCCGCTTCCAGATGCGCGAGCCGCTCCAGGTTCGTTCCGGCTTCGACCGGCCCAACATCTCCTTCGACGTCGTCCGCCTCGAAGGCACGGGCTCGAAGGCGCGGCGACTGGCGCTGCTCGAAGCGGGCCTCGCCGACCCGGCCAATCGCCCCGCGATCGTCTACTGCGGTACCCGCCGCGACACCGACGAGATCGCCACCGAGCTGCGCGACGCGGGTCTACGCGCCCTCCCCTACCACGCTGGCATGGAGGCCGAAGACCGAAGCGACACCCAGGCCCGCTTCATGGACGGTGCGGTGGAGGTCATCGTCGCAACCAACGCCTTCGGCATGGGCGTCGACAAAGCCAACGTGCGCTCGGTCTGGCACATGGCGATCCCGACCAGCCTCGAGGCCTATTACCAGGAGGCCGGGCGAGCGGGGCGCGACGGCCTGCCCGCGCGGGCGGTGCTGCTGGCGATGAAAGCCGACCTGGGGCGCCTGGTGCGGTTCAACCAACAGCGCGCCGGCGACCCCGACCTGGCGATCGCCCACGAGCGCGGCTGGCGCGACTACCGCGCGATCAAGGCGTTCATCTACTCCGACCGCTGCCGCCGGCGCAGCGTGCTCGCCCACTTCGGCGACCGCCAGGCGGGCCGGCCGCTGGGACGCTGCTGCGACGTCTGCGATCCCG
>JBEVMR010000021.1:0-16790 GCA_040508545.1 Solirubrobacterales bacterium
GACGACGTCGCGCTTCTCCGGGTTGGAGCGCAACCGGCCTCTCAGAGGCCGGCTACAGAAGACGCACGGAGGCGAACGTATCCGAGGTTTCATATGGCGCGGCGGAAGTTGGCGGGGTTGCGGGTGCTGGTCACGGGCGCGTCGCAGGGGTTGGGGCGCGCCGTCGCCGAGGGCGCGGCGGAGCGCGGCGCGAAGGTGCTCGCCGTCACGAACATCATGGGCTCCCAGGCCACCCGCGACGCCGACGGGGTCCTCTACACGCGCGCGGGCCTCGAGGTCGGCGTCGCCGCCACCAAGACCTTCGTCGCCCAGGTCGCCGCGATGTACCTGATCGGCCTCTGGCTGGCGGAGCTGCGGGGGACGCTGCCGGCCGAGCGCCTGACCGAGCTGGTCGCCGAGATGAAGTCGCTGCCGTCGAAGGTCGAGACGACCCTCGCCAGCTCCGAGGAGGTGGTCGCCAGGGTCGCCGCAAAGCACGCGGAGCAGCAGTTCTTCCTCTACCTCGGTCGCCACATCGGCCTGCCGGTCTGCCTCGAGGGGGCGTTGAAGCTGAAGGAGATCTCCTACATCCCGACCGACGCCTACGCCGCCGGCGAGATGAAGCACGGCCCGATCGCCCTGCTCGACGAGTCGACCCCGGTCGTCTGCGTGGCAACTGCGAGCCCGGTGCTCGACAAGGTGCTCTCGAACGTCGAAGAGGTGCGGGCGCGCGGCGCCGACACGATCGCGATCGCCACCGCCGGTGACACGAAGGTGGCCGCGGTAGCCGACGAGACGATCGAGGTGGCCGCGAGCGACTGGATCCTGCAGCCGATCCTGGCGATCCTCCCCCTGCAGCTGCTCGCCTACGACATCGCCCGCGCCCGCGGGCTCAATGTCGACCAGCCCCGCAATTTGGCCAAGACCGTCACGGTCGAGTGACGCTGTGAGTAGGATGCCGGGCCGCATGAGGCCCCGTCTCCTTCTCACCGCGCTTGCCGCCCTTGCTCTGGTCGCCGTCGCGGCCGGTTGCGGCGGCAGTGGCTCCTCGGGCTCGGAGGTCGCCGAGCTGGCGCCGGCGCGCACGCCGGTCTTCGTCGAAGGGGTGCTGCGCCCGAGCGGGGAGCTGAAGTCGAACACCGAGGCCGCCGCCGAGCAGATCGCCGGGATCGACAACCTCGGCGACTTCGTCGTCTCCGAGCTGGAAAGCTCGGCGCAGGAGGATGGCGAACCGGTCGACTTCGACGAGGAAATCGAGCCCTGGCTGGGCGAGCGTGCCGCGGTCTTCTTCGAGCGGCTCGAGGACGACGAGCTGACCGACCTCGGCATCGTCGTCGAATCGACCGACCCGGATGCGACGCAGGAATTCGTCGACACCCAGGTGGAAGAGAGCGACGAGCCTTACGAGTCAGGCTCCTACGAAGGGGTCGACTACGAGGTGGGCGGCGATGAAGACGACGTGATCGGCGTCGTCGGCGACTTCCTCCTCATCGCCGATGACGAGAAGGTCTTCGAAGACGCCGTCGATGCCTCCGAGGGCGACTCGCTCGCCGCCGAAGACACCTTCAGCGAGGCGATCTCGGCGGCCTCCGACGGCAGCCTCGCCGACGTCTACGTCGACGTTGGCCGCTTGATCGAGCAGTCGGGCGGGCAGATCGACCCGCAGGCGCGTCAGATCCTCCAGAACGCCGGCATCGACCCGAGCGAAGCGACCGCCGTTGCCAGCGTCGTGCCGGGCTCCGATCAGATCGCGGTCGAATTCAGCAGCGACCTCGCTGGCCAGGAGGCGCCGACCGGAGACGCCTCTGAGCTGCTCGGCTCGCTGCCGGGCAACGCCTTCGCCGGCTTCGCGGTCTCGGGCTTTGGCGACCAGGTCAAGGAAGCGATCGACAGCCTCGACAAGGAAGGCATCCCGGACGCGGTTCCGCCGAACCAGCTGAAGAAGGGCCTGAAGCAGCTCGGCATCGACCTCGAAGCGCTGTCCGACTCGCTGCAGGACGCCGGCGCCTTTGCCGTCGGCAACAGCGAGAGCAGCCTCGGCGGCGCCCTGGTACTGACCACGCAGGGCTCGGGGGCGACCGAAGCCGTCACCAACATCGCCGACCTGCTGCGCAGCGTCCAGGTCGAGGGCGTCACGCCGCTGAGGGGCAAGTACAGCGGCTTCTCGGTCCGCGATCAGGAGGACTTGGGCGACAAGCCCCTGGTGGTCGCCGCCAAGGAGGGACGGATCGCGATCGGCTACGGCCTGCCGGCGACGCTGAGCGGCCTGCTGGCTGGCGCCGCCAGCGAGGGCAAGACCCTCTCCGACAATCCTGTCTACGACGAGGCCGTGTCGGCGCTGGGCGACACGCCGATCGCCGGCTTCGCCGACGGTTCCGCCGCCCTGCGCCTCGCCGATTCGCTGATTCCCGCCAGCGACGGCGATTTCGAGGGAGCAAAGAAGTACCTGAAGAGCATCCGCTTCCTCGCTCTCGGCTCCGTCACCCAGGGCGACCTGGCGACGGCAAAGCTGATCGTCGGCCTGAAGTAACCGCGTGCCCGCCATCGCGGGCTAGGCTGAGCAGCAATGGAGCCCTGGCTCGAGCCTCTCTTCGACGCCGACGGGATGCGCGCTGTCGATCGCTGGGCGATCGAGGAGATGGGCGTGCCCTCGCTGGAGCTGATGGAGGCCGCTGGGCGGGCTGTGGCGGAGGCGGCCGGTGAGCTGGCCCTGGATGGGCCGGTGCGGGTCGTCTGCGGCAAGGGCAACAACGCCGGTGACGGGCTCGTCGCCGCCCGCTACCTCGCCGATGCGGGCTTCGAGGTCGAGGCGCTGCTGCTCTGGCCGGCGGAGGAGCTGAGCGAGGACGCCGCGGCGAACCTGGCCCGCTTCGGGGCCGAGCACGTGAGTGGCGACCTGATGCCCCGCTTGGCCGACTCGGGCGTTGTCGTCGATGCGATCTTCGGCACCGGCTTCGCCGGGGCGCCGCGCGATCCGGCGTTGGCTGCGATCGCGGCGATCGATGCCTGTGGGGCGCCGGTGATCGCCTGCGACATCGCCTCCGGCGTGGATGCCTCCAGCGGCGAGGTGGCCGGCGCGGCGGTCGAGGCTGACTTCACCGTCAGCTTCCACGCGGCCAAGATCGGCCACCGGATCGCTCCCGGCAAGTGGCATGCCGGCGAGCTGCGGGTGGCGCCGATCGGGATCCCCACGGGGTCGCCGACCGAGCCGTATGCCGGAGTGATCTCGCCCGCTGTGCTGGAGCTGCTCCCGCGCCGCGGCCGGCGCTCGACCAAGTTCAGCTCCGGTCAGGTGACGATCGCCGGCGGCTCGCGGGGGCTGACCGGGGCGGTGCAGATGTCCTCGCTGGCGGCGATCCGGGCCGGCGCCGGCTACGCGACCGTGGCGGTGCCGGCGGACCTGGAGGCGATCTTCGAGGCGGCACAGCCGGAGGTGATGTCGGTCGGCTGCCCTGGGGGCGACGGCTGCCTCGCACCCGGGTCAGCAAAGACGCTGCTGCGCGCCTTCGAGCGCGCCGCGGCCGGCGTCCTCGGTCCCGGCCTGGGGCGCGATCCGGGCTCGGTCGAGCTGGCCCGTGAGGTGCTGCCGGCGATCGGGGCGCCTTTGGTGCTCGACGCCGACGGCCTCAACGCCTTCGCCGGCGGGCTGGACCTGATCGCCGTCCGCGATGCCCCGACCGTGCTCACGCCGCACGCCGGCGAGCTGGGGCGGCTGCTCGGCTGCTCCTCGGAGGAGATCGCCGAGCATCGCCTCGAAGCTGCCCGGGACGCGGCGCGCGCCGCGTCCGCCGTGGTCGTGCTCAAGGGCGACGACACGATCGTCACCGACGGCGAGCAGCTGGCAGTCAACACCCTCTCGGCGCCCGCCCTCGCCACCGCCGGCACCGGCGACGTCCTCTCCGGCATCGCCGCGGCGATGCTCGCTCGCGGGCTCGAGCCGTTCGCTGCCGCCTGCACGGCGGTCCTCACCCACGCCCGCGCTGGTCGCGACGCCGCGCGGCGGATCGGCGCCGCCGAGTCCGTGATCGCCACCGACGTGATCGACTCGATCCCGACTGGGCTGCGTGCCGACGGCCGGGTCGAATAATCTCGGCGAGATGAAGACCGCGGCAGAGATCATGGACAGCTCGGTGCCGAGCGTCTCGCCCGACGCCGACGCCCGCACGGCTATCGAGCTGCTGGCGAAGACCGACAAGGGCGCGATCCCCGTCGTCGACGAGGCTGGCCGCGTCGTCGGCATCGTCAGCGAGTCCGATCTCATCCTCAGTGACGAGGAGTCCGACCTGCACCTGCCGCACTACCTCAACATCATGGGCGGCATCGTCTTCGTCGGCTCGATGAAGGGCTTCGAGGAGCGCCTCGACAAGGCGTTTGCGACCAAGGTCTCGGAGCTGATGACCGCCGACCCCGTCGTCGCCAAGGACTACTCCAGCGCCGAGACCGTCGCGCGCAGGATCGCCGAGGAGCACCACAATCACCTTCCCGTGGTCGACGACGAGGGTCGCCTCGCCGGAATGGTCACGCGGGCCGACGCGCTGGCCGCGCTCGTCGAGGAATAGATAGTGCGGGCGGTCGCCCGGATCGACCTCGACGCCGTGCGGGAGAACTGCACCCGGCTCAAATCCGAGCTGGGGGGAGCGGAGCTTTGCGCGGTTGTCAAGGCTGACGGCTACGGCCACGGCGACGAGGCCTGCGCCGAGGCAGCCCTGGCCGGCGGCGCAACGCGCCTGGCGGTGGCGACCGCTGCCGAGGCGGAGCGGATCGGCCGCCGGCTGGCTCACGTCCCCCTCTTGACGATGGGGGCACTGGCCCCGGAGGAGCTCGACACGGCGCTCGAGGCGGGCTCGGAGGTGGCGGTATGGCGGCGCGGCTTTCTCGACCTGGTCGCCGCGCGCGCACGCGCTCACGGCCGCCCTGCCCGGATCCACGTCAAGTACGACAGCGGCATGGGCCGGCTCGGCAACCGCGACGCGAGCGAGGCGCTGGGCCTGCTGCGCGCCTGCGCCGAAAGCCCCGACCTCGAGCCGGCGGGGGTCTGGACCCACTTCGCCACGGCCGACGAACCGGACTCGGCTTTCTTCGGAGAGCAGCTGGAGCGCTTCACGGCGCTGGCCGCGGCGGCGAAGGAGGAGCTCCCGGCAATCGTCGCCCATGCCGCCAACAGCGCCGCCGTTCTCCGCGATCGCCGCTCCCACTTCGACATGGCCCGCTGCGGCGTCGCCGTCTACGGGCTCGACCCGTTCCAGGGCGACCCGGGGGAGCGCGGCCTGCGGCCTGCCCTCTCGCTGCGCTCCTACGTCGCCGACGTGAAGCGCTTCGACCCGGGCGACAGCGCCGGGTACGGCCAGACCTGGCGGGCCGAGCGGGAGACCTGCATCGGGGTGCTGCCGCTCGGCTACGGCGATGGGGTGCGGCGCGGTCTCTCCAACAACGCCGAGGTGCTCGTCGGCGGTCGGCGCCGGCCGCTCGTCGGCACCGTCTCGATGGACAACGTGACCGTCGACCTCGGCCTCGACACCGATGTGGAGCCCGGCGCCGAGGCGGTGCTGATCGGCGCCCAGGGGGAAGAGACGATCCTCGCCGAGGATCTCGCAGAGCGACTGGGCACGATCAACTACGAGATCACCTGCGGGATCTCGGCCCGCGTTCCCAGGGTGCGGGCTTGACCCTCTCCGAGCGACTCGACTCCTCGCCGCTGGTCGGCATTACCCGACGCGCCCTCGACGGTGGCGACGGAGTCTGGATCGTCGGCGGGGCGGTGCGCGACGCTGCCCTCGGTCGCGAGGTCACCGACCTCGACCTCGCCGTCGCGGGCGACCCCGAGCGGGCGGTGAAGGCGGTCGCGTGCGAGGGCGACGGGCACGCCTTCGAGCTCTCGGCCGAGTTCAAGACCTGGCGGGCGGTAGCGCGTGACCGCAGCTGGCAGGTCGATGCGACGGCGCTGCGCGGGGAGGCGATCGGGTCCGACCTGGCGGCGCGCGATTTCACCCTGGGCGCCGTCGCCGTCCCGCTTGATGGCGGCGAGCCGGTCGATCCTTACGGCGGCATCGCCGACCTAGAGCGAGGGCTGTTGCGGGCCGTCAGCGACGACAGCTTCCGCGACGACCCGCTGCGCCTGCTGCGCGCAGCCCGCCTCGCCGTCGACCTCGCCCTGGAGGTCGACCCCGCCACGGCTGCCCGCGCCAGGCTGGATTCGGCGCTTGCCGCCGAGCCGGCTGGGGAGCGGCAGCTCGCCGAGCTGCGCCGGCTGATCGGCGGGTCCGACCCGCTGCGCGGCGTCGCCCTGCTCGACGAGCTAGGACTCACCGCTGTGGTGCTACCGGAGCTGGAGGCGCTGCGCGGGGTCGAGCAGGGCCCCAACCACCACCTCGACGTGCTCGGCCACACCCTCGCGGTCCTGGAGCGGATGCTCGAGGTCGAGTCCGACCTGGAGCGCTTCGCCGGCGAGCGAGCGGCGGAGACCCAGGCGCTGCTCGAGGAGCCGCTCGCCGACGAGATGACCCGCGGCACGGCGCTGCGCTTCGGGGCTTTGTTCCACGACATCGGCAAGCCCGCGACCCGCGGCGAACGCGACGGCTACGTGACCTTCGTCGGGCACGACAGCACGGGCGCCGAGATCATCGGCGGGATCTGCGGCCGCCTGCGCGCCAGCGGCCGCTTGACGCGCCACCTGAAAGGGCTGACGCAGCACCACTTGCGCCTCGGCTTCCTGGTCCACGAGGCGCCGCTGCCGCCGCGCCGGGTCCACGAGTACCTGCGGGCGACCGAGCCGGTCGCCGCCGACGTCACCCTGCTCACCGTCGCCGACCGCCTGTCGGCCCGCGGCAGCGGCCCGTTTGCCACCGAGGAGGCGATCGAGGCGCATCTGAGGCTGGCCCGGCAGATGCTTGCGGCCGCCCTCGACTGGCGCCGCGACGGCCCCCCGGAGCCGCTCTTGCGCGGCGACGAGCTGGCCGAGGAGCTGGGGATAGCCCAGGGGCCGGAGCTCGGCGACCTGCTGGCCGAGTTGGAGGGGGCCCAGTACGCAGGCGAGGTGGGCACGCGGGCGGATGCTGTCGAGCGGGCCCGGCGGTTGCGCGGATCGCCCTAACGTCAGGTAGCCTCTCGGCCGCATGGGCAAAGAGGAGAAGATCGAGATGGAGGGCGAGATAACCGAGGCCCTCCCCAACACGATGTTCCGGGTCAAACTCGACAACGACCACGAGGTCCTCGGCCACATCTCCGGCAAGATGCGCCGCCACTACATCCGCATCCTGCCCGGCGACCGCGTCAAGATCGAGCTTTCCCCCTACGATTTGGATCGCGGGCGAATCACTTACCGCTACAAATAGCTGCTGGCGATCTTCGGATCTGGGTCGGCCAGCTCGGCGATCAGGGCTGACCAGGCGAAGTCCTTGGCGCCCAGGCCTTTTCCCGTGCGCGGGTCGTAGTACTCGCGCAAGCCTTCTCTCTCCACCGCGCCGATCAGGCCGTCTGCCATCCGCTCGGCCTCCTGGTGGTAGCCGAGGCGGCGCAGGCCTAGCCAGAGCAGCCAGGCGGCGTTGACCCAGGTCGGGCCGCGCCAGTAGCGGCGGATCGGGCCTTGGCTGCCACCCGGCTGATAGCTGGGCTCGCTGATCGCGACCGAGGGCGGCGCGACCGGGGAGAGGAACTCACGCTCCGACAGCAGGTGCTCCTCGACCAGGCGGCGGCCGATCGCCTCGGGCAGGTCGGGTAGCGCGAGGGGCGCCAGCGCAGCCCAGGTGAGGACGCCGGGCCGCTGGCCGCCGGGCTGCGCCTCGTCGAGGAAAAGGCCGCGGTCCTCGTCCCAGAGGCGCTCGACCATGGCCGCGGTGACCGAGGGACGGCCCAGCGCCTGCAGCGAGAGCGACCAGAGCGTGTTGACCACGGTCTCGCAGAGCAGCGGCCCGCCGCGGTCGCGGATCCGGCGGGCGTCGAAGCCGAGCTTGCGGTTGCGCCGCACCAGGCAGGGGAAGCCGATCTGTCCGGTCGCCCGGCGGCCCCAGACCGGGTCGAACTTGGGTGAGGCGTCGAGTCCCGACTCGTCCGGCTGCACGATCCAGAGCAGGCCGTCGCCGTCGAGGTCGCGGTTGCGCTGCAGCCAGTCCACGTGGTCGGCTATCCGTTGCTCCGCCGCCGGGTCGCCGACGGCGATCCGCCAGGCCCAGGCGAGCAGCGGCGGCTGGATCGTCCCGGTCTGGAAGGCATCGCGCGAGGCGACGTTGTAGAAGGGCAGTCGGCCCAGCGAGACCGGCCGGTCCCAGAAGATCGTGTGGCCGATGAAGCCGTCCTCGCGCTGGGCCGAGAGCAGGGTCTCGAGCTCGGTCCGTGCCCGCGCTCGGTCGAAGCGCCGCCAGGCGATCGCGGCAAAGCACGAGTCCCAGTACCACTGCCACGGATAGCGAGTCGGGCTCGGCCGCGTATAGGCGAATCGCACCCCTCGGCGCTCCCCCTCGACCCAGCTCCCCCGCAGCACTCCCTCGGCAATCTCCCCCGCCGACGGGCCTAAAACGGGAGCCGGAGTCCGCTTTTCGTCCCGTCGACGGGGCGTCACGCGCCCGTGCGGCGCATTTCGCGAAGCGCCAGGGCGCCGAGAACGGCCAGCAGGCCGGTGAGGGCGAGCAGGCCCGGCCAGGTATTGGCCCAGGTGACGCCGCCGACGAAGCCCTGGCGCGCCGCTTCGACGACTTCGGTGACCGGGTTGATTTCGGCGACTTGGGCCAGCCAGGGCTGCAGCAGCGCCAGCGGCGCGTAGGCGGTGGTGAGCAGGATCGCGGCCATCATCCCCGCCTGCATCAGGGGCGCCGCGGACTGACTCTTGAAGCGCAGGGCCAGCGCCGACCCCCAGCAGGCGGCGACGGCAGCCATCGCCGCGACCATCAGGTAAGTGACGAGCAGGCCGTCGACCCCGGGCCAGCCGGCACCGAGCGGCAGCGCGATCGCCAGCACGAACGTCGCCGGGATCAGCGAGCGGGCGCTGGCGGCAAGCACGGTGCCGGCGAGCAGCACCCAGCGCGGGGCGGGGGAGACGAGCAGGCGGTCGAGCCAGCCCTGCTCGATGTCACGGGCGAGGTTGACGCCTGCTGCCGCGCCAGTGAAGCCGGCGCCCTGCAGCATGCTGATCGGGACGATGAAGCTCTCGTAAGTCCCGGTTTCGAAGCCGCGCAGCTGGGTCAGGGCGCCGAAGACGCCGTTGAGGCCGAGGAAGAAGATCGTCGGCGCCAGCACGCCGGGGATCGCCGCGCCCGGCACCCGCAGCAGCTCGTTCTTGGCCCGCGACATCAGCGCGCCGATCGTCGCCAGGTTGGCGCGCCAGGCCGGGATCGCCAACGTCGCCTCCATCAGCCGACTCGCAAGCGGTGGCGCAGCGCCCGTGCGCTGAGCACGAGGCCGAGGACGACGAGGCCCGCGATCGCGAGCAGCGCGTTGACGGTGTCGGAGGCGTCGATGCCGGAGATGATCGGCTCGCGGACGCCTTCGACGATCAGGCTGAGCGGGTTGTATTCGGCGATCGTCTTTGCCGGCTCGATCATCAGGTCGACCGGGAAGAAGGCGGAGGAGAGGAAGAGGACGACGAGGACGAGCGGGAAGAGCCCCTGGACGACGCTGGCGCTGCCGGTGCGCAGGGCGATCGCCGCGCCGATCCCGCCGACCGCCATCGCGGTGATCGTGACCAGGGCAATCGCCAGCAGGGCCCCCGGAACGCCGCCCTCGATCTCGGCGCCGAAGATCAGCCCGATCGCGAAGAACCAGAGTGCCGAGAGCAGCCCCAGGGCGGCGGTTCCGGCGAGGCGGCCGAGCACGATCGTGTAGCGGGAGATCGGCGCCGCGAAGAGGCGGTCGGTGAAGCCCATCTCGATGTCCACCGCCAGCGCGATCCCGCCGCTGTTGCCGGCCAGCATCAGCGACTGCATCATCGCCCCGGCAAGCATGAACTGGAGGAAGCTCTGCACCGGCGGGAAGCCGGGCAGGTTGACCGCGCCGCCGGCGCCGCCGGTCTGGATCGCCAGCAGCAGGGTGGGAAAGATGATGATCGGCGCCATCAGCTGCGGCCGGCGGAAGGTCTGCCGGGTCGAGCGCATGCCGAGCGCCCGCACGACCCGCAGGTTCGTCGCCAGCCCGCTCACGCCGTGATCGCCTCCTCTTCCTCGCCGCTCTCCTTGTCGTCCTGCTCCAGGTGGTAGCCGGTCTTGGCGACGAAAACGTCGTCGAGGCTGGGGTGGACGAGCTCCAGCGAGCCGACCGCGATGCTGGCCTCGTCGAGCGCGCGCACGACCCGGGGGATGTCGGCCGCGCCGTGCTCGACCTCGACCAGCACGGTCTTGCCGTCGACCGGTGGCAGCAGTGGGCCGATCCGGGCGCAGATCTCCTCCGCTGCGGTGATCGAGCCCTCCGCGATCTGCAGGCGGATGTGCGGGTGGCCGATTTCGGCTTTGAGCGACGCCGGCGTCCCCTCGGCGACGATCTTGCCGCTATCGATGATGCCGACGTTGTCGGCCAACTGGTCGGCCTCCTCCAGGTACTGGGTAGTGAGGAAGACCGTCGTCCCCTCGTCGTTGAGGGTGCGCACCTCCTCCCAGATCGTCTTGCGGCTGACGGGATCCAGTCCGGTGGTCGGCTCGTCGAGGAAGAGCACGCGCGGTTCGTGCACGAGCGCTGCGGCGAGGTCGAGGCGCCGCTTCATCCCGCCCGAGTAGCCGCCGACGCGGCGGTCGGCGGCGTCGGCGAGGTCGACTCGCTCGAGCAGGTCGTCCGCACGTCGCCTCCCCTCGGCGCCGGGAAGGCCCTGCAGCGTCGCCTGCAGGCGGATCAGCTCGCGCCCGGTCATCAGCGGGTCGAGCGCTGCCTCCTGCAGGGCGACGCCGATCGAGGCCCGCACCCGCCGCGCTTCGGAGGCGACGTCGTGGCCGGCGACGGTCGCCTTGCCGCCGGTCGGCAGCAGCAGCGTGGTCAGCATCCGCACCGTCGTCGTCTTGCCGGCTCCGTTGGGCCCGAGGAAGCCGTAGATCTCACCCTCGCTTACCTGCAGGTCGACGCCCTGGACGGCGAGCACGTCGCCGAAGGCGCGCTCCAGCTTCTCGACCGCGATCGCCGCCGGCACGATTCTCAGGCCTCTGAGGGCTCGGCCGCGGCCAGCGGCGGCAGCGCCTCGACCCAGCGGCGGCCGTTGGCGCGCTCCAGCGCCTCGGCGGCGTCGAGCAGCAGCTCGTCCCGGCCCCAGGCGGCCTGGAGTTGCAGCGCCAGCGGCAGTCCCTCCCCGCTCGACCCGACCGGCATGCTGATCGAGGGGATCCCGGTCAGGTTGGCGAGGGCGGCGCCGCGCACGTTTGCCTGGTCGGCGGTGTTGGTGCCGGAGGGCAGCTCGACCAGCGGCATCTCGAGTGGGGGGGCGGGGGCTGGGACGGTGGGCCAGGCGATCACGTCGACCTCGTCGAAGAGCGCCGCGAGGCGCCGCCGCATCAACGTCCGCAGCCGCTGCGCCTGGACGGTCGCGGCGGCCGGCAGCATCATCCGGTGCTTGAGCGTGCCGCGCGCGATCGGGCTCAGCTCGGGGTCGAGCTCGTTGAGCCGCTGCGGCGTCACGCCGCCCATGCTCTCCGAGTTGATGATCAGGATCGCCGCGAGCGTGGAGGGGGCGAGGTCGGGCAGCGAGATCTCGCGCAGCTCGCCGTCGGTCTCGGTTCGCAGTGCCTCGATCGCCTCGTCGCAGGCCGCCGCGACCTCGGGGGTGACGTCCTCGGAGACCGGGTCGCGGACGATTCCGATCCGCAGGCCGGCGGCATCGCCGCCGGCGAGCTGCTCGCCGTAGAGCACGGAGCCGAGCAGGCGGCAGTCGGCGGCGTCCGCGCAGAGCGGCCCGGAGACGATCAGGGTCGTGGTCGGCGCCATGTGGTGACCGTCCATCGCCGCGCGGCCGAAGGTCGGCTTGAGGCCCGTCAGGCCGCAGTAGGCGGCGGGGAAGCGCACCGAGCCGAGCCCGTCGGCGCCGACTGCGCCGGCGACGAGACGAGCGGCGACCGAGGCGGCCGGGCCGCTCGAGGAGCCGCCCGGGCAGCGCTCGGGGTCCCACGGGTTGCGCGCGGCGCCGTAGACGGAGACGTTGCCGGTGCTGCCGGCGCCGAGCTCGTGCATGTTGCCGACGCCGACGATCACGGCACCGGCGTCGCGCAGGGCGCGGTAGGGGCCGGACTCGCCTGGGGCGGTGGGCGCGAGCAGGTCGGCGGCGCCGAAGCGCTGGGCCCGCCAGGGCAGCGGCCACTCGTCCTTGATCACGACCGGCACGCCGCGCAGCGGGCCCTTTGGAGCGGCAGCGAGCATCTCGCGCGAGCGCTCCGGGAAGGTCTCGACGACAGCGTTGACTGCCGGGTTGCGCTGCTCGATCCGGGTGAGGGTGGCCTCGAGCAGCTCGCCCGGGTCGACCTCGCCGGCGGCGATCGCCGCCGCCTGGGCGCGCAGCCCGAGATCGAGCGGGTCGCTCATTCCGGGGCCCTCGATAGGTCGGGGCAGCGCTCCGTCTCGAGCCCCTCGGTGTCGAGCGCGAGCAGCTCGAGCAGCGGCGCCCAGAGCAGCCCGTGGACGGCAGCCATCACGGCCAGGTCGACCTCGTCGGCCTCGATGCCGAGCGAGGCGAGGCCGGCGGGGTTGAACTCGTCTGCTGGCGCCGCACCCTCCGTCACGGCTGGCAACCCTAGACGATTGGCTAACCGGCCAATTGCGTGTGGCCGTGATCGTGCATCCGCGTCGGAGGACCCTGTCGAGGCGTGGCGAACGACAGAATCCGGTGCCGCAACCCTGGCCAGGCGTCCGGGTTGTCGCTTGGAGACACTCTTGAGAGCAGCAGAAAACCGAAATCAGAAGAGCCGCGCCCTGGTCGCGCTGAGCTTTGCCTGTGCCCTGGCGGCGCTCGTCGCGGCCGCCTGGCCGGGCCCCGCCGACTCGGCGCCGGCGCGGGTGATCGTGCTTGGCCAGACCGACTCGACCCCGCCGCCGTCCTGCCCGGGCAAGATCGTCAACAACGTCGAGGTGATCCCCTGCCGGGTCGAGGGTCACGTAACCGGCTTCCAGGCGATCGCGGGCGGCGTCCCGCGACCCTACGAGGCGCCCTTCGACGGCAAGATCGTCGCCTGGTCGATCACGCTCGCCCGCCCGTCGCGCCAGGACACCGACAAGATGACCAACGAGGTCGGCTTCTTCAACGAATTCCTCGGCAACCCGTCGCAGGCGCGGATCGGCATCCTGCGCCCGGTCGAGGGCTCGAAGCCGCCGCAGTTCAAACTGGTCCGGCAAAGCCCGCTGCAGGTCCTCAACCCCTACTTCGGCAGCACCATCGTCTTCGCGCTCGAGCATCCGCTCACCGTCCTGCAGGGCCAGGTCGTCGCGCTGACGGTTCCCACCTGGGCGCCGATGTTCGCCTTCAACGTCGACGAAGACAACACCTGGCGCGGCAGCCGCCTGCCCGACCACTGCTCCTCGAAGGAGGACATCCAGGGCGGCCACCCGCAGCAGGGCGTGGGCAAGACGAAGACCTACGGTTGCTACTACTCCAACGCGCGCCTGCTCTACACGGCGACCGTCGTCAAGCAGCCCTAACAACTCCGATCAAGCAGATGATGTTAAGTATTGCCGCATGGCGGGCGGCAAGAAGCCCGAGCTGAGGCTTGGGTTAGTGCTGTACGGCGGCGTTTCGCTCGCCGTCTACATCTACGGCGTCGTCGTCGAGGTGCAGCGCCTGCTGCGGGCCTCGGCCGAGCACGAGGGGGCCCAGTCGGGCGAGGCCCCCGGCTCCGCCGGCTATGCCGACGCCCTGGACAAGGCCGGCCTCTCCCGCGCGAGCGTAGACATCGTCGCCGGGACCTCGGCCGGCGGGATCAACGGCATCCTGCTGGCGAAGGCGTTGGCAAGCGGCGGCGACGTCGAGGCGGTCAGGAAGCTCTGGATCGAGCAGGGTGACATCGGCGACCTCCTGCGCCGGCTCGGTGAAACCGAGCCGGAGTCGCTGCTGAGCACCGAGGTCATGGAGGGCCAGCTCGCGGAGGGCTTCGGGAAGCTGGACGGCGGCGGTCCGAGCGCGGACGGCGCCCTCGACCTGTTCGTCTCGGCGACCCACCTGCGCGGCGACCTGCGCCACTTCGAGGATTCGCTCGGCGCCGGCGTCGAGTCGCTCAAGCATCGCTACGTGTTCCAGCTGAAACGGCGCCCGGGGTACGGGCGGGACGACTTCGCCCGCCCCCCTGGCGCCGCCGCAGCTGCCAGGTCCGACGGGCACCTGGTCAAGCTCTCGCGCGCGACCAGCGCCTTCCCGGTCGCCTTCGAGCCGGTGAAGATCGACGCCGGCGACGGCGTGCTCGATCCGCGCGACGAACCGGCGGCCTGGTTCGCCGACGGAGGCATCCTCAACAACAAGCCCTTCACCGAGACGCTGCAGACGATCTTCACCCGCTCCTCGGACCGCCCGGTGCGGCGCTGGCTGATCAGCGTCGACCCCGACCCGAAGCCGCTCGAGAGGCCCACACCGCCCGGGCCGAAGCCGGCCTTCGACCAGATCGCGGTCAGCGCCATAGCCCAGATTCCCCGCTACCAGAGCATCGCCGGCGACCTCGAAGGGCTCGAAGAGCACAACGAGGCGGTGCGCCGCATCGCAATCCTGATCACCGACCTGGAGCGCGAGCTGAGCAGCCAGGGCCCGCCGCCGCTCGGGGCGGCGCCCACCTCCTACCGCCGCCTCCGTGCCCGCGCCTTCGCCGAGGAGATCGCGGACTGGCTGCTGCTCGCCGCCTGGCCGGGCCGACCGCGCCCGTTCGAGCCCAGGGCGATCAGGCGCGCGTTCGTGGACGGGGCTTACAGCGCCCTGAAAAGCGCCGGCTGGGAGGGCGAGGGCTGGCGCGAGCTTCCCGATCTTGCCTTCGAGCTGCGCCGTGCCTACTACCTGATCAAGCTGGTCGGGATGGCGGTCGAGCTGGTCGAGAGGCGCGAAGGCGCCGGGGCGCGGTCGGATCTGGCCTCTTCCCTGAGGCTCGATCTGTGGGCTGCGTTCGAGTCGATCAGGAACTCGCTCTGGAGAAACCTGGCTGCCCAGGAGATCGGGTCCGAGGAGGGCGACGGCGCGGATGCGGCCAAGCAGGCCTTCGGGGTCGCCAGGGCGCGTGTCGGCGAAGCGCTGGACCGCTTCGAGGCCGTGCGGGTGGAGGTCGGCGAGGTGGTCGCCTCTGCGCTTGCCGGGGTCGTGGTCGTGCTCGCCGAGCCGACCGAGCCCGAGGCCGCGGGCGGGGAGCAGTTCGAGGTCTTGCTGGGGAGGGTGTTCGAAGGCTTCGACTACCGCGACTCCCTGCTGCTGCCGATCGAAGTGGGTGGCGGCCTTCGCCATCGCGATCTCGTCCAGCACGCCCAGATCAGCCCCGCGGCGGCGGCGAGCACCGGAGTTGCGGCGGCAAAGAAGCTGGCGGGCGATACCGCCGGCCATTTCGGCGGCTTCCTCGACGTTCGCTGGCGCGAGAACGACCTCCTCTGGGGCCGCCTCGACGCGGCCGAGATCCTGGTCGGCGCGATCATGTCGACAGCGACAGAGGAGGAGCGGGCGCCGGTTCTGGAGGCGGTCCAGCGGGAGATCCTCGCCGTCGAGAAGAAGGAGGCGCTGGAAGACCCAGACGTCGATTGGCGAACCTATCTCGATCGGCACGCGATCGGCGAAGAGGACATCTCGACGCTGCCCAAGGAGCGCATCGACGGCCTCAAGGCCAGAGCTGGGTTCGTCCTGCGGGCGATGCTGCGTAAAGCGGCGATCGACGCCGAGGCGGAGCCGCCGGCGCCGAAGGGCAAGCTGCGCCGGCGCCTTCTGGGCACTCTCGACAACACCCTGAAGTGGGCCGGACGCATCCTCTGGTTGTGGGTCAGGGCTCGCCGCAGGCAAGCCCGAAAGTCCGAGTCGGGCTCTTAGAGCGCTTCTTGGCGCAGCCCGCAGTACGGGCAGTCGCTGACGTCGAGCCCGATCAGCTGGTCGCAGCGGCGGCAGGCGCGCAGGTTCTCCGGCGTGCGCGGCAGGGCGGAGGCGGAAGGGGCGAGCGGCAGCACCATCGCCACCGGCGCCATCTCCTCGTCGGTCTCGCGATCGACGTAGACCGAGCCCGGCTCGGCGTAGGCGAGGGCCTCTCGGCCCGAGGCCGGCGCCCGCATCCGGTAGAGCTGCTTCGAGTTCACGGCCGGGAACACTAATAGCTTCCCCGGCATCCATGCGCGTCCTGCTCTTCCACGGCTACATGCTGCGCGGCACCGGCAGCAACATCTACACCGTCAACCTCGCCCGCGCCCTTGCCGTCCTGGGCCATGAGGTCCACCTCCTCTGCCAGGACCGCCAGGTCGAGATCGAGGGGGTCGAGATCCACAACCCTGACATCCACGGGCTGCTGCCGGTCTATGTGAAAGACCCTTATGAGGGTTTCGAGGTGAAGACGTTCTCCGAGCTGACCGCCGAGGAGCTCGACCGCTACATCGAGGCCAACGTGGCCGCCGTGCGGTCCGTGGCCGAGAGCACGGGAGGCTTCGACGCAGCCCTGGGCGGGCACCTCGTCATGGGGCCCTGCATCCTCGCTCGCGCCGGGATCGGCGAGTTCGCAGCCAAGATCCACGGCTCGGCCTTGGAGTACACGGTCAAACCAGACCCCCGGTTCCTTCCATACGCCGAAGAGGGCATGAACGCCGCCAGCTGTGTCCTGGTCGGCTCGCGGCATACGGCGGAATCGCTCTGGGCGGCGTTGCCGAACGTCGAGGGACTCGAGGGGAAGACGCGCCTCGGTCCTCCGGGAGTCGATACGGAG
>JBEVMR010000088.1:0-20265 GCA_040508545.1 Solirubrobacterales bacterium
GTTGGCTTTGTAGGTTGCGGTCGTGGTGTGCGCTGCTCCGGGGCAACCGCCTTCGGATTTGTGCGACGCTGTGATGCCGGTGGCGGTTCCGTTGATTAGGATGTCGCCGGCTGTCGTATCAGTCGCGTGCAGACCCGTGATGCCTGTCTGCTGCGGGAATGTGATCGAACAGACTTTGTTGGTGTGCGCTGCGTCGGTGTACACTTCGAGGTGTATTTCGTCACCGGGGGTGGTGCACTCGACGTCGGCAGTGAGGCCGTATGTGTGCGTGCCACCTGTTGTCTGACCGAGGTGGAACACGAAGTCACAGGTTGTCGGTTTAACTGTGGCGGGCAGGAATCCCACTTTGCAGCTTTTGTATGTTGGAGCGATTGTGAATGTAGTCGATCCCGAGGGAATGGTCGTGTGCGGTGTTGCACCCAATGCGCCCCCCTCGAACGACGAGTCCACGCATTTGGCGCCGGGAATACCGCCACCGAAATTGAATTCGTTTGCGCCTTCCCCGCCGATCTCTGTTGCTGTCAGTTTGAACGGACCGTCCGATGTGACTGTCCCCTGCTGGGCAAACGCCGCCGATGCCGCGACCGCGCTCAGCGCGCAGGCCGCCATCAGGACCGTGCCGAGTAGCTTGAGTTTGCGAGTCATCTGCTTGCTCCTTTTCGGTTTGGAACGAAGGGGCAAGCGATAGAGGCTCGGGGGCTACTGGTCAAGAAATACTTGGGAATTCATCGCAGGCGACGTGGGCGTGTTCGAGCTTGCCTGCAAATCGTGTCGGAGCGATCGATGCGCGCGCCGATCGGCGCGCGCGCGAATCGGCGCGTCTTGCGCTAGGGCCGTTTGGCTTTGGGCTGGTTCTTGCAGCGCGAGTTGGCGACCATCGGGCGCAGGATGCGGCGCTCGCCGTTCTGGGCTTTGAGGCTGATCGTCGCCCTGTTCGCGTTCGTGCAGATGTTGCGCGAGTTGACGATCAGGCCCTTGCCCTTGCCGAAGAGGTCGAGGCGGAAGTAGGAGACCGGGGCGTCGGGGACGACCTGCACGGTGTTGCGCAGGGCGCCGCCCACCGAATCGTTCCTAATCGCGAGCTCGACCCGGATCGGCTGCTGGGCGGGGCCCCGCAGGTCGGCCAAAGCGTCGGGTAGCTCGTTATCCGACGAGCGCAGGTAGACGTTGCCCTGCAGCGGGTAGTCGAGCAGCGGGCTGCGAGCGATGGCGCGGCCGTAGATCGAGCCAGGTGGGCAAGCGTCTGCGGCGAACTGCACCCGGGTGCAGACGGTGCGGATGTGCTCCTGGGCGACGAAGGCAGAGCGCGGGAAGCGGACGACGGTGCTGGCGACGTTGGCATCGCCGGGCCGAGGGCGCACCACCGCCCTGAGCCCCTGGTAGCCGCCCCGCCTGACCGGGCCGAAGAGGCGCAGGCTCACGCGCGGGCGGAAGCCCAGGCGGCCGCACTCTGCCACCTGGAAGCGGCTGTGCAGCGCCAGCTGAGCGCCCAGGGTGGAGATCAGCCAGCCGTCAAAGCCGAGCGGATCGCAAGAGGTGGGGTTGAGCGTGAACTGCGGTTTGTCGATCCGTACCGAGACCGTGCGCACGTCGAGCGGTATCCCCTCGAGGATGTGCGGGATCGGGTCCGAGACGGCGCTGATCCGCGCCGTTTGCGGGTCGATGTAGAGGGCGACGCGGGTGACGATCGTGCCCAGGTCGAAGGGGCCGGCGACTGCGGGAGTGACCACGGCAAGGCTCAACGGGGCGCCTTTATAGGGACCGGCCAAGTAGGCGACGCCCGGCGCCCAATAAGGATCGGGGCCAGAGCCCGCGGCGGCGAAGACCGACCCCAACCGCGAAGCGGACGGGCAGGAGGGCGAGGCCTGCTCGGTAATGCCCTTACGCCCGGCCGCTTTGGCCAGGGCGGCATCGGAGCAGGGAGGGGTGCCGGCCAGCTTCGCGGTCAGTCCCGGCGGCGGGTTCAGGGTCACCCGGCGGAAGCGCTGGCTGCCGTCCTCGCGGCGCAGGTTCATGACGAAGGCGCTGTGGCGCCCGGCCAGCGGCTCCACCGTACCGGCGTCGAAGTCAGCGGCGAGCGGCAGGGCGGCGTTGGAGCCGGGGCAGGCGCCCCCGCCGGCGGCCTCGGTGATCTCGAACTCGTCGGTCTCGACGACTGGCGCATTGCCGGACCAGGGGTAGAGCTCGGTCTGGATCCCGTAGGTCCCGCAGCTCTGCGGGGTGGTGAGCGCCGCGCGGGGGCCACCGGGAAAGGAGACTTCGAGGCGGCTGAACGGGAACTGGGGATTTTCGTCGAAGGAGGCGGTTATCCGCCCGGTGGAGGGGTCGGTCTCGATCGCCCCCACCAGCTTGACGACGATGCCGCGTTCGGGCTGCTTGAGCACGAGATAGCCCGCCAAGAGGGTGCCGAGCGGGTTATCGAAGGGCTCCGCGAGGAAGATCGAGCCCTCGATCAGCTCGTCGAGCAGCGGCGTCTCCACTTTCACGTCAGCCACCCGCGAGGCATCCGGGCAGCCGTCCCCCGGCGGCGAGGAGGCGGTCTCGCGCGCCAGCTCCTCGGCAGAGCAAGCGTCGAGGCCGTTGGCGGCGGCGGGATTGACGGTGAGGCCCTCGGGCAGGGTGACGACCGCTTTCTTAAGGTCGGAGTCGGCCCTGCCTTTGGGGTCGATCAGGCCCTCGTCTTCGATCTCGATCGTGAAATCGAAGCCCGAGGGGCTCTCGGCGCGGTTGGTGGTCGGCGCGGCGCCGATCTCCTCGGGGCCGAACCCGAGCGTGTCGCACTCCTCGAAGCCATGCGGGACGTCGAACTCGTCATGCGTTTCGACCGCGCCAGTGACGACGTTATCCGGATCCAGCCAGGAGTTCATCGCCCAGGTGGTCTCGAGCGGTCCCAGACAGGCGCGGGGCAGGGTGAGGAACGGCCGCTCGGGAAGGTTGGCCTCGCAGCTGGTGGCGGGCGAAACCACGCATTCGCCGCGGTTCTCGTCGTGGCGGGGGTCCGAGGGGTCCCCCCAGATCGTGATCTCGGCGCCGTAGACCGGGATCGTCTGCGGGTTGGAGGAGGCGCCGGCGATGATGTTGAACGGCGGCTCGGGGTTGACCGAGACCAACAGGACAATCGGGATCCCCAGCACCTTGAAGCCAAGGCGGGCCGCGTAGCCACGGGGGGCCTCCAGGTTGTAAATAGCCACGGCCTGGGGGGGAAAGGTCAGCGGCGGGATCTGAACGAGGCCAGTGCCAACCGCCGAATCGACCGGGCAGGTGAAGCTGTTGCCGGTACTTGCGTCGCCGCTGCCTAAGAACTCCCTGGTCGTGCAGGTCGGCATCGTCGTCGCATCGCCCGCCAGCCCTTCGATCTGGCCGAAATCGAGGTCTTTGACTGGCTCGGTTGGGATTTCGTCCAGGTTGGCGTCAGGTTTAGTGGTGAATGCAAAGGAGGTGGTGATCGAGAAGGCATGCGAGCCCGACTGGAACGCCGGGTTGCCATCGGGGTCGGTGAAAGTGACGTCGACTTCTTTGAAGCCGATCTCGGCCGCCGCGCCCGGCGCCCCCGCGAGGGCGATGAGCGCGGCTGCCAGAAGCGTGATCGCCAGGTTCCTCATCGTCCCGTCCTCCCGTCGGCGCCGGCTCGCTGCGCTTTGCGGCAGCGCTTGGCGCGTTTCGCGCCCTGCCGCGCCGCGGAAGCGTGGCGTTTGGCCTCCGTCGCGAGGCGGGCCGCCTGGCGTCGCGCTGCCTGTGAATCCTCTGGATCAGAGCTCTTTTTCGCCGCGCGGGCGAGGCGGGTGGAACGGCGCCGGAGATCTTTGGCCGCACGGCTGTGCTTGCGCGCCAGCCGCGTCGCCTTGGCGCAATCCCCCTGAGCCGGCGGATTGCCCGGGCCGACGAACTCCGCGCTCCCCGCGCCCACCTCAGCCGGGGCCACAGATCCAGCTCCCGGGCATGACTCGGTGGGGGTGCAGGCGGGCGGGTCGGGCGGCGGGTACTGAGCGGCGAGACCGCCGCCGATGCGCGCCGCGTAGACGTCGAAGAGGTTGTCGCGGTCGAGGCCGACCAACCGCTCCAAGCTGCGGAGGAAGACGGTTTTCCCGTCGGGGGTCGCCTCGATGAAGTGCGAGTCGGCGTCGCTCTTGCCGGTGGAGATCAGGTCGACGCAGCCGCCGCTTACCGCGGAGAAGCTGACGTCGCCGGTGTCACAGGTATCAGGATCTTCGCCCGTGCCCGGCGCCCGCCACTGGTAGACGTCGAGCCGCCCATTGGTGTCCGCGGAGGCCAGGCGGTCGAAGCTCTCGAAGTAGACGCGGTCGCCGTCGTCGGAGAGGGCGCGCTGTTGGTAGAGGATCCCCTGGCGCCAACCCGGGATTTTGGCCGAGACAAACGGCTTTCTGGTGTCGTCTTCGCGCCCCAGCGGCTGCGCCCCGGCCGGGTTGCAGGAAACGCAGTCGAGGCGATCCTCTGCCGCTCCGTAACGGAAGACCTCCATGTAGGGCTCGCCGTCGATCGTGTTGTCGACGCCGGTCAGGGAGTTGTAGGCGACGAAGACCAGGGCACCGCCGTCGGCGCTCACCCTGCTCAGGTGGTCCGCCAAGTGGTCGTTTCCGTTGGGAAAGATAGTGAAGGAGGGCCCTCCCGCCACGCTAACAACCGGAGTCGCCACGAACCTGATCCCCTCCTCTTCGTCATAGAGATAGACGTTTCGCTCCCCCGCGACCGCCACGTCCCCCATTGAGTTGGGCGCGGGGTCGAGTACCTCGGTCGAGACGAAGTAGGCGCGGCTGAGATCCTCCGCGGCGCCGCCGACTCCGAGGACGCCCCCTCCGGCAATCATCGTCGCCGATTCGCTCGCGCGGTCATAGCGGTAGAGCTCCTGGCCCGGCAGGGTGAGTTTGGCGTCCATCGAGAAGAGCACACTCGAGCCGTCGGGCGCCCCGACCCAGAACCGAGCGTCCTCGGGGAGCGGGGCGTCCCTCGCGACCGTGCCAGACACCGGCAGCGTCGCCGTGCCGTTCTCACGCAGGAAGATCCGTCCCCTGACCCAGCCGTTTTCGGACACGCTCGCGCTCGGGACCACGCCTTTGTCCGGGGTCCCGGCCCAAGTCGTCCAGTAGATCCGCTCGCCGTCTTCCGATACCGCCCCCTCGAGCGATTCGAGCCCGCCACCGACGAAGGCGTGCTGGTTGCTTGCTCCTCCCCCCTCTCCCGCGGGCAGGCGGCTGACCAGGCTGAGGCCCTCGCCCGCCCGGTACTCGTAGACCTGGTAGATCGGTCCGCTTATAACGGGGCCTACGTTGCTCGCCGCCGAGGCTCCCGGCACCAGCGCATCGTTGGCCGAGTAGGCCGAGACCGCCCCGTCCGCCGAGAACCCGCCCAGCCACGGTTTGAAGTCCTGCCCAGAGGGCCAGAAGGGCGGTTTCTCGGTGGTCAGCGCTTCACACTCGTCGGTCTCGTTGTCGCAGTGATAGAGATTGCGGTAGCCGAGGACTCCACCTGCAGGCGGGGGATTGGAGTCGGTGTAAAGCCAGGTCGAGGAGAGATCCTCGGAGAAACCGAGCACGTGGTTCCAGGCGTAGGTGGGCGTGACCTCATCGATATTGGTCCCCTGCGGTGGCAGGACCCCGTGCGTCGACCAGCCGTCACCTGAGCGTGAGGCGACGTAGCCGACCGTAAAGGGCCCCGCCCTGGAGTCGCCGAAGGCAACAGCCGAGGCGTAGGAGACTCGCTCCCCATCCGGTGAGGCGTGGAAGTGCGCCTCCTCCTCGGGCAGGATCGCGAAGTTGTTAGGCGCGATCGCGTCCGTCCCCCCCTTCTCCGCCGGGCTGACCAGCTCATAGGCGCGGCACTCGGGCAGGAACTCACCCGGGAGGTTCTTGCGGAACTGGTCGTTGGCGCAAAGTGGGGGGGGTGGAACGGGCCCGAAGGTGGTGAAACTCGCTTCCTCGCCCTGCGGTTCGGCCGCGGTCGCTCCCACGCCGAAGACCGGGCCGCCGCCGCTCGACTGCGCGACGAAGCGGAAGTTGTAGGTGGTGTCGGGCTCGAGGCCGTCGAGGAAGATCGGAGCCGAGGCGATCGGTTCGTTCACCACCTGTCCGGTCAGGAGCAGACCGGGCGGCGCCGGCCGCTGCTCCGGGCAACCCCCCTCAGAGCATTTGCCGGTCCCGTACTGGACGTAGTATCGCGCGTCGGGCCAGAACAGCGGGTTGATCTCCGCCGCCACGGTGGCCTCTTCGTCGCCCACCTCGAGCGCCCGCTGCACTTCGACCGCCGGGGGCACCACCGGCGGCGGCTCGCAGAGGCCCGAGCCGGGCGGCAGGACGAAGTCGGGCGGCGGGCCGTAGGCACGCACGAAGCTGTCTTGTTCGACCGTGTTGGCAACGTAGACGTTTGCGCCTTCGCCTGCATTCAGACAGGCAGAGCCAGCCGCAATCCCGGCCGATCCGCCGAATTGCGGCACCGGCGGTTCTTCCTGCCCCCAGCTTTCCAGCTCATCGCCGTCTTCGTCGAGCTTGTGGACCAGCGCGGCGGAGCCGGTGATCGCGTAGATGTTCTCATCGCCGTCGACCGCCAGCGCCTGCGGCGCCGCGCCTTCGACGTCGATGGTAGCCAGCGGTTCATGATCGGGGAAGGCGCTCCAGCGCCGCACGCCTGCCAGGCCCTCGATCGCCGCGTAGACGATGCCGCTCGGCCCCACGGCCAGCGCCTTGATCTTCTGCGTCGGCCCGATCCCTTCGTTGATCTGACCTTCGAATTCACCATCTGCGTCGAAGTACTGGATCCGGCCCACGTCGCCGACGTAAACTCGGTCACCCGGCCCAACAGCGATAAAGCTGCCGCTGAAGGCCCATTCGCCGAACTCACCCGGGTCGGCGCCTTCGGTGCCAGCGCCGCAGGTATCGCCGTTTTCGACGTGCTCCGCCGTGCAGACGTCACCCGGATTCGCGGGCGTACCACCCCCTTGGTTGACACCACCGCCGAACATCAGCTCGAACTCGCCTGCGGGGGAGAATTTCTGCACACGCTGATTGGAAGGAAGGCCATGGTCGACGACGTAGACGTGGCCGGCGGAGTCGACGGAGACGCCCTGGGGGCTTGCGCCACTAAACTGACCAGGAGCGGTGCCACCCTGCCCGGTGCGACAGATGTCGCCATCGGCAGCAACGCAAACCTCGAAGTTGGCGCCGGGCTGGGCCGTGACGATGCTCGCCCCCGTACCACCGGTCAGAGTCGAGTTGGCGATCGAAGCCTCGGGGACGTCGGTATCCGCGTTGGCCCCGGTGAACTCGATCTCCCACGGTCCCCCGTCGGGCCCGGTGACGGAGAAGTCACCGGGTTCAGCCGAAATGCCATCCCTACCGAGGCCGTTACTGAGAGCCTCGAGCGCCGTTTGCACGGAGGCGGCGGAGGCATCGAAGGGGATTGCTCCGGTGAACTGGGTGAAGCTGAGGCGGATCTGGAAGCTGCCGGCGGTGGCATCGACGGTCACCTCTTGGATCTCGTTGCGCGGCTCGTCACCGGGGCCCGAGGCGACTACCCCCCAGCCCCAGGCGCGGACGAACACCCCCCATGGGTCCAGCTCGACGACGCGGCTGTTGCCCAGATCTCCGACGAAGACGTGACCGCGATTCGGAGCGCTGGCCGAAGCAACAGCGACCCCATGAGGAGCGAAAGTCTGTCCCGCCCCAGAGCCGGACTCCGCCTCCTGCCACAAGGTAGGCGGCGCTGCGCCAGCGCCCGCCGGGGCGAGGGCCGATGCCAAAAGGAAGCCAACCAGAATCAAGCCCCCCGTCGCGGACCGAAATAGTCCTCTCACGCTTTCACCCTCCCTCTTGCGGTCCCTGTTTTCCCCGTGGCCCGGCACCCTCCCTGAGCACCGACCCAATCCAGACCATATCGGAACTTCAGCGTGCTTGTCAAGATACGTCCCGGTAATACAACAGGGCCGGGATTGCTCCCGGCCCTGTTGTATGTCAATCCTCTACTTAATCGCCCCGACTATGGGTGCGAGATGCTGAGGGGTGTCGCGGTTCCTGCTGCGTTGTCACCCGACAATGTGACGTTGGCTTTGTAGGTTGCGGTCGTGGTGTGCGCTGCTCCGGGGCAACCGCCTTCGGATTTGTGCGACGCTGTGATGCCGGTGGCGGTCCCGCTGATCAGGATGTCGCCGGCTGTCGTATCAGTCGCGTGCAGACCCGTGATGCCTGTCTGCTGCGGGAATGTAATCGAACAGACTTTGTTGGTGTGCGCCGCGTCGGTGTACACTTCGAGGTGTATTTCGTCACCCGGGGTGGTGCACTCGACGTCGGCAGTGAGCCCGTATGTGTGCGTGCCACCTGTTGTCTGACCGAGGTGGAACACGAAGTCACAGGTTGTCGTTTTAACTGTGGCGGGCAGGAATCCTACTTTGCAGCTTTTGTATGTTGGAGCGACTGTGAATGTAGTCGATCCCGAGGGAACGGTCGTGTGCGGTGTTGCACCCAATGCGCCTCCGTGGAACGAGGAGTCCACGCATTTAGCGCCGGGAATACCGCCACCGAAATTGAATTCGTTTGCGCCTTCCCCGCCGATCTCTGTCCCTGTCAGTTTGAACGGACCGTCCGATGTGGCTGTCCCCTGCTGGGCAAACGCCGCCGATGCCGCGAATGCGCTCAGTGCGCAGGCCGCCATCAGGGCGAGCCCGAGGACTTTCAAATAGCGAGTCATTGTCTCCCTTTCGGATTGGATTCCGCGCCGTGGCCCAGATAGGACCAAGCGCTGCCCCCATCTAGGGGCAGCTGATCCATAGCCCCTCTCGAGCGAATGCGCAAGGATTTCCTGTGTAATTGGACGTTTGCTGTTCGCCGGCCGGGATTTTTCCCTGCAAAACGTGTGCGAGCGATCAGCGCGCGCGCAGATTGGCGCGCGTGCTGATGCGCGCGATGCGGGTCACAAGCCGGTCGCCGACCTCGCTCTGGAGCCCGGGCTGGTCGAGGAGGTGCAGGGCCGCGTCCAGAACAACCTCGACTTCGAGCTCGCGATGGGCGTTCGGCCCGAGGCAACGCTGAAGCTCGGGAAGCTCGGAGTCGTCCCGCTCGCCGACGAGGGCCCAGACGGGGGCGTGGAGGAGAACCCGCCGCGCGCATTCGACGACGAGTGGATCGACGGGGTCAACAGTGCCCGCGTCGACTCCGGCGTCGCCGGCTTCGAGCCGGCGCTCGATCGTGGCGAGGTCCTTGAGGTAAGGCACGACGAGGAAAGCTCCGGCGACCAAGCGCGGGTCGCGCCCCGCCAGCTCGATCGCCAATCGCGCCCCGGCGCATACGCCGGCGAACACGAAGGGGGTGTCGTCGTCGACTCTCTCGCGCAGCCAGGCCGCGGCCTGCGCGGAGAGGCTCAGGTCGAGGTCATGCTTCCACCTCAGGCCACCTTTCCCCTCGCCGATCGGCAGGGTCTCTCCCTCGCGGGAGTAGTCGATGCGCAGCACGAGGACCCCTTCCCGAGCGAGGCGGCGGGAGGTGCGAGCCCAGAAGGAGTTGACCCCGGAGCGCGCCGGGCGGCCGTGGCCGCCGAGCAGCAGCATCGCGGCCTCCACTCCGCCCTCGGGCTCACTGACGATGCCGCCCACAGCGCCCTCCGCGGCGGGGATGAGAACGGGATGGTCAGTCAAGCTGGCACAGCCTCGAGGGTGCCGCTCAGGTAGCGCTCGCGCATCGTGGCGCGGCGCAGCTTGCCACTCGTCGTCTTGTCCACGGTCCCGGGGGCCAGGACGACGACCTCGCTCGGAGGGACGCCGACTGCATCGGCCCCGGCGTTCTTCACGGAGATCGCTAGGGCTCCCGGGTCGCCGTCCCCGACCGGCTCCACCAGCACCACAACCTCGTCGGTACCGGGCCGGGTGAACGCCACGCATCGCCCCGGGCGCACACCCTCGACCCGCCCCGCTGCCCACTCGAAGTCCTCCGGGTAGTAGTTGTCACCCATCACGATCACCATGTCCTTGACCCGCCCGGTCACATACAGCTGGCCGTCAGCCATGTAGCCGAGGTCGCCGGTGCGCAACCAGCCGTCGCGGAAAGGGTCGGGCGCGCCGGGGCCGACGTAGTGGCTCATCGTCGACGGCCCGCGCAGGAGGATCTCGCCCACGTGGCGCTCGGGCAGATCGCCCTCGCCCTCACCCTCACCGCCTGGGCCGTGGATCCGCAGCTCCATCTTCGGCGCGCCACAGGCGACCAGAAGTCGCGAGGGACCGCGCCCGGCCGGTGCCGCAACACCGTCGGTGGCCAGCGCGTCGATCGAGATGCGCTCGCGCCGCAGGCCCGACCCGGGCGCCGAGTAGGTCACCGCGAGGGCGACCTCGGCCATGCCGTAGCTGGAACCCAGCGCCTCCGGACGCAGGTTGAGGCGGGTCTCCGCTTCGGAAAGCTGCCGGAGCACGTTCGGATCGACCCCCTCGGCGGCGAAACGAACCGCTTCGAGGGCCCCCAGGTCGACCCGCTCGCTACGCCGTGCGAGTGCGCTGAGCGCGTTGCCCAGCCCGGACGCCGGCGTGATCGTCTGCGCGACACGAGTCCGCGCCGCGAGCCGCAGCCACTCGGCCGGATCGCGGGCGAAGCGCTCGGTGGGCAAGTGATGGCTGGTCAGGCCCCAGACCGCGGCCGGCAGCACGTTGAGGAACAAACCAAGGTCGTGGAAGAAGGGCACCCATCCGATCGAGTCGCGGTAGCCGTCGCCGTTGACGATCAGTTCGTCGAGGATCTCGGCCTGGGCCATCGCCGCGGCGTGGGTGACGAGCGCTCCGCGCGGGGTGGAGGTGCTTCCAGAGGTGAACTGGATCACCGCGGCGTTGGCCGGGGCGGGCGCCACGGGCTCCTCGGCACTGGTCTCCCCCGCGCCGTCCCAGGAGACCCCCACCCCGTCCGGGAGCAGCGAGGCGAGGGTCGGGTCGGCGAGGGCCAAGCGACACCCCGCCACCGAGAGGAGCGAGTCCAGCTGCTCCCTGAAGGCGGCGGGATCGCGAACCCGCAGCCGCTTTTGCACCGGCACCAGCACGGCGCCAGCGAGCCAGATCGAGAACGCCGAGACGACCCACTCGGGCCTGTTAGGCCCGAGCACGGCGACCGCGTCGCCCGGCTCGACGCCGAGCGCGAGAAGGCGCTTGGCCCCCAAACGCGCCCGCTCCGCCAGCTCGGCGCAGGACAGCCGGACGATCCCGTCCTCGAGGTGGAAGACGTACTCGCCCTCGCCGCGATCGACGGTGGCGAGAAGCGCCTCCGAGATGGTCGCGCCGCGGATCACCGCACCCCCGCCAGCTTCGACTCGACGAAGGCCGCCAGAGCGGGCACGCTGGCGAAGTTCTCCCGGTTTATCTCCTCGTCGACGAGCCGCACGCCGAAGTCCTCGCCGATGTAGTCGACGAGCTGCTCGACGCCGAGCGAGTCGATCGCGTCGGTCACCAGCGGATCCCTCCCGTCGTGGCCCTCGTCGAGCAGCTCTTCGACGATGAAGCGCCGCAGATTGCGCTCGACCCCTTGCATCCCCATGTCTGCCAAGGAGACTAGCAACGGCCCGGTTCGATCCGTGTGAGTACCACTTGGATACCCAGTGCGTATTCGCCTACCTCGGCTCGAATGCGACACGGCCACCCCGCTCAGGCACCAGGATGTTGCCCCGAGCACGCATCGTTTCCGGCGCGCCGCCCGCCGCTCGCGGGACCATCCGCGAGAGCAGAGCGGAGAGGACGATGCGCATCTCCAACATGGCGAAGCTGGCGCCGACACAGCGCCTCACTCCACCGCCAAAGGGAATCCATGTATAGGTGCCGGGCTGTTCCTCCAGGAAGCGATCGGGGAGGAACGCCATCGGCTCGGGGTACAGGTCGGGGCGGTGGTGGATCAGGAGCGCGCTGACGGCGAGCACCGTGTCCTCGGGCACCCGGCGCTCGCCGAGCCGAAAGGGCCGCTCGACGAGCCGGGCGGACATCGGCACCGCGGGGCGCAATCGCAGCGTCTCCCGGATGACCGCTTCGGAGTAGGCGCCGCCACCGCCCGCTGCCTCGGCGGCGGCGGCCGCGAGCGCCTCGGGCGAGCGGGCGAGGTGCTGCAGCGCCCAGCTGAGTGAGGCGGCAGTGGTCTCCGACCCGGCGAGGACCAGCGTGATCAGCTCGTCGCGAACCTCGGGGGCCGAGAGCGGCGAGCCGTTCTCGTGGGTCACGTCGAGGAGGAAGGAGAGAACGTCGTTGCCCGGCGGGCCGGAGCGGCGGCGGCGACGGGCGATCCCCTTGTCGACGAGATCTTCGGCGCGCCGGATCTCGCGCGCGGAATCGGCATCGCCGGGGCCGCTTGGGCTCGCGGACGGCAGCGCCCGCAGCGCATCCAGCATCGGCCCGTCGCCCTTCCCCCTGCTCTCGCCAAACGCCGCGTCGAGAACGACGTCAAGCGCCAGCGCCCGCAGCAGCGGCAACGTCGCCACCGACTTGCCCAGCGGCCAGCGATCGAGGTGCTCTTCTGCCCGCGCCCGCATCGCCGCCGCCTGGTGGGCCAACCGGCCGCCGTGCAGGGGGGGAAGCAGCCGCCGCCGGTGATTCATATGGCGCTCGCCGTCGAGCAGGATCAACGAGTCGTCGCCGAGCAGCCAGCCGATCACCCGCCGGTTGCCCTCGCCCGCACGCAGAATCTCGGGCGGAGCGCTGAAGACCTGCCTCGCTGCCTCGGGCTCGCCAACGACCAGCACCCGCTGCCCGCCGATTGAGCGCAGCGCGAATACGTCGCCGTATCGCTCGCGCATCCTCAGCAGGTAGGCGAGTGGGCCGCTCGCCTCCTTCCGCTCGTCCGCCACGCCCCCTGTCCTTACTCGTCCCCGCTGCGCCGCTCGAGCCAGGCGACCGTCGCCGCGGCGAGTCGGGGATGGTTCTGGGCGCCGAAGCGCCAGGCTCCGGGGACCTCGATCCGCTCGAAGCGCGCGGGCGCCAGGTCGGGCCCGTCCGGCGCCTCGTGGCGGATCACCGCGCCCTCGCCGGTGAAAGCAGAGAGGGCCGCCTCGACCGCTGCGTCCGCGGCCCCGCCGTGCTCGGCGATCCGCCGCGGCACCGGGTAGCCGTAGGCCATCCCGGGAACCTTCCCCGCATGCATCATCTCCCGCGGCGAGGAGCCCGGGGCGAGCGGCCGGCGGCTCGAGGCCAACCGCTTGAAGTACGCCCCTGGCTGCAGCTCCGGCTGCACGAAGAGGAGCGGCCCCGCACCCGCCTGCTGCCGCGCCAGGCAGGCGATCGAAGCGCCGAGGACGAAGCCGGCGAGGATCCACTCGACGTCTGGACAGCGGCGCGAGCCCTCGGCAAGGGCGTCGACCGCCCCCTGGCTCAACTCCTCCAAGCCGACGGCGGCGGGGTCGCCGCAGCTGTCGCCGTGGCCGGGATGATGAAAGACGAGGCCGGCGCCCCCCAGCTTCGCCATCCCGATCGCCGCCGAGCGCAGCAACGGCTCGGTGCGGTCGGCCTCGACCCCCCAGGAGCCGCAGGCGAGGAGGCCGAGCGGGCGGGTCACCCCGGCGCTCGCGTAGAGCGAGCCGTACAGCTCGACGCCGCCGGACGCGAAGAAGAAGACCTCGCGCCGCAGGCCATCGCCGCTCCACGTGCTCGCCTCCGCCCAGCCGCTCATCGCACGGGCGCCGCATGCGGCGCGGCCGTGCCGTCGATGCGGGTCGCGAAACCGACCGCCTCCGCCCTGGCCACGATCGCCGAGACCAGGGCCGAGGCCGATGCCTCGTTCCTAGCGGCGGGCGCGTTGAGAACCAGGTCGTAGCGGCGGCGCTCGGCCTGGGCGACGGCATCGTTGCGACCGGTGCACAAGAGGACGTTGAGCTGGGCGGGCTTGGGCACGTAGCGGCAGCGGCGCCTGACGTGAACCGCCACGTCGTAGTCGAGGCCGGCGAGGCTCTCCACCTCCTCACCGCGCAGGGTCAGGCAGCGGTGGCCGCGGCGGCGCAGCTCTCGCCGCAGCTCGCCCAGCAGGGCCTCGTCCTCGGTGTGCGGCGCGGCAGCAGCAAGGCAGAAGCCGAGCTTCTCCCACTCGGCGCTGGTCGAGGTGGGGCTCGGACCGGGGTCTCCGGGCTCGGCCCAGAGGCCGCCCCCCCGAAGCCGGTCGAGCTCGAGCTCGCGGCGCACCCGCGGGCCCCAGCGCTCCATGAAGAGGCGGCGGTTGCCGTGCAGCCAGGCGGCGAGCTGGGCGCGGTCGACCGTCTTCAGGGTCGAGCCCGGCGGGTGGATCAGGATCGAACGGCCGCTGCACGCGGGCGGCAGCCCCCGCTCGCGCAGCTTCAGCGACAGGTCGAGATCCTCCGGCCCGTACCAGTAGCCGCTGGTGAAGCCGCCGACCTGCTCGAAGCGACGGCGCTCGATCAGCAGGCAGGCGGCGATCACGGCCATCGGCCAGGCGTCCTCACCAAGGATCTCGCCGAGCGGGTCGGCGTGCTGGTCGCGGTAGCCGGGCGCCAGCAGGCCTCCCAGGTCGCGCAGCCAGAGCCCGCGCTGCTGCACGGCGTACCCGTGCGAAGCGCCGGCATCGTCGCTCGGCTCGACGAGCGTCGGCCCCACAGCCCCCGCGCCGGACTCCCCCAGGCAGGCGACCAGCTCACGCAGCCAGCCTCGCTCGAAAGGCACGGCGTCGTTGTTGAGGAAGAGCAGCAGCTCACCGCTCGCTGCCTCGGCACCCTGGTTGCAGGTGTCGGCGAAGCTCTCGTTGTGGACATTGGCGAGGATCGAGATCGGGAAGGGCGCCTCGACAGCCCGGAGGAAGTCGACCGAGTCATCAGAGGAGGCGTTGTCGACGACGATCAGCTCGAGCGCGGGGTAATCGGTGCTCTCAGTGAGGCCCTGAAGCAACCGCCGCAAGTGCTCGGCGCCATCGCGGTTGGGGACGACGATCGAGACCAACGGCCAGGTAGGCTGCTGCGGCGCCGGGCCGAGGCGGCGCCGGATCTCGGCGGCAAACGCAACCGGATCGCGCCCGCCGCCCGCGGCATCGCGAGGCTCAGCTACCCCCAAAGCCCGGCCGACAGACCTCATCGTCCCCGTGAGACTACCGCGCCCCGCTTCGGTGCGACGCGAATAGCTTCTTGGTACGCAATGGGTAGGATCGGGCGGATGGTGAGCAGCGTCTTGTCGCAGCACGAACTCCTCGAGTGGCTAAGGACGCGGATCGAGGAGCGAACCCCCACCGCCGTAGTGCGCTTCGGCGACGGCGAGGAAGTCCTGATGGGCGCACGCGCGGATGAGGCCGGGTCGATCGCCGCGGCAAAGCAGAAGCTCGCGCGACACGCCGACCAGCATTTCTCTGCCGAGGCCGTGCTCGAGATCAAGCGGGCGATCGAGCAGGCATTCGACGAGGCGGATGCGCTCGGGATCCTCTACGGGCACGAGCTCGTCGAAGGGCAGATGAACAGGCTCACCCGCATCTACGCCGATCGGGTCAGATGTGGCAGGAAGCCCGCCGTCCTTGCCCACTGCCTGCTCAGCCACGACATCCTCGACTCCCTGCCCGGAATGCTCGCGGGGCGCCGTGTCAGCGTCATCTCCTGCCGCGACGTCAAGCCGGTGCTGGAAGCCGAGTGGGGTGTCCAAGACGTCCCCGTCTACAAGGTGCCCTCACAGCACGCGCAACGCGACCTCGACGGCGCCTACGAGGCCGCCCTGCACGACGTCCCGATCTGGCCCGACGTACACACCCGCATCCGCGAGGAGCTCACCGTGCGTGAGCGCGGCGAAGTCTTCCTGATCGGCGCCGGTGTGTTCGGCAAGGACCTCTGCATACGCGTGCGCGACGACGGAGGCGTGGCAGTCGACCTCGGCTCGGCCCTCGATCGAGTGGTCGGCAAGATCACCCGCGGTCCCAGGCGGCTGGTTGCGAGCCTGCACGCGCGCGGCATGTCAGCCGCCGAGATCGCCATCCAACTGGAAGGTCGCTTCGGCGTGAAGATCGACCGGGAAGAGGTGAGTGCGCTCACCAGCGACGCTCCGGCTCCAGTGGGAGGAGACCCCCCGACGCTGGACATGCTCGACTTCTACGCAGGGGGCCTATCGGCCTTCCGCGGGCAGTGGGAAACCGCCTGAGGGCGCGTTCCTCAACTCAGCGGAAGATCCGAGTTTTCACGTTGTGCCAGTGGGCGTCGGTTTCTTTGTACCGAGGCGCCGGGTCGGGGTGGACCACCCACTGGCTCATGCGCTCGAAGGACGAAACGCGCACTCCCTCGAACGCCTCGACGATCCGCTCGTAACTGCCGATCGCCTCGCAGTAGGGCTCGGCGAACTGCTCCATCGGAGAGCCGTCGACGCCGTCGACGAAAGCGTCGAAGGAACCCCAGTTGCGAATGAACCGCATCAGGGTGGGGATGCCAGGCCCTACCGTGAGCCAGATGCTCTCGACGACCTTCTCCCCAACCGGCCAGATCCGCTCGCTGAGGCGCGCCTCGATGTTTGCGGTCGCGATATCCAGAGCGAGCCTGAGGAAGGGGTGCCCGGAACGACGGAAGGCAAAGAAGGCGCTCCACACGCGGTTGGCCTCGCGCCCGTTGAGCGTCCAGGGAGTTGGCCCGAGGAATATCTCGCCCCCCTCGCATTCATCCAGAAGCGGCCGCAGCGACCGGACGCACTCATAGTCGGCGTCGGCGTAGACCCCACCCGAGGCAAGCACGACGCAGTAGCGAAAATAGTCGGATTGCATCGACGGTACGGCGCAGGCCCGAAAGGCGGAAACCTCTCGCCGGCCGAAGTGCTCGGCAATGAAACGCTCCGCGTCGGACTCGCTGAAGACGCTGTGGTGGAAGTCAGGGTTGCGGTCGCGGAAGGTCACAATCAGATCGGCGACTTCACCGGGAATCTCCTCGCTGTCCCAGTACTGGGCAATCCGCAGCTCGGCCACAGATTCGCCGGTACGCATCATCTGAAGATGCTTCCCTCTGGCGTGGACCAGTGGGCGCCGTCCATCTCTGATCGTGGAACGCCGACATGCCGCAGAACCCGCTTGTCGATCTTCTCCACTGGCGCCATCTCTACGCCGTCGAGGGCGTCGTCAACCCGGGACCAATCGCCCACCACTTCACAGAACAGGGCCGCGGTCGAGTCGAGCACCGTCCCTTCCGCGAAGCGCATGAAGGCGTCGATCGAGCCGAGCCGCTGAAGCAAGTAGATCGAAGTTAGGACTCCAGGTCCCGTCGTTAGCCAAACGCCGGTGAGCCCGTCAGCAACGCGGTTCTCGATGTTCGCGGTGGCGACCTCGATGGCGAGGCCCAGCAGGGGGTTGCGAGCCTGCTCGAACGCGAAGGCGCCGTTGGCGACGAGGCGATATGGCCCGACGCGGTAGGGCCAGGCGAAGATGTGCTCGATCCAATCGGGGAGTCGCTCCTGCTGGCCGAACAGGATGCCCCGATGTGGTCCGGCGAAAACGGGGCCGAGGTCTCCCCCGCACTGAATGTCGGCGTCGAGGCAGATACCACCGAGGGCATAGCCGGCGCAGTAGCGAAGATAATCCGCCTGGCTCGCGGGGACAGCGCACGCGCGGAACGCTCGCACCTCACGATCGGTGAAGTGCTCGGCGATGAGGGCCTCGGCGCTCGACTCGCTGAATAGAAGTTGCCTCGAGCCGGGGTTGTGGCGTGGAAAGGTGGCGAGCAGCTCGACGATCTGCTGGGGCGGCTCCTCCGCGTCCCAATATTGGATGACCGTCAACAAAGGAGGTCCAGTTTAGGAAGATTAGGTTGATGAACGCCTTCTGGAACTCGGTCGTCCGCCCCTTCCTGGTCGCGCTGCGTGCATGCGCCGTAATCGAGATTGGCGCGGATACCGGGAAGATGACGAAGCCGCTACTGGAATTCGCGACCGCGACCAACGCCGTCGTAGACGTCATCGATCCCACGCCGAAATTCGACGTCGCCGAGTTCGAGGAGCAGTTTGGGGACGCCATGCGCTTTCACCGAGCACGAAGCCACGACGTGCTCGAGGCGATCACACCGGCTGACGTGGTTCTGATCGATGGCGACCACAACTGGTACACGGTCCATGGGGAGCTACAACGCCTGGAGTCGGTTGCCCGTAACGCGAAGCGCGAATTCCCCCTCGTGATGCTTCACGACATTGAATGGCCCTACGGCCGGCGCGACCTCTACTACGACCCGGAGTCGATTCCGGAGGCATGGCGTCAGCCGTGGGCCAACGGGGGCGTGGTTTGGGGGGAGGCTGTCCTTAGCCAGACGCTGGGGATGAACCGTCACTGCGCCCATGCGCTCGAGGAGGGTACGCCCCGCAACGGTGTGCTCACCGCAGTCGAGGATTTCCTCACGGAGACATCGATGCAACTGGAGTTCCAGATCGTCCCGGGACACTACGGACTAGGCATCTTGATTCCGGCCGCTGTGCTCGATGCCCAACCCGCGGTACGAGCGCAGTGGGAGCGTTTAGCGTCACCCGAGTTCCTGCTCGCACACTCGAAAGAGCTGTATGGGTCGATCATGGAGTTTCTCTACTCGGCTCCAGCGGCTCGCGATCGGTCATAAGCAGCGAGGGCCCCCTCTGCATACAGATCGACGGCGGCACCCAGCTCAGCCGTGGCGACTGAGTCCTCGTCTCCAGCGGCCGCCAGCAACTCGGTGACCAGATGCAGGGCCGATATCTGGCTCGGCACCCCAGCGGCGCCAACTGCATCTCGGAGAGAGGTGCGGTTGCGCCAGAGGCGCTCGTCGACGGCCTCAGCCAACTGCCGGCGCGCTCCGGGAGCGTCCAGGGCACCGTCCCGGCCGGCGAAGCGGGCAAGGCGTGCGACGGTTCCAGCCGGGTCGTCGAAGTACCGCTCGTAGGAAACGAGGAGCCGCGGACTGCCGGAGGTATTGACAAGCGCGGCGGCGACGTAGGCCAGCCAGAGGTCAAGCGCTTGCTTGCTTTCCATCCCGTCCCGGCGCGCCAGGGAAGCGCCGACGTCCACCGGGTTACGCAGGCAGACGACGCAGCGGAGGTCGGGTAGAAGACTGCGCCAGAAGGGAAGCGTGAGGCTGTTGCGTGGGTCCTTCCAGCCCCAGAGGTCACGCCCGGCAAAGGTCTCCGCAATCAGAGCCTTGGCATCTTGGCGCTCCTGCTCGAGCTCCGTGGACTCCGGCCAACCCTCCGGCAAGACGGGCGGCTCGCGCCAGCTTCCACCGAAACGGCGGAGGATGCGTTCGTTGAGACGCATCAGCCGGTAGTGCTCCCAGAACCCCTCCTGGTTGGCGACGCGTGCCTTCGTACGGTCCGCGGCGGGAATCTGGCTGAGATCGCCGCCGAGCAGGTCCTCAGGAGAACCAAGGTAGACGCCGGCAAGATTGAGGACACGGGCGGTGAGAGAGGTGCCACTGCGGGAGGTGCCGAGCACGCATATTGGGGTCTGACGGGCGGAGCTCACGATCCACCTGGGTAACCTTGCCGCGGCCCTCGACGTCCTCCGGCTCGACGCAGACTACGTCGCGCCAGGAGTACCTCGATCACCCCATGCTCATCCACGACAGATTCGTCTTCATCCACCTGCCCAAGACCGCTGGGTCGTTTCTCGCCACCAACTTGAAGCGGGAGATGCCGAAAGGCTCCTTGGTATCCGGCGTCCGCGACAGGCGGCACCCTGGCTGGGACGACATACCTGCAGAAGCTCGAGGACGGCCAGTCCTTGTATTTGTCCGCAATCCGTGGGATTGGTACGTGTCCTGGTATCACTTCTTGCTAAAGCGCGCGCCGGATCCGCAAGTAAGAGCAGAGGCAGGCATCGGCGATTTCGCCACCACTATACGGAGGGCGTGCTCGGGCCTGATCGATCCCGACAGTCACGAAGCCCCTCCCCCAGGCGAGGACATCTACACGACCCGCTTCCGGCGATTCTGCGGCGCCGGCCTCGAGTCGGAGATGCTGACCTTTGGCCGCTTCGAGTCGCTGGTCGACGACCTAGGCCGCTTCCTGACCGCTGCCGGCGCACCCCTCGGCGCTGAGGCAATTACGCGGATCCGCGAAGCCGAACCGCGTAACGTGACTACGCACGACCCCTACCCGCAGTACTACGACGACGAGCTGCGGGATCTGGTTGGAAACTGCTGCCAGATGATTGTCAGGCGGTTCGATTACACCTTCTGAATCACACGAACGCAGGCTCGAGGCGGACCTCGCCGCCGAGGCCCGCCGCCGCCTCGGCCCTGCCCCCGAGCTCCCGAGCCCACCCTTGGTCTCGATCGTCGTCCTCAACCGCGACGGGGAGGAGCACCTGCGTCGCCTGCTGTCCGGGTTGATCGAGCGCA
>JBEVMR010000024.1:0-9603 GCA_040508545.1 Solirubrobacterales bacterium
GGCCTTTCACGGCGAGCTCGGCGGCGTCCGCGCGGCGAGCTCAGCTAATAGCCTTGCGCGCGTGAGCCTCCGCCGGACCCCCCTCTACGAAAAGCACGTCGAGCTGGGGGGCAAGTTGGTGGATTTCGCTGGCTGGGAGATGCCGGTGCTTTATGAGGGTGTGCGGGAGGAGCATTTGGCTGTGCGGACGCATGCTGGGATGTTCGACGTCTCGCATATGGGTGAGGTCGAGGTCGAGGGGCCTGGGGCGCTCCGCTTCTTGCAGCGGGTGCTCTCCAACGATGTTGCGACGATCGCTTTGGGTGGAGCTCAGTACTCCTGCCTTTGCAACGAGGAGGGGGGCGTTCTCGACGATCTCTTCGCTTACCGGCTTGGCGGCGACCGTTACTTGCTTGTCACCAATTCGGCCAACCATGCTGCTGATCTGAGCTGGCTCGGTCGCTGGAGTCGCGGGTTCGACGTCTCGGTTCGCGATGTCGCCGATCGCTACGCGATGCTCGCTGTTCAGGGCCCGCACGCACGGACGATCGTGCAGGGTGCCCTCGAGATCGAGCTGCCGGCGCGTATGCGTGTCGCGACCGCCCGTATCGGCAAGCGGCCGGCCCTGGCCTGTGGCACCGGCTACACCGGTGAGGACGGGGTCGAGCTGTTGATCGATCCGGAGATCGCGCCGGCGATCTGGGCCGAGCTGCTCGATGCCGGCGTCGTCCCCTGCGGGCTCGGCGCCCGCGACACCCTGCGGCTCGAGGCCTGCTTCCACCTGCACGGCAACGACCTCAGCCCCGATCGCAACCCGATCGAGGCCGGGCTTGGCTGGTGCTGCAGGGAGGCGACCGGCTTCGTCGGCTGCGAGGCCGTCGCCCTAGCCCGCGCCGACGGCACGCCCGAGCGCCTGGCCCCGTTCGTGATCGAGGGCGCCGGCATTCCCCGCCAGGGCAATCCGGTCCTCGCCGGCGACGAGGAGGTCGGCATCGTCACCAGCGGCAGCTTCTCGCCCTCGCTCGAGATCGGCATCGGCCTTGCCTACCTGCGCAGCGACCTGGCCGAGCCCGGCACCGAGATCGAGATCGACGTGCGGGGCAAGCGCCGCGCCGCCCGCGTAGCCTCCAAGCCGCTTTACGCAAGTCCCTCGGCCCGAAAGGAAAACTGACTTGGCGGACGCCAACTACCCCGACGATCTGCTTTACCACGACCAGCACGACTGGGCCCGTCTAGAGGGGGGCGAGCACGCCGTCCTGGGGATCACCTGGTACGCGCAGGACAGCCTCGGCGAGGTCGTCTTCTACGACCCGCCCGAGGTCGGCGCGGCGATCGACAAAGACTCCTCCTACGCGGAGGTCGAGTCGGTGAAGGCGGTCTCCGACGTGATCGCGCCGCTCTCCGGTGAGATCGTCGAGGTCAACGACGCGCTCGCCGACGCGCCCGAGAAAATCAACGACGATCCCTACGGCGAGGGCTGGCTGGTCAAGGTGAAGCTGACGGCGCCGGGTGAGGCCGAGGCCCTGCTCGACGCCGGCGAATACCGCAAGTTGCTGGAAAAGGGCTGACAAAGCCCGCTCCCGGCTTGCGTAGCCTTAGCCGGGTGAGCCGCTACACCTCCGCCACGCCCGAGGACCGCGCCGAGATGCTCGCCGCAATCGGCGTCGAGTCGACCGCCGAGCTCTTCGCCCAGATCCCCGCGCCGCTGCGCCTCGACCGGCCGCTGGCGCTGCCGGCGGGTATGAGCGAGGCCGAGGTCTACGAGCGGCTGGCGGCGCTCGCCGCGCGCAACGCCGACTGCGAGGAGCAGGTCTGCTTCCTCGGCGCCGGGATGTACGACCACTACGTGCCGGCGATCGTCGACGCGATCACGCAGCGCAGCGAGTTCCTCACCCCCTACACGCCCTACCAGCCCGAGATCTCCCAGGGCGGCCTGCAGGCGATGTTCGAGTTCCAGACCTCGATGTCGGAGCTGACCGCGCTGCCCGTCTCCAACGCAGGCCTCTACGAGGGGCCGTCCTCGGTCGCATCGGCCGCCTACCTGGCGATCGGGGCGACCAAGGGGCGGCGGCGCTTCGTCGTCTCGCGCGGCGTCCACCCGCACAGCCGCGAGACCCTCGCCACCTACTCCGAGGGCTTCGGCGCCACGATCGAGGAAGTCGGGCTCGAGGACGGCCTCACCGACGCCGCTGCCCTGACCGAGGCGGTCGACGGCGACACGGCCGCCGTCTTCCTGCAGAGCCCCAACTTCCTCGGCGCGGTCGAGGACGTCGAGGCGCTGGGCGCCGCCGCCAAGGAGCACGGCGCGCTGCTGGTCGTCGCGGTCGACCCGATGACGCTCGGTGTGCTCAGGCCACCAGGCGAGTGCGGTGCCGACATCGCCCTCGGCGAGGGGCAGCCGCTGGGCAACCGGCTCGACTTCGGCGGCCCCTCGTTCGGCTTCTTCTGCGGCACGGAGGAGTTGATCCGCCGTATGCCCGGCCGGATCGCCGGCGAGACCGACGACGTCGACGGGCGCCGCGGCTTCGTCCTCGCGCTGCAAACGCGCGAGCAACACATCCGCCGCGAGAAGGCGACGCACAACATCTGCACCGCGCAGGCGCTGAACGCCCTGGCGGCGACGATCCACCTCGCCTGGCTCGGCCGCGAGGGTTTCCGCGAGCTGGGCGAGCTGCTGGTCCGGCGCACGGCCTACGCGCGCGAGCATCTCGCATCCGTCCCGGGGGTCGAGCTGCTGCACGAGGCGCCGGTCGCGCGCGAGTTCGCGCTCAGGCTTGATGCTCCCGTCGATCGCGTGCTCGAGCGCTGCGCTGAGCGCGGCATTGCTGCCGGCTACCCGCTCGGCCGCGAGTACCCCGAGTACGAGGACGGCTTGCTGGTGGCGATCACCGAGCGCCGCAGCAAGGCACAGATCGACGACCTCGCCGAGGCGATTGGGGGCGCGATCCAAGCCGAGATTGGCGACTTGATCGGCCATACGCCGAACAACTCGCCAAGGGGGGCCTGATCTCGATGGAGACTCCGATGCAGCGCGAACGCGCGCAGACGATCTTCGAGAAGTCGAAGCCGGGCCGCCGCGCTGCTGTCCTGTCCGCCGCCGAAGTTCCCGAGCCGCCGCTGGACGAGCTGATCCCGGCGAAGCTGCTGCGCGGCGAGCCGCCGCGCCTGCCCGAGGTCGCCGAGCCGGAGATCGTCCGCCACTACAACCGCCTCTCGCGTCGCAACTTCGACCTCGACAGCGGCTTCTACCCGCTCGGCTCCTGCACGATGAAGCACAACCCGCGCTTGAACGAGCGGGTGGCGGCGCTGCCCGGCCACGCCCGGCTGCACCCGGCGCAGGACCCGAAGCGGGCCCAGGGCGCGCTGGAGCTGATGTGGCTGCTGCAGGAGTCGCTGGCCGAGATTTGCGGCCTGCCGCACGTCAGCCTGCAGCCCTCGGCCGGCTCCCATGGCGAGCTCGCCGGCCTGCTCCTCACCCGCGCCTTCCACGTCGATCGCGGCGAAGCGCGGACCAAGGTGCTGGCGCCGGACACCTCGCACGGGACCAACCCCGCCTCGGTGACGATGGCCGGCTACGAGATCGTCAAGGTCGCGACCGACGAACGCGGCGGGGTCGAGATGGACGACCTGCGGGCCAAGGTCGACGGCGAGGTCGCCTGCCTGATGCTGACCAACCCCAACACGCTCGGCCTCTTCGACGAGAACATCGCCGAGATCGCCGGCCTGATCCACGAGGTGGGAGGGACGCTCTACTACGACGGCGCCAACCTCAACGCGGTGATGGGTCAGTCGCGGCCCGGCGACATGGGCTTCGACATCGTCCACGTCAACCTGCACAAGTCGTTCAGCCAGCCCCACGGCGGCGGCGGCCCAGGGGCGGGGCCGATTGCCGTCTCGGACCGGATCGAGCCGTTCCTGCCGCGGCCGCAGGTGGTGCGGCGCGAGAGCGGCAACGGCAGCGGCCCCAGATACGACCTCGATCGCGACCGGCCCAAGTCGATCGGCCGCCTGCGCGGCTTCCAGGGCAACTTCGGCGTCTTCGTCCGCTCCTACGCGTACATCCTCAGCCTCGGCGCCGACGGCCTCGCCGAGGCATCGGAGATCGCGGTGCTCAACGCCAACTACCTCAAGGCCCGCATGGCCGAGGGCCGCGCCGGTGAGCGCCTGCCGGTCGCCTTCGACCGCCATTGCATGCACGAGTTCGTTCTCTCGGGCAAGCCGATGAAGAGGGAGCTGGGCCTCGCAACCCTCGACCTCGCCAAGCGCCTGCTCGACTTCGGCTTCCACCCGCCGACGGTCTACTTCCCGCTCTTGGTCGAGGAGGCGCTGATGATCGAGCCGACCGAGACCGAGACCAAGGAGAGCCTCGACGCCTTCGCCGAGGCGATCGAGCGGATCCTCGCCGAGGCCGAAGAGGGCCCGGAGAAGGCGAAGAACGCCCCCTACACGACCCCGGTCCGCCGCCTCGACGAGGTCAAGGCGACCCGCAAGCCGGTCGTGCGCCAGCCGCTATAGCTCCGGCAGCTCTTGCTTCAACTTCAGCACGGGGGCGAAGAGGTCGCCGTGCTTCTCGATGCGCTCCAGCACTTCGCCGGCCTCGAAGACGAGGGCATCCGCTTCGTCCATCTCCAAGGCGCTTTCGATCTCATCCCAGGAAAGGGGGGTCGAGGCAGTCGGCTGTTCGCGCGCCCGTAGCGAGTAGACGGAGATCGTCGTTTTGCGTTCGTTGTTCTGGTACCAGTCGATGAAGACCTTGCCGCTGCGATCGGTCTTTTTGCCCATTTTCGCCAGCACCTCGTCGGGGGTCTGCTTGGCGACCAGCTGGGCGATTGCCTGGGCGAAGGGGCGCGTCTCCTCGTAGGACGTCTTCGTGTTCAGCGGCACGTAGAGCTGCATTCCCTTCGAGCCCGAGGTCTTGGCGAAGCACTCCAGCTCCACCTGGCCGAGCAGCTCGCGCAGGCGCAGCGCCACCCGCGAGCAGTCGAGGATTCCGGCCGGCGGGCCCGGGTCGAGGTCGAAGGCGAGGACCGTCGGCTGCTCGTGCTTGCGGCCCAGCGAGAGCGAAGGGTGCAGCTCGATCGCCGCCAGCTGCGCCATCCAGACCAGCGTCGGCCGGCCGTCGCAGACGCAGAAGTCGATGTCGCCGGCGTTCGGGCCCGCTTTCACCCTGGTCGTCTTCACCCACTCGGGGCGGTGCTTGGGGCAGCGCTTCTCGAAGAAGGCGGAATCGAGGTCGTCCACGCCTTCCGGGAAGCGCCGCAGCGTCACCGCTCGCCCCTTCAAGTGGGGAACCATGACCTCCGCCACCTTGGCGTAGTAGTCGACCACCTCCCCCTTGGTGAACCCGGCCTTGGGGTAGAGAACCTTGTCGAGGTTGGTGAGCTTCAGCTCATGGCCGTCGACCTCGACCTGGCGGCTCGTGGCCACGGGTTACTTGGAGGCTTTGGCTTTGGCCCGCGAGCCCGAGCTTTTTTTCGCCGTGGCTTTGCGCTGTTTCTTGGATCCGGGCTTTGCCGCGGGCTTGGCTTTCGCCTTGGGCTTCGCTTTGGCTTTGCCCTTGTCGCCGCCTTTGACGGCGGCGATGCTTTCCTCCAGCGCCGCCATCAGGTCGGGTGCCTTGGTCGGCTGTGGCTCCTCGGTCTCGGGCGCCGTGAGGACGTCCTTGCCCTCGGCCTTGCGTTCGATCAGCGCCAGCAGCTGCTCGCGATACTCGTCGCGGTAGGCGCTGGGGTCGAACTCGGTGGTCAGCGAGCCGATCAATTGCTCGGCCATCTCGACCTCGCGCTTGGCGACTTTCTGCTTGCCCTCGGGCAGCACGTCCTCCAAATCGGAGGGCGGCACGACCTCGTCGGCGAAGCGCATCGTGGTCAAGGTGAGGACGCCGTCGCCGGCCCGCAGCGCCGCCAGGTGCTCCTTGTTGCGGAAGACGAAGCGGGCGATCGCCACCTTGCCCGACCCCTGCATCGCTTTGGCGAGCAGCGAATACGCTTTTTCGGCGCCCTCGGCGGGGGCCAAGTAGTAGGGACTGTCGAAGTAGATCGGGTCGATCTGCTCGAGATCGACGAAGTCCTGGACCTCGATCGCCCGCGTCTTCTCCGGGGCAAATGCCGACATCTCATCCTTGCTCAGGGGCACGTACTGATCGGGCGTGATCTCGAAGGCCTTGACGATCTCGCCATAGGGGACCTCTTCGTCGGTTCCCTCGGCGACCCGCCGGTGTTTGATCCGGGCACCGTCGGACTCGCGGATCTCGCGCAGGGAGATGCCACGGCGCGCAACCGCGCTGTAGAGCTTGATGGGCACGTTGAGGAGCCCAAAGCTGATCGTCCCACTCCAGATTGCTCTTGGCATCAGCAGATCACCTACCCGGATTCTGGCAGCCGCGCACCGGTCACCGCCGAAGAAAATCACTCACGGGAGGCTTCTTGCGAATTGGTGCGGGATCATCCGCCGGTGCTGTTCGAGCTTCGCGACGTAAGCCTCTCCCGTGGCGATCGCCTCGTCCTCGACTCGGTCAGCGCTGAGATTCACGAGGGCGCGACGGCAATCGTCGGCCCATCCGGCAGCGGCAAGTCGACCTTGCTGCGGCTGCTCAACCGCCTTGCCGACCCCGACGCCGGCACGATCTCCTACCAGGGACGGGCGCTGGTGGATCACGACCCGCTGAAGCTGAGGCGGGAGGTCTCGCTGGTGCCGCAACTGCCGTCGCTGCTGGAGGGGACCGTCGCCTCGAACCTGGCCTATGCCGCCGACCTGGCCGGGCAGCGGCTCGACGCGAGCCGGTGCCTCCACTTGGCCGGCCTCGACGACGGTTTCCCCGAGCGCGACGTGAGCAAGCTCTCGGTCGGTGAGCAGCAACGGGTAATGCTGGCCCGGGCGCTGGCCCAGCAACCGCGCGTCTTGCTGCTCGACGAGCCGACCTCGGCGCTCGACCACGACGCCCGCGACGCGATCGAGGCGACGCTCGCCGGGTTGCGGGGGGAGCTGGAGTTATCGCTGATCGTCGTCAGCCACGATCCCGAGCAGGCACGGCGCCTCGCCGATCGCGCCGTGCGCTTGAAGCGTGGCCGGGTCGCCGCCTGGGGCCCGCTCGCGGAGGCGCTCGCATGACCACTTCGATCGACGTGTCGCTGGGCCAGGTCGTCGCATCCTTGGCGCTTGTCGCCCTCGCCGTGGCAATCTCCTTCTGGCGTCGCACCGACCTCGAGGGCGACATCGCGGTCGCGGCGGCGCGCTCCTTCGTCCAGTTGACCGCGATCGGCTATGCGATCAAGCTGATCTTCGAAGCGGATACGTTCTGGCTCGTCCTGACCTTGCTCTCGGTGATGGTCCTGTTCGGAGCTTTCACCGCTCGCAGTCGGGCGAACAAGGTTCCGGGCGCCTTCTGGCCGCTGCTGATCGGCCTGGCGATTGCCGCTGCGTCGACGCTGGGGCTGGTCGTCGCCCTGGGCATCTTCGAACCGACGCCGCGCTACCTCGTGCCGGTCGGCGGCATGGTGATCGGCAACGCGATGACCGCCTCGGCGGTGGCGCTGAACCGCCTCGGTGACGAGGTCGCCGATTCGCGCGCCGGAATCGAGGCCACCCTGGCGCTCGGCGCGACCGCGCGGGAGGCGGTCGCGCCTTTCGTCCGCCGTGCGCTGCGCTCCGGCACGATCGCCCTGATCGACTCGACCAAGACCACCGGCCTGATCTTCTTCCCGGGCACGATGGTGGGGATGCTCCTCGCCGGCGCCGAGCCTACGGACGCCGTCCGCCTACAGCTGATCCTTCTCTACGCCCTGCTGGGAAGCACCGCGATTGCGGCCCTGGTCGCCACCGGTCTCGCCTATCGCAACTTCTTCACCCCAGCGCAGCAACTGCGCGACCTACACTGATCTCGTGTCCCGCCGGCAGTTCCTGACGCTGGTCGCGACGATCCTCGGCTCGACGGTCGTCTTCCTAGACTCGACCGTGGTCAACGTGGCACTGCCGGCGATCGCCGGTGATCTGGACGCTGGCCTCGCCGGGCAGCAGTGGGTGGTCGAGGCCTACATGCTCACGCTCGTCTCACTGCTGCTCGTCGGCGGCTCGCTCGGCGACCAGTTCGGCCGTCGCCGGGTCTTTGTTATCGGCCTCGTCGCCTTCGGCGCCACTTCGATCCTCTGTGCCGTCGCGCCCACGGTCGAGCTGCTGATCGCCGCTCGCGCGCTGCAGGGGATCGCCGGCGCGCTGCTCGTGCCCGGCTCGCTGGCGATCGTCGCCGCGACCTTCGAGGGCCCGGCGCGCGGCAAGGCGGTCGGCACCTGGACGGCCTGGACCGGGATCGCGACCGTGCTCGGACCGGCCGGCGGTGGCGCGCTCGTCGAGGCGCTCTCGTGGCGGGCGATCTTCTGGGTCAACATCCCGCTGATCGCCGTCACCGTCGCGCTCACCCTGCACTCGGTGCGCGAGAGCCGCGACCCGGAGGCCTTCCGCGGAATCGACTGGCTCGGCATCGGGCTCTCGGCGGCGGGCCTGGCAGGCCCGGTCTTCGCCCTGATCGAACAGCCAAGCCACGGCTGGGGCGACCCGCTGGTCTGGTTGCCGATGATTGCCGGTATCGCCTGCTTCGCCCTCTTCGTCGTGCACGAGGCCCGCGCCCGGCACCCGATGCTCGACCTCGCCCTGTTCAAGATCCGCAACTTCTGGGTCGCCAACCTGACCACGCTCACGGCTTACGCCGGGCTGATCGGCGGGCTCTTCTTCGTCGGCCTCTTCCTGCAGCAGGTCGGCGGCTACTCGCCGATCGAGGCCGGTCTCGCGACGACCCCGGTCTCCCTGATCCTCTTCTTCCTCTCGCCGCGCTGGGGCAAGCTCGCCTCCGGCACCGGCCCGCGGCTGCCGATGTGCGCCGGCCCGGTCGTCGGCGGGGTCGGCTTGATCCTGTTGCTTCGAGTCGGCGCCGATGCCGACTACGTGACCGAGGTGCTGCCGGCGGTCCTCGTCTTCGGCCTCGGTCTCTCGGCGACGGTGGCGCCGCTGACCGCGACCGTGCTCGACTCGGTCGAGGAACGCCACGTCGGCATCGCCTCCGGCGTCAACAACGGCATCGCCCGGGTGGCCGGCCTGCTGGCGATCGCCGTGCTCGGTGCGGTGATCTCGGCCAGCTTCGGCTCCACCCTCGACGAGAACCTGGGCAACCGGCCGCTGGGCCCCAGGGCCGACCAGGCGGTATCCGAGGCGAAGAAGCAGCCGCTGGCGGTCCCGGCCGCCAGGCGCCTGCCGCCCCCCGCCGAAGAGCGGATCCGGACCGCTTCCGCCGACGCCTCGACCTCCGCCTTCCACCTCGGCGTCCTGATCGCCGGCCTGCTGATGATCGCCGGCGGCATCGTCTCCGGCCTCTGGATCGAAAATCCCCGCCGTCAGATCAAAGCCGTCCCCAGCCGTGGCTCGGCGCAGGCAGGCGAGTGCGGCCACGGCGCCGACGCGGACTGCACCGACCAAAAGCAGCTCCCCCCTGGCGGTGAGGAACCGGAGCCCGAACCAGCTTGAGCCGGGGCGCTCATCCGGAAGCCCCTCGAGGCTACGGGCGGGGTGCCCCTCGAACCGGCGGATACTCAAATCGTCGGTCTAACTAGACCGACGATTGTCGGAGCGAGGGGC
>JBEVMR010000032.1:0-15752 GCA_040508545.1 Solirubrobacterales bacterium
AAGGCGTGCGGGACCGCCAGCGAGGCGATCAGGAGCGCGCCCATCGTCGACAGCAGGACGACGCGCACGGCGCCCTCGTCGGATGCCGCGGTGTTGGCCAGCCACACGTACGACTCCCACGCGAACCACAGCGCGGCGAGGATCGCGATCCCCTCGAGCAGCCGCGTCCATCCGGCGTCGTGCGAGACGAACGCGCTGACCTGGGTGATGGCGAAGACGAAGACCAGGTCGAAGAAGAGCTCGAGCGGGCTGACGGGCTGCTCGAGCTCCTCTTCCACGGAGGCCATGCTGTCAAGCCGGCCGCGCCGGCTCGGGGAGCGGCTAGACCGTGGCGCCGGCGGCGCCGAGGCCGGCGGCCTCGCGCAGGGCGGCCGCCTTGTCGGTGCGCTCCCACGTGAAGTCGTGGTCCTCGCGGCCGAAGTGCCCGTAGGCGGCGGTCTTCTGGTAGATGGGGCGGTGCAGGTTCAGCGCCTCGCGGAAGGCGCCCGGGCGCAGGTCGAAGTGCTCGTCGATGAGCTGCTGGATCTGCCCGCGGCCGATCTTCTCGGTGCCGAAGGTCTCGACCATGACCGAGACCGGGTGCGCGACGCCGATGGCGTAGGCGACCTGGACCTCGGCCCGGGTCGCGGCGCCGGCGGCGACCAGGTTCTTGGCCACCCAGCGGGCGGCGTAGGCGGCCGAGCGGTCGACCTTGGACGGGTCCTTGCCGGAGAAGGCGCCGCCACCGTGACGGGCCATGCCGCCGTAGGTGTCGACGATGATCTTGCGGCCGGTGAGGCCGGCGTCGCCGACAGGGCCGCCGATCACGAACTTGCCGGTCGGGTTGACCAGGAAGTCCTCGCGCAGGGCAGCCTCGTCGAACATCCCCCCCGCCTCGGCGCCCAGAACGGGGAGCACGACGTGCTGCCAGAGATCCGGCTTGATCGTCGCCTCGGTCTCGACTCCGTCCGCGTGCTGGGTAGAGATCAGGAGCTTCTCGATCCGGACCGGGCGGCCGGCGGCGTAGCGGACCGTGACCTGGGTCTTGCCGTCGGGGCCGAGGTAGTCGAGCGTGCCGTCCTTGCGCACCGCCGCGAGTCGCTCGGCGAGGCGGTGGGCGAGGTGGACCGGCATCGGCATCAGTGCCTCGGTCTCGTCGGTCGCGTAGCCGAACATCATTCCCTGGTCGCCGGCGCCGGCGAGGAGCAGCTCGTCGTCGGCCGCCGAGCCGGTGCGCGTCTCGTGCGAGGCGTCGACGCCCTGGGCGATGTCGGGCGACTGCTTGTCGAGCGAGACGAGGACCGAGATGTGGTCGCAGTTGTAGCCGTAGTCGCCGTGGTCGTAGCCGATCTTGCGAATCGTCTCGCGGACCAGCTCGGGCACGTCGAGGTGCACATCAGTCGAGATCTCGCCGGAAACGACAGCCATGCCCGTGTTGACGAGGGTCTCGCAGGCAACCCGGCCCTCCGGATCTCCGGCCATCACGGCGTCGAGGATGGCGTCGGAGATCTGATCGCAGATCTTGTCCGGGTGTCCCTCGGTGACCGACTCGGACGTAAACAGGTACTCGCCCTCGGCGAGCGGCTCGATGTTTGGCATGAGAGAAATGTATCGGTGCGCCGTCAGCGACGGCGGCCCGTGTGGGGGACGAAATCGATGATCAGGGGGATCCCCTCCAGCCCGTAGGTCTCGCGCATCCGGTTCTCCAGGTGGTAGGCCCAGTCGCGCACGATCAGCTTGCGGTCGTTGACCTGGATCGCGAACCGCGGCGGGCGCTCGCCGATCTGCGCCGTGTAGTAGAGCCGCAGGCGGCGGCCGCGCCGCGACGGCGGCGGCGTCGTGGCGACGACGTCGCTGACGAAGCGGTTCAGCTCGGGGGTGGGGATGCGCTCCGCAGCGCGGTCGGCTAGCTGCAGCGCCTTCGGCAGCACCTTGGCGACGTTGCGGCCGTAGAGGGCCGAGGCGGTGACGACCTCGGGCCGCAGGCGCAGCTTGCGCTCGACCCTGGCGCGGGCGTCGTCGACGTCGGTCATGCCGATGTCCCACTTGTTGAGGACGAGCAGCGTCGCGCAGCCGGCCCGCATCGCCAGCTCGGCGATGCGCAGATCCTCGGCGGTCACGCCGTCGGAAGCGTCGCAGACGACGATCGCGACATCGGCCCGCTCGACCGCCAGCTCGGAGCGCAGCTGCGCGTAGTAGTCGACCGTGCCGGCGACCTTAGAGCGACGGCGCAGGCCCGCGGTGTCGACCAGCAGGACCGCGCGCCCGTCGACTTCGAGCTCGGTGTCGATCGCGTCGCGGGTCGTGCCGGCGCGTTCGGAGACGATCACCCGCTCGCTGCCGAGGAAGGCGTTGACCAGCGAGGACTTGCCGGCGTTGGGGCGGCCGACGACGGCGACGCGGACGGGCTCCTCGCCGGCCTCCGCCGGCGGCAACTCGCCGAGCAGCTCGACGACCCGGTCGAGCAGGTCGCCGCTGCCGAGGCCATGCGTGGCCGAGACCGTGACGGGCTCGCCGAGCCCGAGCTGGTGGAAATCGGCTCCCAGGTACTCGTCGCCGGGGCGGTCGGCTTTGTTGACGACGACGAGAACGGGGATCTCGCTGCCGCGCAGGGTCTTCGCCAGCTCGACGTCGCCGCCCCGCACGCCGGCCCGGCCGTCGACCACGAGCAGGATCACGTCGGCCTCGGCAATTCCGATGCGGGCCTGACGCTGTACGTCCTCGGCCAGCTCGGTCTCGTCGGCGAGGTCGATGCCGCCGGTGTCGAGCAGCTCGAAGGGGACGCCGTTCCAATCGCAGGGCACCCGCTTGCGGTCCCTCGTAACCCCAGGCTCGGCGTGCGTGACCGCCTCGCGGCCGCCCGCAAGCCGGTTGACCAAGGTGCTCTTGCCGACGTTGGGAAAGCCGACGACGGCGACCGTCGGCAGCCGGCTCACGCGAGGCCTCGCTCTCGAGCCAGCTCGACGATCTTCGCTACGACCTCGCCCAGAGCCAAGCCGGTGGTATCGATCTCCACCGCATCGTCCGCCGCCCGCAGGGCGCTGTGCTCGCGGGTCTCGTCGCGCTCGTCGCGCTCGCGCTGCGCCGTCAGCACCAAGGCCTCGTCCTCGCCGCTCTGCGCGGCGCGGCGGCGGGCGCGCTCCTCGGCCGAGGCAGTGAGGAAGACCTTCAGCGGCGCGTCCGGACTGACCACGGTGCCGATGTCGCGGCCCTCGGCGACGTAGCGGCCGCGGTCGATCAGCTGCCGCTGTTTCGCGACCAGAGCGTCCCGCACGGGGGCATGGACGGAGACGCGCGAAGAAGCCTGGGTCACGACCGGCTCGCGAATAGCAGCGCTGACGTCCTCCCCGCCGAGGCCGACCCGTTCGCCGTCGAGCGCGATCTCGAGCGACCCGGCAAGCGCTCCGATCACCTCGGGATCGTCGAGATCCGCCCCCCGCTCGACCGCTGCGAGCGCCACGCACCGATACATCGCCCCTGAATCGAGATAGGTGAGTCCGAGCGCCTCCGCGACAGCGCGGGCGACGCTCGACTTTCCGGCCCCGGCGGGACCGTCTATCGCGATGACCATGCGCGGCAGCGTATGCGCCACGCCAGGGCGGCGCGGCTGCGAGTAAGCCGGCGCGGAGCGCTTACCCGCCGCCGATGTCGATGTCAACCGGCGAGCCGCCGCTGGTGCCCGCGATCGTCACCGCTTTGTTCAGGTGGTAGACGCCGGTCGGCGTTTCGTTTTCTGTGCCGCTGCTGACACAGAGGAAGCTGTTGCGATGGATTTTGACTTTGATCGCTTCGATCGCGACTTTTTCGATCACGATGTCTCCGGCGCTGTTTTTCAGCGTGCCTGATTTGAGACCGGTCTGCGGCGGCACGGTCAGCGTGCACAGCGCGGTCCCGCTTGTCTGGTTGGCGTGGCTCGCATAGAGGCTGAACTGAACTCCGGCTTTCCCCGCGGGACAGACCAGGTCGGCTTCGGAGCTGAACTGGCCTTCAGCCGTTTCTTCCTTCGGGGTGAACTTGTACTTGCAGCCGTTGCTCGTGAACACAACCGGCAAGCCCACCATCGTGCAGCTTTTGTAGCCCGGCGTCAGTTCGAGCGCGGTGCTGACCTGGGTGAGTTCGCCGTCGAATTCGCTTTCGGCGCATTTGAGGGTCGAGCCGAAAGCTGTGAACTGGTCTTCGGATGCGCCTTTCGCCGAGGCTGTCGTCGGGTATTTGTCCGCTTTGACTACCGGGTGTTTCCTTTCTTCGTTGTTCTGCCTGAGCAGTTCGTAGTCGTCGCCTTTTTTTTCTTTCAGTTTTTCGAGCCCGATCTGCACCGGCTCGAAGATCGCTGTGCCAGTGGCAGAGTTCTGGCCGACGTGCACTCCTTCCACCATGCCGGCCGAGGATTCGGCATAGGACTTCGAATACCAGGGCGCGCCGCTGTCACCCGGCTGCGTATTCGCCACTTCGACTTCGGCCATGTTTTCGATGTCTTTGAGTGTTTTTTTCGTCGTGACGACTTTGCCGCACAGTTTTCCCGAGATCTGGCCGGAAATGCAGCTTTCGAGGCCCACCGTGGGTTCGGTCGAGGCGACGACCGGAATCGGTTCCGTTTCGGCTTTCGCATTCCAGAGTGCGATCGCGGGATTCACCGGTATGAACCCCGCCTGTCGCCATTTGCTCATCGGATCCATCGAGATGAGGCCGATGTCCGCCGCGTGCTCGTTCAGGTAGTTGCCTGCCAGGCCGATCAGCTGTTTTTCGGGTTCGACTTTCCTGTTCAGGGCGTACCAGGTGTTTTGGCCCAGCAGGTGGATGCAGTGGCCCGCCGTGAGGATGCGCCGTTCTGTTGCTTTGGCCGCCGTCGAGGCGTCTTTCGGGATCACTGCCGGCCCCGCCGTGCAGCTGCCGGAGGCGGTATTGGGAATGATCGTGACGCCGGCAACGATCGTCGGGTCGCACTTCGCTTTGGCCGGGACGAACGTGGCGCACCTCGCCTGTTTCACGGCCCGAAAACCCTTCATCGAGGTGGCCTCGATCAGGACGTTCACGTCCTCCGCAGCGGCCGCGCGCTCCAACGCGGCGCGCCGTGAGTCCGTCACTGAGGCGCCTAGCTCAACCGCTAGCGCGTTGTCCTGCGGTCGCAGCGACGTCGTGACTTCCGCCCGCTCGAACAAGTCCGCCATGCGCCCAGCCCACCGCGCCTGCGCCGCTTCGAGCTCCTCCCAGGTCGAGCCGACCGGCGTCTCGGTGACTATCTCCGCAACCCCAGCGCTTGCCGCAGTCGTTTCAGCGTCGCGGCGATTCGCCGCGGTTGGCACTCCCACGTGCAGCTGCCCGCTTGCCGGCTCGAACCAGACGCCGCCGAAGTCGTCACCCAGGGCGTCTTCCAGCCTGGTCACGACAAGCGAGCGAGCGATCTCGGCTTCTGCCTCATGGCGCTCCGACGCGGCGATCGGACTCGCGTCGGAGCCCTGGGCGTCGACATAGGAGAGCGCTGCCACCGCCAAGCCAACCGCGGCGACGACGACAAAGCGGAAACCGCCGACTTGGATGGACTTCATGCTGCGCCTCCTGGCCCCCACCGTCGGCCCCGGCCCCGCTCAATGTGCCATCCGATCCACCATTTGTCAAATTTATTTGACTATATGTGCACACGGCAGGCTGCGAGGCCCGGGCGCGAGTGGGAGCTCAGCGCCGGAACAGGGACCCGAGGTCCGCCTGGAAGCCCGGGTAGCTGACGGCGGCGGCGTCTATGCCCACAACCTCGACCCCGTCGCGCGAAGCGATGCCGGCGATCGCGCCGAGCATCGCGATGCGGTGGTCGCCGTGAGAGTCCACCTGGCCACCGCGCAGGCCGCCGCCGCCCTCGATCCGCATCCCGCCCGCGCTCGTCTCTACCTTGGCTCCGAGCGCCGTCAGCGCCTCGCTCACGGTGGCAATCCGGTCGCTCTCCTTGCGCCGCAGCTCCGCCGCGTCGCGGATCGTCGTCTCGCCCTCGGCGAAGCAGGCGGCGAGCGCCACCAGGGGCAGCTCGTCGATCGCCAGCGGAATGTCGGTGCCGCCGACCTCGGCCCCACGCAGGTGCGAGGAGCGAACGCGCAGCCGCCCGCTGGGCTCGCCGCCACGTTCGCCCTCAGGCTCGGCATCGATCTCGGCGCCCATCCGCCGCAGGACCGAGAGCAGCCCGGTGCGCGTCGGGTTGAGGCCAACCCCGTCGATAACAACCTCGCTGCCGGGGACGAGCAGGGCGGCGGTGACAAAGAACGCGGCGGAGGAGAAGTCGGCGGGGACGACGATCTCGCCCGGCTCGAGCCGGGCCGCCGGCCGCACCGAGACGACGCCGTCGCCATGCTCGATCTCGGCGCCGGCGGCGGCGAGCATCCGCTCGCTGTGGTCGCGGCTCGGCAGCGGCTCGACCACGCGCGTCTCCCCCTCGGCGAGCAGGCCGGCGAAGAGCAGGCAGGACTTGACCTGGGCGCTCGCGACGGGCATCTCATACTCGACGCCGTGCAACGGTGCCGCCTCGATCCGCAGTGGCGGCAGGCGATCCTCATGGCAATCGAGCCGCGCCCCCATCAGCCGCAACGGCACCGCGATCCTGTCGACCGGGCGGCGGCGGATCGAGTCGTCGCCGTCGAGCATCCACGCCCCCGTCTCCTGTCCCGCCAGCCAGCCGGGCAGGAGGCGCAGCAGGGTGCCGGCGTTGCCGACGTCGATCCCCGCAGGGGAAGCGCCGCGCAGGCCGGCGCCCTCGACCCGCACACGGGCTTCCCCCGAGCTTCTACCCATGCCATGGACCTCGGCGCCAAGCGCCACGATCGCCGCCAGCGTCGAGTTCGTGTCGTCCGCGTCGAGGTAGTTCTCGATCGTCGTCTCCCCCTCGCCCATCGCCGCGATCAGGGCGGCCCGGTGGGAAACCGACTTGTCGGGAGGGGGAACGAGGGATCCGCGCAGCGGGCCCGCGGGGTCGAAGCGGGTGCTCACGCCGGCTACTCCCCGCCCAGCACGGTCGCGCCGTGACCCAACCCTCGGACCAGAGTCGCCGCGCGCTCGGCCTGCTCCGCGCCGGCCACCCAGAGCGAGATCGCGCCCGACTTCATGTCCGCGGCCGGGTGCAGGGCCATGTCCTCGATGTTGACCCCGGCCTCGCCCAGCGCCAGCGCCAGCTCGGCGACCGTGCCCGGCCGGTTGGCGACCACGACCCGCAGCTCGCGCAGCTCGCCGCCCCCGAGGTCGGCCTCGAGCAGCCGGCGGCGATCCTCCCCGGCAGCGGCGTGCCAGGCGGCGACCCCCTCCGGCTTGCCGCTGTCGATCAGCTCCCGCGCCTCGGCCAGGCGGGCGATGGTGTCGTCGATCGCCGCCGTTACAGCCCCGCTGTTGGCGGCGAAGATGTCGCCCCAGATCGAGGGATTCGAGCCAGCCACCCGGGTCGCGTCGCGGAAGCTCGGGCCGACCTCCGGCAGGCGCTCGGAATCGCGTGTCAGCTCGGCCGCCGCCTGGGCGGCGATGACGTTGGCCAGCACGTGGGGAAGATGGCTGACCGTCGCCATCAGGCGATCGTGCGCCTCGGCGTCGATCGCCTGGGGCCGGGCGCCAAGGCCCGCGACCGCCCGCTGCAGGCGGTCGTAGAGGATGCCGCTCGAGGTCTCGGTCGGCGTCAGGTACCAGCGGGCGCCCTCGAACAGGTCGGCGCGGGCGTTGGCGACGCCGGCGGTCTCCGCGCCGGCGAGCGGGTGGCCGCCGATGAAGCGCTCGTCGCCGCCGAGCGCGCCGACCAGACCCAGCTTGGTCGAGCCGGCGTCGGTGACAACGGTCTCCGGCCCACTCGCGTCGAGCGCTGTCCGCGCGAGCTGCGGCAGGACGGAGACCGGCGATGCGCAGAAGACGATCTCGACTCCGGCGCAGGCCTCCTCGGGGCTGGCCGCTGCCCGATCGATTGCACCGAGCTCGAGCGCACGATCGACGGTTGGGCTATTCGGCCCCCAGCCCACGACCTCGCTATCCAGCCGCTCCTTCGCGGCGAGCCCGATCGAGCCTCCGATCAGGCCCACCCCGAGCACGGCGACCTTCATCACCCGCGCCGTGTCCTGACCGCTGCCGCCAGCCCCTCCAGAGCCGTCACCGTGTGCTCCCAGTCGATACAGGGGTCGGTGATCGACTGGCCGTAGGTGAGCGAGTCGCCGCCGAGATCCTGACGGCCCTCGACCAGGAAGGACTCGAGCATGACGCCGCAGATCGCCGCGTTGCCCGCCGCCACCTGATCGCCGATCTCCGCGCTGGCGAGCATCTGCTTTTCAGGGTCCTTGGCGCTGTTGTCGTGGGAGGCGTCGATCACGAGGCGCTCGGCGAGGCCGGCCTTGCCGAGCATCTCCAACGCCGCCGCGACCCCTTCTCGGTCGCAGTTGGGCCCTCCCCGCCCGCCACGCAGGATCACGTGCCCGTCGGGGTTGCCGGCCGTATGAAGAATCGCCGGCCGGCCGGCATCGTCGATCCCGGCAAAAGCGTGCGAGGCCGCCGAAGCGCGCACCGCGTCGACCGCGACCTGGACGTTGCCGTCGGTGCGGTTCTTGAAGCCGATCGGCATCGAGAGGCCGGAGCCGAGCTGGCGGTGGATCTGGCTCTCGGTGGTGCGGGCGCCGATCGCGCCCCAGGCGACCGTGTCGGAGATGTACTGGGGAGTGATCGGGTCGAGGAACTCGCAGCCGATCGGCAGGCCGAGGTCGAGCACCTGCAGCAGCAGGGCGCGGGCCATCCGCAGGCCGGCGTTGACGTCGCAGGAACCGTCGAGGTAGGGGTCGTTGATCAAGCCCTTCCAGCCGGTCGTCGTCCGCGGCTTCTCGAAGTAGACGCGCATCGTGACGAGCAGGTCGTCGCCCAGCTCGCCGGCCAAGCCCGCGAGGCGTGAGCCGTACTCGAGCGCCGCATCGACGTCGTGCACGCTGCACGGCCCAACCACGACCAGCAGCCGGTCGTCGACCCTTTCGAGCACGTTCTCGACATCCCGGCGCCCCTTCACCACCGCCTGCTCGCGCTCCTCGCCGAGCGGCAGGTCGGCGATCAGCGCCTCCGGCGGCACAAGCTCCACCACGCGCTCGATCCGCTGGTCGCGAACCCGGTCCCGCGCCTCGTCTCGCATTCCGAAGATCATCTTGCTGTCGTCCTTCCCCATTCGCCTGAGACTCTACTTTCCGTGCGGGCTTCGCCATGCGAGCGCGGGCATCGCGAAACACGCGAACCATTCGAACCGGCGCCCGGCCAAACGCTCTATGGAAGCGGCGCGACGCCGCCAGGCCGGACGCCTAGCTAAATCGCCAGAGATACGAATAGCGGGCAGGGGCAACCGCAGCGCGCCTTGCGCACATGCTGCTGGCGGTGTCACCTGTTCGCTTCACTTCGCCTGACTTTGTAGCAGGCGCGACGCGATTAGTCGAGCAGGTCGGCGATAGCTGCGAGGAAGCGGTCGTTCTCCGCCGGCGTGCCGTAGCTGACGCGGATGTGGCCGGGGCCGCCGAGCGGCGTGCCGGGGCGGACGGCGATCGCCTGCTCCGCAAGCCCGGCGACGACATCCTTCTCCTCGGCGTCGCCGAGGCCGATCCAGGAGAAGTTGGCCTGGGTCTCCGCCGTGGCCAGGGCCAGCTCACGCAGGCCCTCCTCGACCCGCACCCGCTCGACCAGAGTGCGCTCGACCCGCTGCTCGACGTCGTCCTGGTGCAGGACGGCCTCCGCCGCCGCGGCCTGGGCGAGCGCGTTGACGCTGAACGGCTGGCGCACGGCGTCGACCGCGGCGCGGAACTTGGCCGAGCCGAGGGCGAAGCCGACGCGCAGGCCGGCGAGGCCGTAGACCTTGCTGAAGGTGCGCAGGACGACCAGGTTGGGGAAGTCGGCAAGCAGGTCGACGGTCGCGTCGGGGTCGTCGTCGACCTGGAACTCGACGTAGGCCTCGTCGAGGACGATCGTGACGTGGTCGGGAATGCGCTCGCAGAAAGCGGCGACCTGCTTTGCCGGCAGGTGGGTGCCGGTGGGGTTGTTGGGGTTGCAGACGATCGCCAACTGGGTCGCCGCGGTCACCTCGGCCGCCATCGCGTCGAGGTCGTGGACGTCGCCCTCGGCGAGCGGCACGCGGATCTCACGCGCCCCGGTCAGCGCCGCCAGGTGCGGGTACATCGAGAACGAGGGCCAGGCGTAGAGGATCTCGGCGCCCGGCTCGCAGAGAGCCTCGGCGGCGGCGAGCAGGATCTCGCATGAGCCGTTGCCGACGGCGACCCGTCCAGGCTCGGCCTCGTAGCGATCGGCGATGCGGCGGCGCAGCCGCGTCGCGTCGGGGTCGGGGTAGCGGTTCATCGCCGCGGCGGCGGCTCGGATCGCCTCGACCACCTTCGGGTGCGGGCCGAAGGGCGACTCGTTCGAGGCCAGCTGGGCGATGCCGCCGGCGGCGATCGCCTCGGGCGCCTGCCCGGTCGGCACCCCGGCCTGGTAGCCCGGAATGCGGGCCAGCTTCTCGGCGAAGGTCACGCTCATCCGCCCATTGTCGCCTACACGGCTGTCGTTTGGACGTGGAGGACTACTGAGCCGCGTGAAGATCCGAGCGCAGCTCCTGCGTGGCGCCGAGGTAGACGTGAGCTGTCGCGTGCCCGACCGGCGCGTAGTAATGAACCATCGCCCGGATCACCCGCGGCATCGAGCCGGGCACCGGAATCTCGCGGCTGCACAGCAACGGCACTGCCTCGAGCCCGAGCTCACGCGCGGCGACCGCGGGGAACTCGGCATTCAGATCGTCCGTGGTCGTGAAGATGCAGCTGACGATCGCCTCCGGCTCGAGCTCGTTGCGGTCGAGCAGCTCCCGCATCAGCTCCGTGGTCGTCTGCACGATCGCCTCAGCATCGTTGGCCTCCGCCTGCGCGGCCCCCCGCACGGCGAAGAGCCGCTGGTCCCCGTTAGCGCTCACGCGCGCATCTTCCCAAAACACCGGGGGCGACAGCCCACGGCGCTGCGGGCCCTGTCACCGCGAGCGAACCGTCGTCGCCAGATCACTGAGTGAGACAGTCCCGCTCGGAAGGCGGTGGAGCACGTCCACCGACCGGCCTAGCGTCCTCGGCGCGACGGGCTGACCTAGCCTCATCGAGTCGCCTCGCAAGGGGCTGACCGGTTGAAAGTCGTGTCGCCCGCCGCGTTTGAGGATTGCCGGCGTGACCTGATAGGAGCGTGTTCAACCCCGACTCAGTGATGTCCGCCGTCGATCCGCCAATAGAGGGACACGTCAACAGAGGAGGCGCCCAGAGTGATCACGATTGGCATCGACCCCCACAAGCGAACCCACACCGCCGTGGCCGTCTCCGGCGTCGGCGAGCTGCTCGATGAGTTGACGATCCCAGCCGGGGATGGCGGGCACCGCCGGCTTCTCGCCTGGGCTCAAGGTCTCCATGCGGGCGAGGCCGTCGCTTCGCCCTGGGAGGACTGCCGCGGCGTCAACGGCCGCCTTGAGCGCTTCCTGCTAAAGGCTGGCGAGCACGTCCTGCGCGTGCCGCCGAAGCTGATGGCCAACGCCGGGAAGGGCGGCCGGGAGGTCGGCAAGTCCGATCCGATTGATGCCCTCGCCGTCGCCAGAGCGGCGCTGCGCGAAGAGTCAAAGCTGCACCCCGCCAGCACCGATTCCAAGGCGCGCGAGCTGAAGATCCTGGTCGACCACCGTGAGGCCCGGGTCCACGATCGCAGTGTCTACTCGGCAAAGCTGCGCTGGCACCTGCACGACATCGACCCCGAGCTGGAACCTGCCGTGCGGACTCTGGACCGCCCGGCCGTGCGACGCAGCATCACCCGACGCCTCGCCCGCCTTGAGCAAACCGCCCAGGTGAGGGTCTGCCGCAACCTGCTGGTGCGGATCGGGGAGATCACCCGCTACGAGCGCGAGTTTGGCTGCCGAGATCGGTGAGCTGGCCGAGCGCTACGCGCCCTGGCTCTTCGAGGTTCCCGGCGTTGCCCGCCTCACAGCCGGCAAGCTGATCGGCTGTGCTCCGATCCCGGCCTCTTCGGGCAACACGCAAGGGCTTCGCTTCGACCGCAACGGCAACCGCCAGCTGAACGCGACCTTCTACCGGATCGCGCTTACTCGGATCTGCATTCACCCCGAGGCGCGTGCATACCTCGCCCGCAAGCGGGCCGAGGGCAAGACGACCAAGGAAGCACCGCGCTGCCTCAAGCGCCACCTGGTGCGGACCGTCTGGCGGGCCATGCAGCCCGCCTTCAAGTCCGACTACTTTCCCTGCTCTTTCTTGATCGATACCCCCACAAACACCGTTCTCTCAGGGGTGTTCCTTCAAATAGGACTCAAACGAGACATAGGAGGTCGCCGGTGCGCTTCGTTACTGCCTTGGTGCGCCGGCGACGCGCGCCTTCCGGACAGCTAACCCCTGTCCAAGAATGACGAGCACCATGGAGGCGCCGACGATCCAGTGGCCGGTACTAATGGCGATCACACCGAAGATTGCCGCCGCTGGGATCAGGAACAGAGCACCTCTTTCGATGGCTTTGGGCTTCACTGCGAGGACCATATTCCTCCGACATGGTTGTTGTTGTTTCTTCTTTGATTCTTGATCTATACCCCCAGCAACACCATCGTCTCTCAGAGGTCTTCTTGACATAGGAGCGACTTCCCGAGGCCTGCCTGCCGCAGCGCCTCGACCTCGTCGGTCGAGAGGAGGCGAGCGTCTCCCTCCGCGAGCTTCCCCAGCTCGATCGGGCCGAAGCGAACCCGTTGCAGGGCGGTCACCTCGTTGCCGATCGCCTCGGCCATGCGACGCACCTGGCGGTTGCGGCCCTCACGCAGGACGATCTCGATCTCGTGCTTTCCCTTCCGCCGCACCTCAGCCGGAGCGGTAGGCCCGTCCTCGAGCTCGACCCCACGCGCGAGGCGACGGAGGTCGGCCTCGCCGGGCGGACGGCCGAGCTGCACCCGATAGGCCTTGGGCACTTCGTAGCGGGGGTGAGTGAGGCGGTTCGCCAGCTCACCGTCGTTGGTCAGGAGCAGCAACCCAGTCGAGTCGGCGTCGAGTCGGCCGACGGGATAAAGCCGCGCCTCTGAATCGACCAGCTCGACCACCGCCTGCCGCCCCCCCGGCTCCCGTGCGGTCGAGACGACGCCAGCCGGCTTGTTGACCGCCCAAACCTCCCGCGCCTCAGCCCCAACCGGACTGCCATCAACCCGAACATCATCCCCCTCCCCCACATCCCGAGCCGGATCGCGCACAACCTCACCACCAACGCTGACCCGGCCAGCAGCAATGATCACCTCAGCTTTACGCCGCGAAGCGACTCCCCCATGAGCGAGGAACTTGGCCAGCCTCACGAGATGGGAGTCGGGGGAAGTCCCGACGGAGCCTCCATGCTGTTGCTCCGGCGGGGCTTCCCCCGACTCCCCCACCTCACGGCTCTGCCCTTTGTTCGCCGGCCTTCAAGAGTCGCTCCCGCAGCTCCCGCTCGTCCTCGGGAGTCGGGTCGAACTGCGAGGGATCGGGCAGCTGGTCGAGCCCGGAGAGGCCGAAGAGGCGTTCGAACAACTCGGTCGTCTTGAACAGGGCGGCGCCGAACTGCGAGCGGCCCGACTCCTCGATCAAGCCGCGCTCGGCCAGGGTCTGAACCGCCGACTCCGAGGAAACGCCGCGGATCCGCGCCACCTCCGGCCGCGAGACCGGCTGCAGGTAGGCGACGATCGCCAGCGTCTCGGCCTGCGCCTGGGTCAGCGGTGGCGTGCGCGGCTTGGCGAGCAGGCGCCGCGCCGCATCCTCGCTGGCGGGATCGCTCGCCAGTGCGAAGCCGCCGGAGACATCGCGCAGGACGATCCCGCGGCGGCCCTCGGCGAGATCCTCGCGCAGCAGGTCGATCGCCTCTGCCACCTGACCCTCGGTCGCCTCGGTCGCCTCGACCAGGTCCGGAAGCGTCACCGGCTGGGGCGAGAGGAAGAGCAGCGCCTCGATCGTGCGGCTGAGATCGCTCACCCTGCACCTGCTTGCTGGCGGCGGATCTCGATCGGGCCAAGCGGCTCGCTCTGTTGCCAGGTCACCTCGCCTTTGCGGTAGAGCTCGAGCAGGGCGAAGAGCGTCACCGCCTGAGTCAGGCGATCCTCGCCGCCGAACTGCTCGTCGAAATCGATGCTGGTCCTGCCCGATAGCGCGTCGCGCAGGGCGCGCAGCCGCCGCTCCAGCGAGACGGTCGGGCGGATGTGGCTGACGTCGACCGGCGGCGGAACGACGAGCAGATCGCCGAGCGCGGCGCCGAGCCGGTCGGGGTCGTAGGCGGCCGTCGCCGCATCGACGGCGACCCGGCGCAGGCTGGGCGGCAGCGGCGCCGCGCGGTAGAGATAGCCACGGGCCGCCTCGAAGCGCTCGGCAAGCACAGCCGCCGCAGCGCGGTAGCGGCGGTACTCGAGCAGCCGCGCCAGCAGCTCCTCGACCGCCTCCTCGGGCCCCATCTCCTCCAGCTCGGGGTCGGCGCCCGGCAGCAGCAGCCGCGACTTCAGCTCCAGCAGCGAGGCGATCAGGACCAGGAACTCGGTCGCGACCTCGAGCTCCAGCTCTCCCGCGCGCTCGAGGTGCTCGATGTAAGCGACGACGACCTCGCCCAGCTCGACCTCGAGCAGATCAACCTCCTCCCGCAGCAGGACCGCGACCAGGAGGTCGAAGGGCCCGGCGAAGACGTCGAGCTCTAGGTCGAGGTCGGCGACGGCCATCTGCTCAAGTTAACGCGGCGCGCCGATGCCCATGCGCTCGCGCACCTCGGCAAGCGTCGGGACGGCGATCGCCCGCGCCTTCTCGGCGCCGGCAGCGAGGGTCTCCTCCAGCGCTGCCTGGTCTGAGCGCAGCTCGGCATAGCGCTCGCGGACGGGGGCGAGCAACTCCACGACCCCCTCCGCCACCGCCTTCTTGAAGTCGCCGTAGCCGACGCCGTCGAACTCGCGCTCGATCTCGGCCGGGTCGGCGCCGCGGGCGACCGCGAGGATCTCGATCAGGTTGGTGATGCCGGGCTTGTCCTCGCGGCGGACGATCTCCCGGCCGGAATCGGTGACCGCGCTGGCGAACTTCTTGCGGATCGCCTCGGGCTCCTCGAGCACGTAGACCCTGCCCCCCTCGGTCCCAGCCGTCGTCGACATCTTCCGCTCGGGCTCCTGCAGGTCCATGATCCGGGCGCCTACCCCTGGGATGCGGTGCTCGGGCACGACCAGCGTCTCGCCGAAGCGCTCGTTGAAGCGGCGGGCGATCTCCCGCGTCAGCTCGATGTGCTGTTTCTGGTCCTCGCCGACCGGGACCTCGGTCGCCTTGTAGGCGAGCACGTCGGCAGCCTGCAGGACGGGGTAGTAGAAGAGCGCCGCGGAGACCAGCTCGCGCTGCTTGGCCGACTTCTCCTTGAACTGGGTCATCCGGTTGAGGTCGCCGTGCGCGGTAACCGCCGAGAGCAGCCAGGTCAGCTCGGTGTGCTCTTTGACGTCGGACTGGCGGAAGAGGATGCAGCGCTCGGGGTCGACCCCGGCGGCGAGCAGGATCGCGGTGGTGTCGTAGAGCCGCTCGCGCAGCTCGGCCGGGTCGAAGGCGACCGAGATCGCGTGCAGGTCGACGATGCAGAAGATCGCCGGCTCGCCCCGCTCCTGTCCCTCGACGTACTGGCGAATCGCGCCGATGTAGTTGCCGAGGTGCTTGCGGCCGGTGGGCTGGATGCCGCTGAAGATGACGGGGGCGCTCACGGGGTGGAGCCTATTCAAGGGGCTACGGGCGGGGTGCCCCTCGCTCCGACAATCGTCG
>JBEVMR010000084.1:0-6772 GCA_040508545.1 Solirubrobacterales bacterium
CTCCCCGCTGTTGCTCCGCCGAACCCTCCCCCGACTCCCCCGCTACGGGATGCTCACGGAAAAAGTTCCGAAGTCTCTCGACTCTGGCTACGGCCTCATCCATGTGCTCTGAACCAAACGCCAGCGGCTGCCGGTAATGCCCTGAGATCAAGTAGGCAACAACGGCCTCGCGCCCATAGGAGTCGAGCGCCTCGGACAGCTGAAAGATGTTCCCCTCGGACTTAGACATCTTCTCGGCGTCGGTCTCGATCATCCCGTTGTGCATCCAGAGATGGGCAAACGGCCGCCCCGCCGCCTCGGACTGGGCAATCTCGTTCTCGTGGTGGGGGAAGACGAGATCGGAGCCGCCGCCGTGGATGGCGAAGGAGGGGCCGAGCTCGGCCTCGGCCATCGCCGAGCACTCGATGTGCCAACCCGGCCTGCCTGGGCCCCAGGGCGAGTCCCAGCTCGTGTCCTCGCCCTCCTTGCGGGCCTTCCAGAGGGCGAAGTCGAGCGGGTCCTCCTTCAGCGAAGCGGAGCCCGCCTCCTCGCCCTGGTCCATGTCCTCGGTGCGCCGGTTGGAGAGCTTGCCGTAGCCGCCGAAGCTGCGCACGCGGAAGTAGACGTCGCCGCCCGACTCGTAGGCGTGCCCGGACTCGACCAGGTCGGCGATCAGGGCGACGATCCCGTCGATCGTCTCGGTCGCCAGCGGCTCGCTGTCGGGACGGCCTAGGCCGAGGCGGTCGGTGTCCTCGAGGTAAGCCCGCGTCATCTGGCTGGCGAGCTCGGCCGAGGGCTCGCCCGCCACGCGCGCCGCGGCGTAGATCTTGTCGTTGACGTCGGTGACGTTGACGACCAGCTTTGCCCGGTAGCCCTCAGAGCGCAGAAACCGCGCCAGCAACGAGAAGATCACGAACGGGCGGGCGTTGCCGATGTGGATACGGCTGTAGACGGTTGGGCCGCAGGCGTAGATCCCGACCTGACTGGCCGGGTCGAGCGCGCGCAGCTCGCCGCTCAGCGTGTCCCTGATCCGCACCTCTCGCATCGGGGCGGATGCTAGAGGGGACTAGAACGTCCGGTAGCCCGCGCCCGAGTCGGCGGACTCGTTGCGCGACCAGGTCGGCGCCGTTTGATCGGCCGCGGCCAGCACCTCGCGCCGCGCCCGGTTGGCGCTGGCCTTGATCTCCTCCTCGGCGGCCCGGCGCAGGCGCTCCTCGCGCTGCTCGGCCTGGCCGCGGATCCGCTCCGACTCGGCCTGAAGCTGCTCCTCGGCCCGCACCCGGGCCTTCTCGGTGGCCTCGCCTTCGACCTTCTCGATCAGCTTGCGCACCCGCTCCTCGGCCTCGCGACGGACCTCCACGGTGCCCTGCATCACCCGCTCCTCGATCTCGGCCTCGAGCCGGATCGCGAGCTGGTGTGACTCCTCGGCCCGCGCCTCCGCCTCGGCGGCGCGCTGCTCCGCCGCGGCAACGCGGCGGTCGGCATCGACCTGAGCCTTTTCGAGCACCTCACCGGCTCGCTTGGAAGCTTCGTCTTCGGTCCGCTTCACCGCCTGCGCCGTCACCTGGCCGGCCTGCGCCTTTGCTGTGGCCGTCTGCGTCGCGAATGCCTCACGGTCGGCCTCGGCCGCCCGCTGCGCCCGCTCGAAGGCTTTCTCGGCGCGATCGCGGGCCTCCTCGGCGTGCGCCGCACGGGCCTCGGCCGCACGCCGCTTCTGGCGTTCGGCGGCGATCCGCTCGCGACCCTGCTCACCGAGCTTGGCCAGCGTCGCCTTCGCCCGCTGCTTGGTCTCGGCGTTGCGCCGCTCGGCCCGAGCGACCCGCTCCTCGCTCTGCCGAACCCACTCCAGCGCCTGACCGGCGACGCCCTGGATCTCTCCAGTCGCATCGCTCAGAGCGCTCAGGTTGACGGCGGGCTCACCCACTCGTCGCAACCTACTACCCGGCCCGGAAGCCACGCCACCGACAGGGCCTCCAAAACTCCGCAATTAGCGCAGAGGGCCGGGGCTGGCGAAACTCGAGCGCGTTCTAGGCCGACTTCTCGGCCTCGCGCGCGTGCAGCTCGCGCTTGAGCACCTTGCCGGTCGCGTTGCGCGGCAGCTCCGGCAGGAACTCGACTTCGCGCGGCGCCTTGTAGCCGGCGAGGTGGTCCTTGACGTGGGCCTTCAGGTCTTCGTCGGAGACCTCGGCCTCCTCGGCAAGGACCACGAACGCCTTCAGCCGCTGCCCGAACTCGGTGTCCTCGACGCCGATCACCGCCACCTCGACGACCGCGTCGTGATCGGCCAGCAGATCCTCGACCTCGCGCGGGAAGACGTTCTCGCCGCCGGAGACGATCATCTCGTCGTCGCGACCGTCGATGAAGAGCCGGCCGGCCGAATCGAGGTGGCCGACGTCGCCGCTGCTCAGCAGGCCGTCGATCGCGTCCTTTCCACCGCCGCCCGTGTAGCCGTCGAAAGACATCTCGTTGCCGACGAAGATCCGCCCGACCTCGCCGCGCGGCACCTCACGCCCCTCCTCGTCGTAGAGCCTCAGGACCGTGCCGCGCGGCGGGCGCCCCGCCGTGCCCGGCGCCGCCCGCAGGTCCGCCGGCGTGGCGACGGTCGCGTAGGCGACCTCGGTCGAGCCGTAGAGGTTGTAGATGTTGTCGCCGAAGCGATCCATCCAGGCAATCGCCAGCTCGCCCGGTAGCGCCGAGCCCGAGAGCGCAGCGATCCGCAGCGAGGAGAGATCATAGGAGGCGAGCGTCTCCTCCGGCAGCTGCAGGATGCGCTGCAGCATCACCGGCACCACGGCGAGCACCTGCGCGCGATGTTCCTGCACCGCGCGCAGCGTCTCCTCCGGATCGAAACGCCGCCGCAGCACGACCGTCGACGACGCCGTCATGCTCATCGCAAAGTGGAAGAGGCCCCAGGAGTGGAAGAGCGGCGCCGCGATCATCATCGTCTCGCGACTGCGGTACGGGATCCGCTCGATCAGTGCCGCAAGGACCATCAGCCCGTCCGGACTCGAGCGCTGAGCCCCCTTTGGCGTGCCGGTCGTGCCCGAGGTGAGGACGACGAAGCGGGGCGAGGCCGGCGGAGGCTTCAGGTTCGAGTCGGGAGCTGAGGCGATCAGGGAGTCGATCGTCGGCACGTCGGCCTCGCCCTCGCACCAGCCGACCACACGCTGCACGCTCCCCTCCACGCCGCCGAGCAGCTCGGTGAACTCCTCGTCGTAGACGAGCGCCTTCGGGCTCTCGCGGCGCGTCACCTCGGTCAGCTGGGGGCCGGCGAACATCGTGTTCAGGTAGAGGGCGCTGGCGCCGAGCTTGGCCGCAGCGAGCGTCGCCTCGATGAAGCCACGGTGGTTGCGGCACATGATCCCGATCCCGTCCCCGGGGCCGATCCCCATCCGCTCGAAGGCGTGGGCAAGCGAGTTGGAGCGCCGGTGGAGCTGCTCGAAAGTGAGCGAGCCGCGTTCGTCGATCAGCGCCGTCTCCTGCGGATGGCGAATCGCCGCGGTGGTGATGCCTAGAGCAGGCGAGGCACCCCAGCGCAGGAAGGCAGAGATGACCCTTGCGGATTTATCGGGGCGCTGCGGGGCGAGGATGCCGGCTTCGCGCAACACTTTGATCTCGAACGCTTTGTCCGAGGCCGCCTGCCGCGCCGCCGCCGCGATCGATCCGAGCTTGCCCATCGAGCCGGGAACCCTAGACGGTTGAGGCCGAATTACCGTGCCCGTGGGGGCACGACTGGCCAAGCTGGGCGGTGCACGCGGCCGCAGCGCGTAGCAGCGCTACGCGCGAGGACCGTGGGTGCCGATCCAGCGCCGTGCCAGGCGCGCCCCCACGGGTGCGTGAATTTGGGATCACCCGTCCTACTCGCTCTCCACCGAGGCGACCGCTATGCAGGCGATTCCCTCGCCGCGGCCGATCCAGCCCATGCCCTCGTTGGTCGTCGCCTTGACGCTGACCCGGGCCGAGGTGACGTCGGCGAGCCTGCGCTCCATCTCGGCCCGGTGCGGGCCCAGCCGGGGCGCCTCGCAGACGACGGTCGCGTCGATGTTGAGGATGCGGCCGCCGATCGTGCCGACGACGGTGCTCAGCATGTCGATCGAGTCGGCATCGCGCCAGCGCTCCTCGTCGTCGGGGAAGAGCGTGCCGATGTCGCCCCGGCCGGCGGCACCGAGCAGAGCGTCGATCACCGCGTGGGTGAGCACGTCCGCGTCGGAGTGACCGCTGAGGCCGCGCTCGTGATCGATCTCGACCCCGCCCAGGATCAGGGCGCGGCCGTCGGCGAAGCGGTGGCTGTCGTAGCCGATTCCGACGCTCATGCGATCAGCGATTCTCGCCTACCCCGGCGGGAAGCGGCGCCAAACGCCGCTGGCGGCGCTCGAAGACGGCGATCTCCCCCACGCCGAGCCCGTCGAGGAGCTCCAGCGCCCGCTCGTAGCCGAACCCGACCTGCTCGGGCAGGTGCGCGTCGGAGGAGAGGGCGAAAGCGGCGCCGGCCTCGACGCACATCTCGGCGAAGGCCCGCGACGGGTAGAGCTCGCCAACCGGCTTGCGGAGCCCGGCGGTCGAGATCTCGACCGCGATCCCGCTCGCGGCGATCGCCTCGACGGCGGGCTCGTAGTAATGGCGCGGATCGCGCTCGGGCAGTGGTCGGCCCCGTCCCCAGACCTTGACCAGATCGGGGTGGGCGAGGATGTCGAAGAGGCCGCTGCGGGCGCACTCGGCCAGCGCCTCGAAGTAGCGGCGCCAGACCTCGTCGGCGTCACCTTGGCCCTTCCAGACGTCCCAGCCCTCGTGGTCGACGGCTGCCTCGCCGACGAAATGGACCGAGCCGACCACGTAGTCGAAGTCGCGCGCCTCGAGCAGGTTCGCGGTGCGGTCCTCGGCGCCGGGGATGAAGTCGCACTCGACGCCGAGCCTGAGCCTGGCGGCGCGGACGAACTCGCAGTAGGCGTCGAGGTCGTCGCGCGCCTGTTCCTCCCAAAAGGGGTGGCGCCAGAGCTCGAGCGCCTGGGTGAAGCGGTAGACGTGCTCGGAGACGCCCAGCTCCTCGATCCCAGCCGCCGCTGCCGCCTCGCGGTAGCGCTCGACGTTCGCGGCGGTGAAGTAGCGCTCGGGCGGCGTATCGGGCTCGTCCGGGCGCAGGTGCAAGTGGTAGTCGGTCAGCACGGGGCCCACAAGTTACGGCCTGGGGACGTGCCGTCACTTAGAGGCCCATATGGGCGCGTAAGCGACGGCACGTCCCCGTAGGATCGGCGGCATGGTCCACCTGCGGATCGTCGTCCCGTCTGACCGGTCCCAGAAGGTGCTGGGCCTGCTCGAGGCGACGCCATCGGCCTGCAACCTGATCTATCTCGGGGGCGCCGCGCGCCAGCCGAGCGGTGACGTGGTCCTTTGCGACGTCGCCCGTGAGGACGCCAGCGTCCTGATCGAGGACTTGAAGGAGCTCGGGGTGGCGCGGGACGGCTCGATCGCCCTGGAGCAGATCGACTCGCAGATCTCCGATGCAGCCAAGCGAGCCGAGAAGGCAGCGCGCGGCGCCCCGTCGGACGCCGTGGTCTGGGAGGAGGTCGAGGCCCGCACCTCGGAGAGCAGCGAGCTGGGCGGCAACTTCCTCGTCTTCATGGCCCTCGCCTGCCTGATCGGCTCGGTCGGGATCTTCACCGGCTCGCCGATCCTGATCGTCGGCGCGATGGTCGTCGGCCCCGAGTTCGGCCCCCTGGCGGGGCTCTGCGTCGCGATCGTCGAGCGCCGCCGCGGGCCCGCCCTGCGCTCGCTGAGCGCCCTCACGGTCGGCTTCCCGATCGGGATCACGGCCGCTTTCCTCTTTACCCTGATCTGCGTCGCGACCGGCCTGGTCGACTCCGGCTTCAAGAGCATCGACAACCCGCTGACTCAGTTCATCGCCGAGCCGGACGCGTTCTCGATCATCGTCGCCGTCTTCGCCGGGACGGCCGGCGTCCTCTCGCTCACCTCGGCAAAGTCCGGGGCGCTGATCGGCGTGCTGATCTCGGTCACGACGATCCCGGCAGCGGCCAACATCGGCGTCGCCGCGGCGCTCGGCAACTGGGACGACTGGGTCGGTGCGATGACCCAGCTCAGCCTCAACCTGATCGGCATCGTCGCGGCGGGGGTCTGCACCCTCTACGTTCAGCGACGGCTTTTCGAGCGGCGGCGGGCGCGCCACCTGGGCGACGGGACTCGGGCGGCAGCGGGCCTGCCCGCCGAGCGGAGCTAACCGGGAGTCCGCTCGGTCAGGAGCAGCTCGGCGAGGCGCAGGTCCAGCGGCGTCGTCACCTTGAGATTTTCGGGCGTGGCGGGATGGATCAGGACGCGGCCTCCCGCCGCCTCGATCAGCATCGCCTCGTCGGTTGCGGACTCGACCCGAGCGGGATCGGCCTCGAGTGCCCGGCGCAGTGCCTCGACCCGAAAGACCTGAGGCGTCTGAGCCGCCCACAACCGGGCCCGATCGACCGTTGCTTCGATCACGCCCTCAGGAGCGCGCTTGATCGTGTCGGTGACAGGGGTGGCGGCGATAGCGCCGTCTGCATCGGGGTCGGTGACGAGGGTCGCGACGACGCCCTCGACCAGCTCCGGCGTGACCAGGGGGCGAGCGGCGTCGTGGATCGCGACTAGCTCGGTCCCCACCGCTGCCAGGGCGTTGGCAACCGACTGCGCACGGGTGGCGCCGCCGTCGACCACCCCGAGGCCTTGGCCGCCGAGGTCGTGGACGTGCCCGGGCGGGCAGGCGACGACGATCGAGCGCACGCCGGAGGCGGCGCGCATCGCCGCGATCGAC
>JBEVMR010000037.1:0-45091 GCA_040508545.1 Solirubrobacterales bacterium
TACGAGGCGAAAAACCCAGCAAGCAGGAGGGACACCCCGGACCCCCTATTGCCAATGCGCTCCGAGCTCAGCCGTCGTAACCAGCGTGCACGTGGTCGCAGTGGTCGCTGCGAGCGAAGGCGGGACCGGGACCGTCTACGTCAAAGCAGTAGATGAGCTCCGTAGGCATCGCGGGCGCCGGGAGCTGAGAGAGCGTGATCGCCAGCTCGGCGCATGGAGCGGTAGGAGCCGTGTCGGTGCAGGAGACGCCGTCTACCGCGGCGATGTCCATCGCCCGGCCGTAGTAGTGGTTGGAGACGCCGCCCGAGACCGTGTACATCGAGTGGTCGGAGCGCAGCGAGGAGATCGTGATCTGGTGCGACTGGGTGATCGCGCCGAGCAGGCCGACGATGCGCGGGTCGATCGCCCCGGCATCGAGGTCGGCTTTCTGCGATTCGTTGGTGAAGCTCAGGTTCTCCCAGTTGATCGGGGCGAGGACCGCGTTGGGCAGGGCAAGCGCCCAGTCGACCGTGCTGGTCTGGCATTTGCCTTCGATCCGGTCGGCCTCGCTGAGGACGGCGTCGACGTACCACTTGGCGTGGTTGTGCTCGAACAGGCCGGCCCGCAGGCCGCCCTGCGACCAGATCATCCGCGCCAGCGTGGCGGCCGAATCGGCAGGGTCCTCGCGACGGATGCGGCCGTCCCCGTCGCCATCGACGGCGAAGCGCTGCCACTCCTTGCCGACCAGGCCGAGCGCGCTGTGCTTCTCGAGCTCGCCCTTCGACATGCCGCGGCCGAAGTTCGACTCCAGCCGGGCGACGGCGGCCAGCGCCCAGACGCCGCGGCGGCCGAGGTCGTAGCGGGCGGCGGCTTCCTCGAAAGCGTTGAGGTAGTCGGTCGGCACCTTCTTGCGCCACGGCTTGGCGACGTCGCAGCTGAGGACCTTGAGCTTCGGCGTCAGTTCGAAGAGACCGGAAGCGGCGCCGTTCAGCTGTCCGTAGCACTGGGCGTTGGCGAGCACCTCGGCGACGTACCAGTCGGCGTGGTTGTAGGCGAAGACGGCGTTGTACCAGTCGACCGGGGCGCCGGAGGCCTGCAGGTAGTTGGCGGCGGCGTGGATCGCGTCCTCGGGGTCGTAAGGGTCCGCGACCCCGTCGCCGTTGGCGTCGACGCCGTAGCCGGCCCAGGTTTCCGGCATGAACTGCATCCAGCCGACGGCGCCGGCCGAGGAGACGTTGAGGTTGGTTCCGAAGGCGGTCTCGATGCCGTTGATCGCGGCGAGCACGCTGGCGCCCTGCGGGCCGAGGCCGTAGGCCGCGGCGGCACGCTGGTAGATCGGCACGAGCACGGCCGGCACACCGGATGGCGCGCAGCTCGAGCCGGGCAGAAGCGGCACGGAGAAGGAGGGAGGAGCGACGGGAATCCCGCCGGCGCCTTCTTCTGGTTCGGGCTTCGATGCCTGCGGCGCTGCTTGCGCCTCGGGCTTTGCCGTCACACCGCCCCCTTCGTTGCTCGGCTTGGGCGTCGTCGCCGTCGGAGCTTCGAGCGTGTCGCCCTGCTGCAGCGAGGGCTGGGGGGCGGGCGCTTCGGTCTGGCTCGCCGCCGTCCCGTCGTCACTCGTGACGGGCGCGATCGTCATCGCTTCCCCCGCGACCGGGTCGTCGGCGAGCGCTCCCGGCACGGCAAATGCCAGCACCAGTCCCGCGCCCGCCAGAATTCCTAGGAGGCGCTGCCTCATCCGCGCACGTCCGTCACGAGCCAGGTTCCGTTCTTCTTGCTCAGCTCGAGCCGCAGCTCGCTGGTCAGCCCGACCCGCAGCAGCGAGACGCTGACCGTGTAGGCCTTGCCGGCGCGTGGGCCGGGAACGAGGTTGAGCACGCGTGCCTTCGGCACAGCGGCATCCGCGGGTTGCCGCGGCGGCCGTTCGTCGAGCGCGCCGGCGAGCTGCTGCGTCGCGGTTTCGCCGAACACGGTCTTTGCCCGCGCCGTCCGCTCGCCAACCTCGTAGAAGACGAAGGCCTCGGAGAAGCGGCGGGCGACTTTCATCGCCTCCGGGCCGGCCGGCACCGGCTTCTTGCTCGAGCTCGTCGCTGCTGCGCCTTCTTCGGCCGCGGCGGCTTCGTCGCCGTCAAGCGGCGCCCCTTCGGCGCTTTCCCCCGCGTCAAGTCCCGTATCCGCTTCGCCCGCCGCCTGGGCGCCGCTGCCCTCGTCGACCTCGAAGCTCGGCGCCACACCCTGCAGCTCGCGCCCGGAGGGCTGGGCGGACTCTGGCTCGGGGGTGGCGATCGCGACCCGGGTCGGCGCGGCGACCTGTTGGCGCGGCGTGTCGCCGCTGCCCGGGAGCAAGAGAATGCCGGCGAGAACGGCGGCGCCGGCGATGCCGGCCAGCGCCGCGGCGCCGACGCTGGAGCTGGAGGGGCTGCGACCGGCAAAGCGCTCCCGCAGGGGCCAGAGCAGCCGCCGCTCGATCGACCACGCCGCCCGCTCGAAGGGCCAGCGAACGACGTCGGTGACAGCAGAGAAGAAGCGCACGCTGCGCCCTCGCGGATCACCGTTGATTTGACGTCGTCTCAACATCTGCTTGAAGCTCACTGAAGCTTACGTCGGAATCTCTGTGCGATTCCTAAAGAGGCGCGGGCTGGATTGCGCTTCCCAGCTAGGCGACGGCAGCGGACGCCGCGGCCTTCTCGAACACCAACACCCCGTCTGCGGCATCGACGCGGACCGTGTCGCCCTCGCTGAACTCGCCCTCGAGCAGCTTCAGCGCCAGCTTGTCGACCAGCTGCCTCTGGATCACCCGCTTCAGCGGCCGGGCGCCGTAGGTCGGGTCGTAGCCGAGGTTGCCGAGCAGCGTTCGCGCCTCGCCGGTCAGCTCGACCTCGATCCCGCGCTCACGCACGCGTCCGACCAGCTGCTCCACCTGCAGCTCGACGATGCGGCCGATGTCGGCCTTGGAGAGGCGGTGGAAGATGACGATGTCGTCGATCCGGTTGAGGAACTCGGGCTTGAAGGTCGCGGCGAGGACCTCCTCGATCTGCTCGCGGATCTTCTCGTCGACCGCCTCGGCGACGATCCGGTCGCTGCCCACGTTGGAGGTCATGATCAGCACCGTGTTGGTGAAGCTGACCGTGCGCCCCTGGCCGTCGGTGAGGCGGCCGTCGTCCATGATCTGCAGCAGCGTGTTGAAGACGTCGGGATGGGCCTTCTCGATCTCGTCGAGCAGCACGACGGCATAGGGACGGCGCCGCACCGCCTCGGTCAGCTGGCCGCCCTCCTCGTAGCCGACGTAACCCGGCGGGGCGCCGATCAGCCGCGCCACCGTGTGCTTCTCCATGTACTCGGACATGTCGAGGCGGACGATCGCTTGCTCGGAGTCGAACATGAACTCGGCCAGCGCCTTCGCCAGCTCGGTCTTGCCGACTCCGGTCGGGCCGAGGAAGAGGAAGGAGCCGATCGGGCGGTTCGGGTCGGAGAGGCCGGCGCGAGAGCGGCGCAGCGCGTTGGAGACCGCGGCGGTCGCCTCGTCCTGGCCGATCACCCGGTCGTGCAGCCGCTCCTCCATGTGGATCAGCTTCTCGACCTCGCCCTCCAGCAGCCTGCTGACCGGGATGCCGGTCCATTTGGCGACCACCTCGGCGACGTCCTCCTCGGTCACCTCGTCGGCCAGCATCGAGCCGCTCTCGGCGTGCAGCTCCGCGAGCCGCGCCTCGCCCTCGGCGACGGCCTTCTCCAGCTCCGGGATCTCCCCGTAGCGCAGCTTCGCGGCGCCCTCTAGGTCGGCATCGCGCTCGGCTCGCTCGGCTTCGCGCTCGGCCTCCTCGAGCCGCGCCTTGGCGGATTTGATCGCCTCGATCGCCTCCTTCTCGTTCTGCCAGCGCGCTTTCATCTCGGCCGAGCTCTCACGCAGCTCCGCCAGCTCGGCCTCGAGCGCGTCGAGCCGCGCCTTCGAGGCGTCGTCGGTCTCCTTCTTCAGCGCCTCGCGCTCGATCTCGAGCTGCTGCACGCGTCGCTCGACCTCGTCGATCTCGGTTGGCATCGAGTCGATCTCGATCTTCAGCCGCGAGGCCGCCTCGTCGATCAGGTCGATCGCCTTGTCGGGCAGGAAGCGGTCGGCGATGTAGCGCTCCGAGAGGGTCGCTGCGGCGACGATCGCCGAGTCGGTGATCCGCACGCCGTGGTGGCCCTCGTAGCGACCCTTGAGGCCGCGCAGGATCGCGATCGTGTCGTTGATGTCGGGCTCGCCGACGAGCACCGGCTGGAAGCGCCGCTCCAGCGCCGCGTCCTTCTCGATGTGCTTGCGGTACTCGTCCAGCGTGGTGGCGCCGACCGCGCGCAGCTCGCCCCGCGCCAGCATCGGCTTCAGCAGGTTGGCGGCGTCGACCGCGCCTTCGGCGGCCCCGGCGCCGACGATCGTGTGCAGCTCGTCGAGGAAGAGGACGATCTGGCCGGCGGCGTCCTGGACCTCGGAGAGGACCGCTTTCAGCCGCTCCTCGAACTCGCCCCTGTATTTGGAGCCCGCCAGCAGCGAGCCGATGTCGAGCGCGATCACCCGCCTGTCGCGCAGGCTCTCGGGCACGTCGCCGGCGACGATCCGCTGGGCCAGCCCCTCGACGATCGCGGTCTTGCCGACGCCGGGGTCGCCGATCAGCACCGGGTTGTTCTTGGTGCGGCGCGAGAGGACCTGGATCACCCGGCGGATCTCCTCGTCGCGGCCGATCACCGGGTCGAGCTTGCCCGCCTCCGCCTCGGCGGTCAGGTCGCGGCCGAATTTCTCCAGCGCCTGCACGCTGTCCTCGGGGTTGGGCGAGGTGACCTTATGCGGGCCGCGCACCTCGGCGACCGCCTTTTCCAGCGAGCCGCGGTCGGGGATGACGTCGGCGACGCCGGATGCCTTGTCGGTCAGGGCGAGCAGGATGTGCTCGGTCGAGATGTACTCGTCGCCGAGCTTGGCCATCTCGCTCTCGGCGTGTTGGAGGACCTCGATGAAGGTCGACGAGGGGCGGACCTCGGTGGCCTCGGCCAGCTTCGGAAGGGCCTCGACCTCCTGCACGGCCCGGGCGGCGACGGCGTTGGCATCGGCGCCGAGCTTCTGCAGGATCGGCACGACCAGGCCATCCTCCTGGCGCACCAGCGCCACGAGCAGGTGGGCGGGGGTGACCTCGGGGTTGCGCCGCTCGGCGGCGAGCGCCTGCGCGGCGGCGACCGCTTCCTGCGACTTGACGGTGAATCGGTCGGGTTGCATCAGAGTCCTCCTCTCGAGATCTGGCGTTCGAGCTCAGCGGCGTGGCGCCGCATCCGCTCGAGCTTGGCTCGCACCCTCTGCACCTCTGCTTCCATCTCCAGGACGATTTCGACTCCGGCCAAGTTGAGCCCGAGCTCTGAGGTGAGGCGCTGGATGTGCTTCAGCCGCTCGACGTCGCGTTGCGAGTAGAGGCGGGTGTTCTTCGGCGAGCGCTGCGGCTCGATCAGGCCACGCGCCTCGTACATCCGCAGCGTCTGCGGGTGCATGTGGGCGAGCTCGGCCGCGACCGAGATCATGAAGACGCCGCGCTCGTCGTCGACCGAGATCTCGATTCGCTCCCGGCGGGCGCTCATCGCGCCGCCCTCCGCAGCAGCTCGGCGCGGGGGTCGGCGCCGTTGAGCGCCTCGGCCAGCTCCTCGACCGCTTTCTCCTGCTCCTCGGTCAGCCCCTGCGGCACCTCGATCTCGAGCCGGTAGCGGATGTCGCCGCGGCCGTTGCCGCGTGGTTTCGGCGGGCCCTCGCCGCGCAGCCGCTGGACCGTGCCGTGCTTGGTCCCGGCCGGCACCTTGATCTTCTTCGTCCCGTCGAGAGTCGGCACCTCGATCGTCGCCCCGCGCAGCGCCTCGGCGATCGTGATCGGCACCGTCACCTCGAGGTTGCCGCCGTCGAGTCGCTTGAAGACAGGCGAGGCGGAGACGCGGGTGATCACGTAGAGGTCGCCGGGGGGGCCGCCGCGGGGCCCGGCCTCGCCCTTGCCGGCGAGGCGGATCCGCGCCCCGTCCTTGACCCCGGCCGGGATGTTGACCTTGTAGCGCTTGGTCTGTTTGGTCAGGCCGCTGCCGCCGCAGGTCGGGCAGGGGTCCTCGATGATCTGCCCGGCGCCGCCGCACTGCGGGCAGGGCTGGCTGATCGAGAAGAAGCCCTGGCTTTCGGCGTCGACCCCGCGGCCTTTGCAGCGCGGGCAGGTGACCGGCGCGGTGCCGGGCTTGGCGCCGCTGCCGTGGCAGGTCGTGCAGCGCTCGGCCTTCGGCACGCTGACGCTGACCTGGGCGCCGTTGACCGCCTGGTCGAAGCTGAGGCTGATCTCGGTTTCGAGGTCGCGGCCGCGCTGCTGCTCGGGCCGCGCCCGGCCGCCTCCGCCAGGTCCACCCCCGCGGCCGAAGATGCCGGAGAGGATGTCGCCGAAGTCGGGACCCCCGGCGCCTCCTCCGCCGAAGCCGCCCGGACCGAAGGGGCCGCCGCCAGTGCCGCCCGGACCGCCGAAGCCGCCGCCGGCGAACATCCCGCCCTGGTCGTACTCCTTGCGCTTCTCGGGGTCCGAGAGCGTGTCGTAGGCGCCCTGGATCTCCTTGAACTTCTCCTCTGCCGCGGCGTCGTCGGGGTTGCGGTCGGGGTGGTACTTGCGGACCAGCTTGCGGTGCGCCTTCTTGATCTCCTCGTCAGACGCCTTTTTCGAGACGCCAAGCACCTCGTAGAGATCGGCTGCCATCGGCCCTCCTACTCCGCCACCACCACGCGGGCGGGCCGGATCAGCTGATCGCCGAAGCGGTAGCCCTTCTGCATCGTCTCGACGACGACCCCGGACTCAACTCCCTCCGCTGGCTGCGCCGAAAGCGCTTCATGCAAGTTCGGGTCGAACTTCTCTCCAGTCGGATCAACAGCCTCGATCCCGTGCTTAGCCAGCGAATCGCGCAGGCTCCGGAAGACCAGCAAAACGCCGTGGGCCAACCCATCCTCGGAATCCCCCTCGGGGTCCAGACCGGCCGCTTGAATCGCGCGCTCCAGGTCATCGAGCACGGGAAGGACGTCTCGCAACACCTCAGCTTTCCCCCTGCCGGTGGCAGCCAGTACATCTGCGGCCATCCGCTTGCGAAAGTTCTCGAAGTCGGCTTTCGTCCGCTTTGCCAGATCCAGGTACTCGTCCCGCTCGGCGAGGAGCGCATCGAGATCTTGCTCAAGCGCCTCTCCGGCGGGTGGCGGGGTAGGGGGGACCGCCCCTGAGGACGCTTTAGCGACCGGAGGGGGCGGTGGGTCCCCTGCCCCGACAGGACCCGCCGGCCGGGGCTCCTCGTCCCTCACTTGTCGTCACCCTCATCAACCACCTCAGCGTCAACGACCTCCTCCTCGTCCTCAGACGAACCCTCCTCAGATGCTCCGTCCTGCGAGGCCGCGGTCTGCTCCTGCGCCGCCGCGTAGATCTGCTCTGACACTTTGGTCATCGCCGCGGTAAGCGCCTCGGTCTTCGAGTTGATCTCCTCGACGCTGTCGGAGCCGAGCGCCTCGCGCAGCTCCTTGATCGCGCCCTCGATCTCCTCTTTGTTCTCCGCCTCGATCTTGTCGCCCAGCTCCTCGACCTGTTTCTCGGACTGGTAGGCGAGGCTCTCGGCCAAGTTGCGCGCCTCCGCCAGCTCGCGCTGCACCCTGTCCTCCTCGGCGTGGGACTCGGCGTCGGAGACCATGCTCTGGATCTCCTCCTCGGAGAGGCCGGAGCCGGATTTGATCTCGATTTTCTGCTCTTTTTCCGTTCCCAGGTCTTTGGCGGTGACGTGGATGATCCCGTTGGCGTCGATGTCGAAGGTGACCTCGATCTGCGGCAGGCCGCGCGGCGCCGGCGGGATCCCGGTCAGCTGGAACTTGCCGAGGCTCTTGTTACCGCTGGCCATCTCGCGCTCGCCCTGCAGCACGTGGATCTCGACCGAGGGCTGGTTGTCGTCGGCGGTCGAGAAGATCTCCGACTTCTTCGTCGGGATCGTCGTGTTGCGCTCGATCAGCTTCGTCATCACGCCGCCTTTGGTCTCGATCCCGAGGGTCAGCGGGGTGACGTCGAGCAGCAGCACGTCCTTGACGTCGCCGGCCAGCACACCGGCCTGGATGCCGGCGCCGACGGCCACCACCTCGTCCGGGTTGACTCCCTGGTGCGGATCCTTGCCGGTCAGCTCCTTGACCTTCTCGCGCACCGCCGGCATGCGGGTCATGCCGCCGACCAGGACGACGTGGTCGATCGTCGCGTCGGCGTCGCCGAGCGCCTGCTTGACCGGGCCCACCACACGCTCGAGCAGGTCGGCGGTCAGCTCGTTCAGCTTCGAGCGGCTGAGCTTCATGTCGAGGTGCTTGGGCTGGCCCTCGACCGCGGTGATGAAGGGCAGGTTGATCTGCGTCTCCTGCGCCGAGGAGAGCTCGATCTTCGCCTTCTCCGCCGCCTCGTAGAGGCGCTGCAGCGAGTTCTTGTCGGCGGCCAGGTCGACCCCCTGGTCTTTCTTGAACTCGGCGACCAGCCACTCGACGATCGCCTTGTCCCAATTATCGCCGCCGAGGTGGTTGTCACCGGCGGTCGACTTCACCTCGAAGACGCCGTCGCCGATTTCCAGCACCGAGACGTCGAAGGTGCCGCCGCCGAGGTCGAAGACGAGGATCGTGTGGTCGGCTTTCTCTTTCTCGAGCCCGTATGCGAGGGAGGCGGCGGTCGGCTCGTTGATGATCCGCTTGACGTCGAGCCCGGCGATCTTGCCGGCGTCCTTGGTCGCCTGCCGTTGGTCGTCGTTGAAGTAGGCGGGGACCGTGATCACGGCGCTGTCGACCGCTTCGCCCAGCTTCGCTTCGGCGTCGGTCTTCAGCTTCTGCAGGATCATCGCGCTGATCTCCGGCGGGCTGTACTGCTTGCCCTGCGCGTCGACGCGGACATCGCCGTTGGGGCCGGCGACGACCTTGTAGGGAACGATCGTCTCCTCCTCTTTGACTTCGGCCTCCTTGCGGCCCATGAAGCGCTTGATCGAGAAGATCGTGTTCTCGGGGTTCATCACCGCCTGGCGTTTGGCGACGGTCCCGACCAGGCGATCGCCGGAGTCGGTGAAGGCGACTACAGACGGGGTCGTACGCCCGCCCTCGGAGTTCTCGAGAACGGTCGGCTCGCCGCCCTCCATCACGGCTACGCAGGAGTTGGTCGTGCCCAGGTCGATCCCGATCGTCTTTCCCACTTCTCAACTACCTCCAGGTCCAGGGGTTTTGCTGTCAACTGGTTGAGAGCCGCCGAGCGGACTCTGAAAATCTAAGTGGCAGTATGGCAGATCCTCGCCAGATTTCAAAGCACGTTCCGTATATTGGTTTCGCGGGCTGTGACGTAGGGAACAGGAGAGGCGCCTCGACCAATCCACGGATTTAGGAGGAAAGCCTTGAGCTACGTCCACCGAGCGACTCGCCTGTCTGTCATGGCGCTGATCGCGGCAGCACTCGCCTTCGCCCTGTTACCCGCTTTGGCCAACGCAGGTAACAAGGCCCACGTTCACGCCCATCACGGCAAGTCCCACGGCCATGGTCACGGCCACCATCACCGCGGACATCACGGCAAGCCCCACGGTCACCACGGCAACCACCAGCGCGACCTGACCGTGATGACCCGGAACCTCTATCTGGGCTCCAGCCTTGGGCCGGCGCTCGAAGCGAAAACCCCGGAAGAATTCGTCGCAGGCGTCGCGCGGATCTACGCGACGGTTCAGTACACGAACTTCCCGCAGCGCGCCGAGGCGATCGCCGACGAGATTCAGGAAACGGATCCGGACCTGATCGGCCTGCAGGAGGTCACGAAATGGACGACCGGCGGCGTGAACCCGCCTCCCGGCTACGACTTCCTCGCGATCCTGGAAGGGGAGCTCGAAGCCCGGGGGCTGGACTACTCGGTGGCATCGATCGCGCACAACGCGAACATCGGCCCCGCGCCGCTGGTGTCGGAAACCTGCCCTGTCGTTTCGGGGCAATTCACCTGCTCGGTGCAGCTCGAAGATCGCGACGTGATCCTTGTCGACGACGACACGCCGGGACTGACCTGGAGCAACCCGCAAAGTGGGCGCTACACCGCTCAGCAGACGGTCGAATCGCCGGTCGGCCCGCTCTCGTTCGACCGCGGTTGGGCAAGCATCGACGCGAAACTGAAGGGCCTGCCGTTCCGCTTCGTGAACACGCACCTCGAAACCGAGGAATCGCCGCTAGTCCAGCAGGAACAGGCGGCTGAGTTCCTAGCGGGCCCGGGCGCAGGCGGGACGATCGTCGCCACCGGCGATTTCAACTCCGCGTCGGATGGCTCCACGACCACCTCCTACGCGCAACTCACCGCGCCCGGCAAATTCCGCGACGCTTGGGACGAGGAAGAGCTGGGCCCGGGCAGCTCGTGCTGCCAGGAATCGAACACGCCGCCGCTTGCCCCGGGGGCGCTGAACAACCCCGTTTCGACGTTGCGGACCCGGATCGACCTGATCCTCAGCCGCGGCGCCGCCCGCTCGGATGGGGACGAGGCCGAGTTGGTCGGGGACACGCCGTTCCAAGCGGCCCCGCCGTTCTGGCCTTCTGACCACGCGGGGGTGGTCAGCGTCCTGCACCTCGGCCACTGATCCATCGCCCGCCTGTCGGCGGGGGCGCTCAGCCCTCGCCGGCGGTGCGGGCGACGAAGGCGGCCACTTCTTCGGCCTGTTCGCCGTCGATGATGCCGCCCGGCATCCGCCCCGGCGTGGTGCTGCCGTCGACGCCCTCCTCGATCGCGCTGAGAACGCGCCCTTCGGTCGCTTTGATCGTGTCGGCCGCGGTCGGGCCTTCCGGCGGGCCGGAGGGGGCGAGCAGTTCGTCGAGGTCGGGGGCGAAGTTGCCGTCGGTGCCTGCGGCGTAGAGCGCGTGGCAGGTGCCGCAATTGGTCTCGAAGAGTTCCTTGCCCTGCTCGAGGCTGGCTGGAACCGAGGCCGCGGTGGCCTCGTCGCCGTCCGCGCGGAAGGCGAGCCAGGGGATGAGGGCGGCCAGGACGACGACCAGCAGCCCGAAGACGATGAAGGTCTTCTTACTCATTCGGGCCGGCACGGTACCAGGGACACATGCGACGTAGGGCGCACTCGCCGCAGCGGGGTTTCGGACGGCACACCTCGCGGCCGTGGCGGATCAGGTTCATGTGCAGCTCGTAGGCGTCCTCGGGCGGGACGATCGCCAGCATTTCGTCGTGCGCGCGCTCGAACGAGGCCTTGGCTGGGAAGAGGCCGAGGCGTCCGCCGACGCGGTGGACGTGGACGTCGACCGGGATCTCCGGAATGCCCCAGGTGAAGATCAGCACGCAGGCCGCCGTTTTGCGGCCGACGCCCGGCAGCGAGAGCAGGAACTCGAGCGACTCCTCGCGCGGCGCCGTCTTGGTCCAGTCGAGGTCGGGATGCTCGCCGAGCTGCTCCAGGATCGCCTGGATCCGTGGCGCCTTCTGCTTGGCGAGCCCGCCGGGGCGGATCGTCTCCTCCAGCTCGTCGATCGGCGCGTCGCGCACAGCCTCCCAGCTCGGGTAGCGCTCGCGCAGCTGGGCGAAGGAGCGGTCCCGGTTGCGGTCGTTGGTGTGCTGGGAGAGCACCGTCTTGATCAGCTCGGCGATCGGGTGCCCGTGCGGCTCGTTGACCGGCTGCCCATACATCTCGCGCAGGCGGTCGCGGATCGCCCGCACGCGGCGCTTCTCGGGTCGCTTCCAGCTCACGGGCGGGACCCTATTCGCCCGTATGCTCCGCCCATGCCGGGCGCGATCGAAGATGCGGAGCTCGTCCTCGACGGCGTGCGGGTCTTCTACCGGCGGGTCCCGGGAGAGGGGACGCCGACGGTCTACTGCCACGGCAACCCGACGCATAGCGAGGACTGGCTGCCGTTCATGCGGCGGGGCGGACCGGCGATCGCGATCGACATTCCCGGCTGGGGCCGCTCCGACCGGCCCGATCCCGCCCATTTCGACTACTCGATGTACGGGCTCTCGGCCTTTCTCGAGCGCTGCCTCGACCAGCTCGGCGTCACCCAGCGCAAGCTGGTCGTCCATGACTGGGGCAGCCTCGCCTTGATCGGCGCGCAGCGGCGGCCGGACCTGGTCGAGAAGCTCGTGATCATCAACGTCGTGCCGTTGCTGCCGGGTTATCGCTGGCACTGGGTCGCGCGGGTCTGGCGCAACCGACCCCTAGGCGAGCTCGCCAACGCGACGACGACCCGCGCCTCGATGGCGCTGACGATGCGGCAGGCGAAGGGCGACCGCAGCTCGATGCCGCCCGAGCTCGTCGACATGGTCTGGAAGCACTGGGACAAGGGCACCCAGGCCGCGATCCTCGCCCTCTACCGCCACGCCGACCCCGACCGCCTGGCCGCAGCCGGCAAGGACCAGGGCAAGCTCACCTGCCCCGCCCTGGTCCTCTGGGGCGACCGCGACCCCTATATACCGACCAAGTTCGGCGAGGCCTACGCCAAAGCTCTTCCGAACGCCGGGCTGGAGATCATTCCGGGTGCCGGTCATTGGCCCTGGATAGACGATCCATCTGTCGTGGATCGGCTAGTGAATTTCCTGCGCTGATCGGGCGGGTGGCACGGTGGCGGGGGTCCCCCATAGCGGAGGGCTCGCGCAGCGAGTCCGAGCACATGGGGGAGGGCCGCCGTGACAGGACCCGCCCGCGGTTAACAAGGGAATTACAATTGTCTGATGTCTCGCGCCTTTGCGGCACTGACCGCCAAGCTGCCCCAGGGCTGGGGCGACCTGGCCAGGCAGATCGGCCTGCTCGTCCTCGTCGATCTCGCTTACGAGACCGTGCGCGGAATGGCCGACGGGCAGCGCGCTGTCGCCTTCGCCAACGGCCAGCAGATCATCGACATCGAGCGCTCGACCCACACCTTCTTCGAGCCCGGCTGGCAGGCGTTCTTCACCCAGGCGCAGTGGTTGATCGACTTCGCCAACCAGGTCTACATGAACAGCCAGTTCGCGGTCGTCGTCGCCTTCTTCTTCTGGGTCTACTTCTTCCACAACGACGCCTACTACTTCATCCGCAACATGTTCATGGTCTCGATGGGGCTGGCGCTGCTCGGCTACGCCTTCTACCCGACCGCGCCCCCGCGCTTCTTCGGCGAGTACGGCTTCGTCGACACGATCAACGACTTCTCCAGCGTCAACCACGACTCGGGCCTGGCCAAAGCCTTCATCAACCCCTACGCCGCGGTGCCGAGCATGCACTGCGCCTTCTCGTCGATGCTCGGCCTCAGCGCCTTCCGCCTGGTCAAGCGCCGCCCATTCAAAGTTCTCTGGCTCTGCTGGCCGCTGCTCGTCGCCTGGGTCGTGATCGTCACCGGCAACCACTACTGGATCGACGTCGCCCTTGGCTGGGGAGTAGCCGCAGCTTCAGCTCTAGTAGCCAGCCGGCTGCTGGCCCGCGCCCGACCGCACGCCTGGGCCTGGCGGGCGCGCTCCGCGCCGCAAGAGGCCGAGGCTTAGGCGCGATTCATCGCCGCCTCGTCCCTGGCGCCGGACCGATCGTTTAGCCTCACGTCAATGGATTCGTCGGCGCCCCCGAGCGCCCCGAGCAGCCGCCGCAACGGGCGCCAACCGCGCAACGGCCAGGAGCTGCGGGCCTACGCCCGCGATCGCCTGATCGAGTCGCGGCTGACCCCGAACGCGATCTCGATCGCCGGGCTCGTCGGCAACCTGATCGCCGCCGCGCTCGTCACCCAGAGACTCTTCTTCTTAGCCGGGGTCGCCTTCATCCTCGGCTCGGTGATGGACACGCTGGACGGGCGCTACTCGCGCATGTCCGGCAAGGGCACCCTCTTCGGCGCCTTTCTCGACTCGACCTTGGACCGGATCGAGGAGGGGATCGTGCTCGCCGCGGTCGCCGGCTACTTCGCCGCCACCGGCGACGATTTCGCCGCTGCGATGTGCGTCGTCGCGGTGCTCGGCTCGCTGATGGTGTCCTACACGCGGGCCCGCGCCGAGGCGCTCGGCGTCGAGTGCAAGGTCGGGTTGGCGACGCGTCCCGTGCGGGTAGTCATACTCTCCATCGGCTTGGTCTTCGCAAAGGGTGCCGGGCTCGGGGATTTCGAGCTTCTGGCGCCGGCGGTCTATCTGATCGCGGCGCTGACCATCGTCACGACGATCCAGCGCGTATGGCACGTCCGAAACGAGCTTTCAAACGAGGCCCAACGGCCGCCCGAGCTGTAACCAGGCGCTGTCGCAGGTTTGCTTTGCCAGTCAGACAGATCGAGGAAGGAACCTAGAACTTCATGAGCGAGACCAACGGAGCCGGCTCCAACGGCGCCCCCCATACGGATGAGAAGGTCCGCGTCGCGATAGTCGGCGTCGGCAACTGCGCCAACTCCTTCATCCAGGGAGTCCAGTACTACAAGGACGCCGACCCCGCCGACGAAGTCCCGGGCTTGATGCACGTCGAGCTCGGCGGCTACCACGTCCGCGACGTCGAGTTCGTCGCCGCCTTCGACATCGACTCCGAGAAGGTCGGCAAGGACCTCTCCGAGGCGATCTGGTCGGGGCAGAACGACACGATCAAGTTCGCCGACGTGCCTGAGCTCGGGATCAAGGTCGAGCGCGGGATGACCCACGACGGCCTCGGCAAGTACCTCAAAGAGAAGATCACCAAAGCGCCCGGGGAGACCGCTGACATCGTCGGCATCCTCAAAGAGAGCAAGGCGGACGTGCTGGTCTGCTACCTGCCGGTCGGCTCCGAGGAGGCGACCAAGTGGTACGTCGAGCAGGCGCTCGCGGCGGGCGTCGGCTTCGTCAACTGCCTGCCGGTCTTCATCGCCCGCGAGGACTACTGGGACAAGCGCTTCAAGGAGGCCGGCCTGCCGATCATCGGCGACGACATCAAGTCCCAGGTCGGGGCGACGATCGTCCACCGCCAGCTCGCCCGGCTCTTCCACGACCGCGGCGTTCGGGTCGAGCGCACCTCGCAGCTCAACGTCGGCGGCAACATGGACTTCTACAACATGCTCGAGCGCGAGCGGCTCGACTCGAAGAAGATCTCGAAGACCAACGCGGTCACCTCGATCATGGGCCACGAGCTGCCCGACAAAGACGTCCACGTCGGCCCCTCCGACTACGTCCCGTGGCTGACCGACCGCAAGTGGGCGCACATCCGGGTCGAGGGCAAAGCCTTTGGCGACGTGCCGCTCACCGTCGAGCTGAAGCTCGAGGTCTGGGACTCGCCCAACTCGGCCGGCGTCGTGATCGACGCGGTGCGGCTGATCAAGCTGGCGCTCAACAACGGCATCGCCGGCCAGCTCGACGGCCCCTCCAGCTACCTGATGAAGTCGCCGCACAGCCAGCGGCCTGACGACGAGGCGCGCGAGCAGACCGAGGAGTTCATCGCCGAGAACGCACGGGGCAAGAACCCGGCCGTTGTCAGCTCCTGAGCGACTCTCGATAGCTCAGGTCTCGCCTCACCGGCGGGCCACCCCCAAACCGGTCAACGAGTTCGTCGGGCGGCTCTCCGAGGAGCTTGAGCGGCGCGGGCACGAGGTGACTCGCGTCTTTTCCGGCAATCCGGTCAAACGGCTGCTCGGCGGTGACCCGCCGGACATCGTCCACGTCCACGAGCCGTTTGCGCCCAGCGTGTCATCGGCGGCGCTGCGCCACTCCTACTCGCTCAACGTCGCCACCTTCCACAAGCCGCAGGAGCGCGTGCTCTCGACCCAGGTGGCGCGGCCGTTGGTCGAGATCTTCTTCGGTCGCCTCGACGCGCGCACCGTCGCCTCGCCGGCGACCGGCGAGCTGCTCGAGCGCTACTTTCCCGGACCGTACGAGCTGGTCGAGGGGGCTGGGGGGGAGCGGGAATGGAGCGCGGTGGCCGGCGAGTTCGAAGCGATCTACCGCCGCCTGCTCGCCCGCCGGCACGACCGGCGGGGGGACCCCGAGGTGCGGCGCCGCATCGCCCAGCGCCCGCTGATCGAGGTCGACCTGCACATGCACACCGACCACTCGCCCGACTGCGCGACGCCGGTGAAAGTGCTGCTGGAGACGGCGCGGGACCGCGGCCTCGGCGCGATCGCGATCACCGACCACAACGAGGTCTCCGGGGCGCTGGAGGCGCGGCGGATCGCGCAGGAGATGGGCGATATCGAGGTGATCGTCGCCGAGGAGGTGAAGACGGCCGAGCAGGGTGAGGTGATCGGCCTCTTCCTCGAGGAGAAGATCCCGCGGGGGATGACGATGGCGGAGACGATCGCCGAGATCCGCCGCCAGGCCGGACTCGTCTACGTCCCGCATCCCTTTGACCGCTTCCACTCGGTGCCCGATTACGAGCACCTGCTCGACATCGTCGAGGAGATCGACATCCTCGAGGTCTTCAACCCGCGGGTGGCGCTGACCGCCTTCAACGAAGAGGCGGAGAGGTTCGCCCGCAAGTACCGGATCGTGCCCGGCGCCGGGTCGGACAGCCACGTCGCCCAGGGGCTCGGCAGCGTGCGGGTGCGGATCCACGAGTTCGACGGGCCGGCGGAGTTCCTCGAGGCGATGCGCGACGCCGACATCACCCGCAAGCACAAGAACCTCGTCTACGTGCAGGCGCTGAAGCTGCTGCAGACGGCCGGACGGCCGAAGGCGCCGAAGCGCAGCGTTCCCGACGCCAAGCCGGTGCGGGGCGGGCGGCCGCGCAAGAAGCGCCGCTCGGTCGGGGGTCGGGCGTCCGGCAAGAGCTGATGCACGAGGCAAGAGCTGGTGCATGAGGCGCGGGCGAAAGGAAGCGCGGCCGGGCCGTCAAAGAACTCGCCAAGCGTGCCGGCGACCGACGACGAGATAAGAGAGAAGTACCTGGAGCGCGCGATCCGCGAGCTCAACAACCTGACCCACGAGGTCCAGGAGTGCAAGCACTGCCCGCGGGGCAAGCTGATGCCGGTGCTCGGCTCGGGCCACCCGCAGGCCGACGTCTTCATGATCAAGCACGCCCCCGGCGTCGCCGAGATCGAAGAGGGAGTCGCCTTCTACGGCCGCCCTGGCAACGCCCTGATGAAAAGCTTCAAGCGGCTGGGGATCGACCCGCTGGTCGTCTACGGCACGCTCTGCGTCAAGTGCCCGATCGCCGAGCCCGACCTCGCCGCCGAGGAGTGCGTGCGCCGGATGGTCGAGGAGCTGGCGATCGTGCAGCCGAAGATCGTCGTGATCATGGGCGAGCCCGCCCTGCGCGTGCTCAACGGCCTCCAGGTTCCGCTTGCGCGCAAGGTCGAGCCGCGCGAGGGCGAGGTCCAGGCCTTCACTCCCACGATCGACGCCCTCTACACGCCGGACATCGACGAATCACTCGACGAAGAGGGCGCCAAGCAGCGCTTCTGGCGGTCGTTCAAGGTGCTCGGCGACTGGTACGAGGATCTGCCGCCTTACTAGGGTGCTAACCCGTGAGGTCGAACTCGGCGGCAAGGGGGATCAGCTGCCAATTTCGAGCCGATCGCCCAGATTCGTAGTGGATCTCCTTCGACATTCGATAACGCCCCGGCGTCATCGAAGGTGGAATCCAAAACGGAGAACACGGCGTGCCGGCTTGACCGCTACCCGCGATGTACAGAGGCAGGATGAAGGATCTGGGGCTCTCGGGCACCCTGATCCAGGTCGATCCTTCGAGTCGTTCGATCGCATAGTGCGCGCCGTAGAAGGCGATCGCCGTGCCGAAGTTCTCTATCCGGCCGAAGACCGTTTGTTCCGGCGAGTAGGAGTCTGAGTTCAGGCTGAGTTGCGTCTTCCTGGTCGGCATGACGACGCGGAAATAGATGCCGTATCCGCCGAGCTTGTGCCCGGCCTCGTCGTGAAAGATCACCCTGACGCGATACCGGGCTGGGGTCTCGTCGACCGAGAAGGTGGCTCCAGCGTTGCGTCGGGGGCTCACGGTGCCGAGATGCCGGCGTTGTTCGGCGATCGTCTCGAGGACGCGCCCCTGCCAGTCCACGCGAGTCAGCGAGGTCGTCACATCCCAGTCGAGCTTAGGAGCGGGCGTACCTCGCAGCCGGAAAAGCTTGTACCCCACGGTTCCCTCACCCACGAGCAGTGCGGAAAGCGGCTTCAGGCGAAGACTGGCGGGGCCGAATCCAATCCGTCCCGTCGCGGGAGGGCTGTGCAGCTTTCTCATGCGCTTGAGCGGTGCGAGGTAATCGTGGACAACGGCGCCTTCGCAGAACGGCGGCGCAGGTTCGTAGGTGACCGCGATGGCAGGTTGGGCTGTCACGAACCCCACGCACGCGGTGGCCGCGACGATCGCTCCGAGCCGCGACCTCTTCATGGCGCGGCGGCCTCGGCCACGGTGGTCATCGACTCGACCTTGGCGCTGGCCAGGCCCCTGACCACGATCGTGTCGAGGGCGGTGTAGGCGGCGAGCTTCTTGCAGGCTGTGTCGCCGTCAGCCGCGGCTACGCCAACCGTGCCCTCGGGCTCGCCGAGGCGGTCGAAGTGGTTGCGGTAGCCGGCGTGGAGGTCGCGGTAGAAGGACTCCTCCTTGGCGAGGCGCTCGGCGGCGTCGGGGCCTACTGCGGTGCGGACGTAGCCGAAGACCGGTGGGCACTCGCGGCCTGCCTCGCTCGCCCCGGCTTCGACCTGGCCGCGGGCTTTGGCGGCGAACTCCGGCGTCATCCAGTTGAAGAAGACGCCGTCGAACTCGGCGCCGGCGAGGGCGCACATCTTCGGCCCCATCGCGGCGAGGACGAGGCGCACGCCGGGCAGCTGCTCGCGCAGCTCGGGCAGCGACTCGCGCATCCGCGTCAGCGGCTTCTTCGAGAAGCCGGCTCCGACGCCGAGCCAGAGCTTCGCCGGATCGATGCCGACCCGCGCGATGTCGGCGGCGATCTCCTGCGGAGGCGTGCGGTCGAGGGCGATCACGGCGACGCCGAGGTCGGCCTCGGGCGCCGCGGCGGCGAACTCGGCCAGCGTCTCCAAGCCCTTGGCGCCGGGGTGGTCGTTGGACCAGAGCGAGTCGTAGCCGAGCTCGGCGCAGCGCGCGGCGAGCGGCCGCGCCACTTCGGCGTCGAGCCCTGCGGCGACGCCGAATCCGCGAGGCATCAGGCGTCGCCTTCGCCGCTGTGGACTTTTGACGTGCCAGAGGACGTAGAAAGTTGATGACGGCGCGTCGAGGAGCCCTTCTCGAAGAGGGCGACGCACTCGATGTGGGGGGTCTGGGGGAACATGTCGACCGGCTTCACGCGGCGCAGGGTATATCCCGCCTCGACCAGCTGGGCGGCGTTCGGCGCCAGCGTCGTCGGGTTGCAGGAGACGTAGACGATCTTCTTTGCCTCGCACTCGAGCACGCGCCGGACGATCTTCTGCGAGAGGCCGGCGCGGGGCGGATCGAGCAGGACGACGTCGGGCTTGCCGGCTTGCTCCACCAGGGGCCTGACGCCGGTTCTCGCGCTGCCGGCGAGGAAGCGCGCGTTCTCGATCCCGTTGCGCTCGGCGTTGCGCTCGGCGTCGGCGATCGCGTCGGAGACGAGCTCCAAGCCCCAGATCTCGCCGGCGCGGCCGGCCATGCTCAGGCCGATCGTGCCGATCCCGCAGTAGAGGTCGAAGACGCGCTCGCCGCCGCTCAGCCCGGCGTACTCGGCGGCGACCGAGTAGAGCCGCTCGGCCATCTCGGTGTTGGTCTGGAAGAAGGCGTTGTGGGACATCTCGAACTCGAGTCCGCAGAGCTGCTCGCGCAGCAGTTCCTCGCCGAGCACGCCTGTCGGCCCCTCGCTGCCGCCGGAGCCGTCGTCGACCACGGTGTGCAGGTCGACGGGCGGCTTGGGCAGGCGTTTCGGTGTGGTCACCAGGCGGGTCTGGATCTGGCCGCTGCGCTTGCCCTCGCGCACGACGAGGTTGCAGAGGGTGCCCGCGCCGGCCGGCCGGTCGTACGGGGCGACGGCTTCATCGCGCGCCCATTCGCGCACCTCGTTGCGGGCCGCGTTGCCGCGCTCGGAGGCGAGCAGGCAGTCCTCGACTCCGATCACCAGGTCCCAGCGGCCGCTGGCGTGGAAGCCGAGCACGGTCTCCTCGTCGCGGAGGCCGAAGGAGTATTCGAGCTTGTTGCGGTAGCGCCATTGCTCCCCGGCCGGCTCGATCTCCTCAAGCTCGAAGCCGTCGAGGTTGCCGATCCGGCGCAGCGCCTCGTCGACTTGGTTGCGCTTCTCGACCAGCTGCTGCTCGTAAGCGAGGCCTTGCCACGGCGCCCCCGGGCAGGGCTCGCCTTCGTGCAGGCAGCGGTTCGCGATCCGGTCGGCCCCGGGCCGCAGCAGCTCGACCGCGCGCGCCTCGGCGAAGCGCTTCTTCGGTTTGGTGACCTCTGCCCGCACTAGGTCGCCGGGCAGGCCGCCGGCGACGAAGACGACGTATCCGCCGACCCGGGCGACACCGCGCCCGCCGAAGGCGAGCGAGTCGATCTCGACCTCGAGCTGCTCGCCGCGCCGCGGACGGGATGCCCCCTCAGGGCGCGTTTGTTGCCCTATGGACGACAAAGGCGCCCCGTCGCCCTAGCTGAGTTTCTTGCGCGCGCGGCGCGCCGCCTGGGTCGCCTGTTTGCGCACCGGGGCGGTGCGGCCGCCGACCTCTTTGCGCGCCTGTTTGACCAGCCGCTCCAGCTCTTTGAGCATGCCGTCGGTCTGGCGGCGACCGCGTTTGATCAGGTCGGAGACCATCTTCTCGGCGTCGCCGCGGGTCATCCGACCGCGCTTGACGGCGTCGTCGACGACCTCCTGCAGGCGATCGCGGCTGAGCGTGACGCTGTGTTCGAGGCTCTCGCGGAACTGCTCGACGCTCTTGTCGAGGCCGGTGGTGCTGTTCCGGCTCGCAGCTTTTTTGGCCGCTTTCGGTTTCGCTTTCGGTTTTTTGGCGGCGGGTTTACGAGCGGGCGCTTTTTTTGCGCGCGTCCCGGCTTTCGCTTTTTTCGTCGCTTTGCCGGTGGTCTCTTTTTTTGCCGCCATTACTTGTCTCCTATTGCCGAGGTGTAAGAAGGTCGAGTCTGCCTTTACCCGCGCTGGGCGGTGCTAAATGCAGCTTCGTGGGACTGACTATCGCATTACTTCGCCGCGAGTCGCGAAGATCGCCTCCACCGGGGCGTGGTCCGAGAGTCGCAGGGCGAGGCCGTTCTCGTCGACCTCGCGGCGCTCGGGTGGCCACTGGCGGGGCGGCTCGGCTACGTCGAGTCCTCGCACGAGCAGGTGGTCGATCGCGCGCGGGCTGGTCGGGGCGGCGAGCCCGAAGCGCTCGCGCAGCTCGGCGAACACGGCGGGGCTCTCCGCCGGTCGCAGGTTGAGGTCGCCGCCGAAGATCAGCGGCTTATCGCCGGCCCACTCGTCGGCGGCGACAGCGGCGCGCAGCACGTCCTCGGCGGTCAGCTCCGGTCGGTGCGCCGAGGCGTGCAGGTTGGCGACGCAGAGCTCTGTGTCGCCAGCGCCGACGCGGGTGAAGGCCATCGCCCGCCGCTCGAGCGGCCCCTCGTGGATCGCAAGCTCGCGCCGCCCGACGATCGGGTGGCGGACCAGGGTGAGGTTCGAGCCGCCCTCGCCGGAGGCGATCAGGTCGGGGTTGAGGCGGGCGGCGAGGGTGCGCAGGGCGGCGAAGGAGTTGCGCGAGGTCAGCACCCGGTGAGCCTCGGCGCCGCAGGCCTGCGCCAGCGGCTCGGCGAAGCGGGGCGGGCACTCCTGCAGCAGCGCGACATCCCACCCCGCGCCGGCAAGGAGGCGCGAGAACTGATCCAGCAGGTTGCGATTGACCTGGACGTGGGTCGCGTTGCGCTCCGTTATGCGCAGCAGCCGCGAGCGCCAGGTGAACAGGTCCGGATCGGGCGGGAAATCGCGCCCGTGGAAGAGGTTCCAGGAGATGACCGTCAGCTGCACGGACGTAGTATCCGGTGCTTGAAGCGCGACTTCCTCACCGGTGAAGAGCTGGGGGCCTTCGAGCTCTCCGAGCTGCTCGACCTTGCCGCCGAGCTAAAAGCCGGGCGCGCGGAGGGCAGGGGCGCCGGCGACCTCGCCGGGCGCAGCATCGCCCTCGTCTTCGAGAAGCCCTCGACGCGGACGCGGATCTCCTTCGAGGTCGGCGTCGCCGAGCTCGGCGCGACCCCGATCGTCCTGCGCGGCGACGAAATGCAGCTCTCCCGCGGCGAGTCCGCCGGCGACACCGGCCGGGTGCTCTCGCGCTACCTCGATGCGATCGTGATCCGCTCCGGCTCCCACGAGGCGGTCGCCGAGCTGGCCGCCGAGGCGGAGGTGCCGGTCGTCAACGCGCTCACCCCGCTTCATCACCCCTGCCAGGCGCTGGCCGACCTGCTCACCCTGCGCGAGCGCTGCGGCGACCTGCACGGGCTGCGCCTCGCCTATGTCGGCGATGGCAACAACGTCGCCCGTTCGCTGGCGATCGCCTGCGAGCTCGCCGGCGTCGAGCTGACCGTCGCCGCCCCCGAGGGCTACCAGCTCGAGCAGGGCCACGGGGTGAAGCTGACCGACGACCCGCGCCTTGCCGTCTCCGGCGCCGACGCGATCTACACCGACGTCTGGGTCAGCATGGGGGACGAGGAGGAGGCCGAGCGCCGCCGTGCCGACCTGACGCCGTTCCGGGTCGATGCCGATCTGCTCGCCGCGGCGAAGGAGAGCGCCATCGTCCTCCACTGCCTGCCCGCTCACCCCGGCGAGGAGGTCACGGCCGAGGTTCTCTACGGGCCCCGATCCGCCGTTTGGGATCAGGCCGAGAACCGCCTCCACACGCAGAAGGCGCTGCTGCGGACGCTGCTCGCGACCTGAGCGATGTACCCGGAGATCCACCTCGGCCCGCTGACCTTGCAGACCTTCGGGCTGATGTTCGCGCTCGCCTTCCTCGCCGCGGGGGCGCTGATCTGGAAGCGCCTGGGGGAGATCGGCAAGCCGGTCGATTGGGCCTATGAGATCGGCTTCTCCGGTCTGGTTGGTGGTGTCGTCGGCTCGCGCCTCTACTTCATCGTCCAGAACTACGACAGCGTCAAGGACGATCTCGTCGGCAACCTCTTCAGCGGCTCGGGGCTGGTCTGGTACGGCGGCGCGATCGGCGGTGCGATCGCGGTCCTGCTCTGGGCCTGGTACCGGGACTTCCTGCGCCTCGCCCTGCTCGACCTGGCGGCGCCCGCGCTGGCGCTCGGCTACGCGGTCGGCCGGGTTGGCTGCCAGCTCTCCGGCGACGGCGACTACGGCAGGGCATGGGACGGGCCCTGGGCGATGTCCTACCCGGACGGCACCGTGCCGACGACCGAAGAGGTCCACCCGACGCCGGTCTACGAGGCCCTCGTGATGGGCTTCGGCGCCTGGCTGCTGTGGCATCTGCGCGATCGCTTTCGCGCCGGCGTGCTGTTCGCGCTCTACCTCGTCTACGCCGGCGCCGAGCGCTTCCTGATCGAGTTCCTGCGCCGCAATAGCGATGTCGCTCTGGGCCTGACCTCCGCCCAGCTGGAGAGCCTTGCAATGATGGTCGCCGGCATTGTCTGGCTGTATGTGGTCAGGCGGCGATACGGGACCCTTTCCCGCGGCGCCCCGGGGACGGCCGATCCGCAGCCAGCGGGTTGAGCGCAGTGGCCTCGAATGTCGCTAATCTTGCACAAATATTTTTAAGGTAAACAAGGGAGGCGAGCGGAGTGGACGCAGTTGAGACTGGAAGCGGGGGAGGTTCGTCCGCAACCGTCGGCGCGCTGCTCGACACCGCGGCCGAGAGGATCGCGGCGGCGGGCTGCGAGGAGCCGCGCAGCGACGCGGAAGCGCTGGTCGCCAACGCGCTCGGGGTCAGCGTCGAGGAGCTTTCCCGCGATGGCGCGGGCGAGGCCTCACCCGAGGTCGTGGCTGCGATCGAGGCCGCGGTTGCGCGCCGCGCCGACCACGAGCCGCTGGCCTACGTGCTCGAACGCGCTCCCTTCCGCAAGCTCGAGATCCACGTCGACCCGCGCGTGCTCTGGCCGCGCCGCGAGACCGAGCTGCTGGTCGAGGTCGGCACCGAACTGCCCGAGGGGGCCCGCGTGCACGAGGTCGGAACCGGCTCCGGCGCGATCGCCCTGGCGCTGATGTTCGAGCGGCCCGACCTGCGCATCACCGCCTCCGACCTCTCGCCGGAAGCGGTCGAAGCCGCCCGCGAGAACGCCGAGCGGCTCGGGCTCGAGCTCGACGTCAGCGTCGCCGAAGGTCTGCCGGAGGCGGTCACAGCAGAAGAGGTCGACATGGTCATCGCCAACCTCCCCTACGTCACCGACGAGACGATCGACGAGCGCTCGCCGGAGATCAAGCGCGAGCCGCGGATCGCCGTGACCGGCGCCTGCGGCGAGGACGGCCTCGGCGTGATCCGCGGCCTGATCGAGGAAACGCCGAGCGGCTGGAAGCTGGCGATGGAGCACGACACACACCACGGGCCGACGATGCGCGAGATGCTGCGCGACGCAACTACTATGCGCGACTACATGGGTGGTGAGCGGGTAACCGTCGGCGTCGCGCCTTGAGTGCGGAGGAGCGCCTGGCGAAGGTAGAGCGGCTGCGATCCGAAGGGATCGACCCCTACCCCTTCTCGTTTCCGGACCGTAACGCGGTCGCCGAGATCCTCGAGGCGCACGACCCAGCCGAGCTGGGCGAGGGCGAGCATCGCGAGTTCTCCTACCGGATCGCCGGCCGGGTGACCGGGCAGCGCGGCCACGGCAAGACGACCTTCTTCGACGTCCGCGACGTCTCCGGCACGATCCAGGCCTACGCTCGTGTCGACGCGCTGGGACAGGAGGCATTCGACCGCGTCGAAGACCTCGACATCGGCGACCTGGTCGGGGTCGAGGGCGACCTCTACGTGACCAAGCGGGGGCAGCTGGCGATCGAGGTGCGCGAGTGCGTGCTGCTGGCCAAGGCGCTGCGCGACCCGCCCGACCTCTTCCACGGCATCTCCGATCCCGAGGTGCGCTACCGCCAGCGCGAGCTCGACCTGATGGCGAACGAGCGCTCGCGCGAGATCTTCGCGATGCGGGCCAAGGTCGTGAAGGCGATCCGCGACCACCTCGACGAACGCGGCTACGTCGAGATGGAAACGCCGGTGCTGCAGCGGATGACCGGCGGCGCCGCGGCGCGGCCGTTCAAAACGCATCACAACGCGCTCGACCGCCACCTCTATCTGCGGATCGCCACCGAGCTGTATCTGAAGCGGGCGATCGTCGGCGGCTTCGAGCACGTCTACGAGCTCGGCAAGTTCTTCCGCAACGAGGGGATGTCGCCGCAGCACAACCCCGAGTTCACGATGCTCGAGTGGTTCGTCAGCGGCGCCGACTACCACGGCGTGATGGACGTGGCCGAGGGCATCGTCGCCGGCGTCGCCGAACGGGTGCTGGGGACGACCAAGGTCGAGCGCGACGGCGAGACGATCGACCTGGCACCGCCCTGGCCGCGGCTGCGGCTGCAGGACCTGATCCAGGAAGAGACCGGCATCGACATCACCAAGGCCAGCCGCGACGAGCTGGCCGAGATCGCCGGCGAGGACGCCGAGCCCGACGACGACTGGGCGGCGCTCGTCGACACGCTGCAGGGCAAGCTGGTCGAGCCGAAGCTGATCCAGCCGACCTTCATCATCGACCTGCCGCTGGCGATCTGGCCGCTGGTCAAGCCGGTGCCCGAGCACCCGCAGCAGCTGGCGGCGGCCTTCGACGGGATCGTCGCCGGGATGGAGATCACCGGCGGCGGCACCGACGTCAACGACCCGATCGAACAGCGCCGCCACTTCGTCGAACAGCGCGAACGGCAGGAGTCGGGCGCCGAGGAGACGCCGCACGAGCACGACGAGGAGTTCGTGCGCGCGCTCGAATACGGGATGCTGACGGCGAGCGGCTCCGGCCTCGGCGTCGACCGCCTGATGATGATCCTCAGCGGTGCCAAGACGCTGCGAGACGTGATCCTCTTCCCCTCGATGCGCGAGGCGTCCGGCGAGGACGGCAGCTAGTCCGCTAGTTCTCGATCTGGACCAGGTGCTCGGGCTCGTGCTCGACCTGGAGCGTCGTGTGGTGGATGCCGAACTCGCGCTCGATCAGCTCGGCCAGCTCGAGCCGGGTGCGGTGGCAGTCGTCGTCGGCCTCGACGATGACGTGGGCGGAGAGGGCGGGGAACTCGGAGGTGACCTCCCAGACGTGCAGGTCGTGGACCTCGACCACGCCCGGCTGGGCGGCCATCGACTGGCCGATCCGGTCTGGGTCGATTCCCTTCGGCGAGGCCTCGAGGAAGACCCGGCCCGAGTCGCGCAGCAGGCCGTAGGCCGAGTAGAGCATCAGCGCCGCGACCAGCAGCGAGGCGATCGCGTCGGCCTGGTCGAAGCCGGTCAGCAGGATCACGGCGGCGGCGACCGCGGTGCCGATGAAGGCGTAGAGGTCGGTGAGCAGGTGCTGGAAGCTGCCCTCGACGTTGAGGCTCTGGCGGTTGGCGCTGGCGAGGACCGCGGTGGCGGCGACGTTGACGACGATGCCGGCGAGGGCGACGACGAGGACGAGGCCGCCGTCGACGCCGGGCGGGTCGAAGAGGCGGCGGATGCCCTCGATCGCGATGATCGCCGCGAGGACGAGCAGGGTGATGCCGTTGATCTGGGCCGAGAGGATCTCGACCCGTTTGAGGCCGAAGGTCATGCGGCCCTTGGCGGGGCGCTTGCTGAGGCGGATCGCGATCAGGGAGAGCGCGATCGCGGCCGCGTCGGTGAGCATGTGCGCCGCGTCGGAGAGCAGCGCCAGCGAGTTGGCGAGGATTCCGGTAACCACCTCGGCCGCCATGAAGCCGAGGATCAGCAGCAGCGCGATCGTCAGCTTCTTGCGGTCGGCGTCGGCGGAGGCGCCGTGGCTGTGGCCGTGGTGGGAGTGGCTCATGCCCTCATCGATACCACCCCAGGGGACGTGCCGTCACTTAGGCACCTATATGGACGCCGAACCGGTGGCACGTCAAAAGGCGGAGTGGAGCAGGCCGCCGTCGATCGGGATCGTGGCGCCGGTGATGTAGGCGGCTCGCTCGGAGCAGAGGAAGGCGACGAGGTCTCCGTACTCCTCGGGCCGGCCGAGGCGCGCCGCGGGAACGTCGTGCTGGGCGGCGGCTTCGGCGGCCTCCATCGAGCCGTAGTTGGAGGCCAGCCGCTCGGTGGCGAAGCGGCCGGTGGCGACGGTGTTGACCGTGATCCCGTCGGCGGCGACCTCGCGCGAGAGCGTCTTGAGAAAGCCGACCGCGGCCATGCGGTGGGAGTTGGAGAGGTTGAGGCCGGGGATCGGCTCGCGGGTCGAGCTGGAGCCGACGTTGACGATCCGGCCCCAGCCGCGTTCCTGCATCCCGGGCACGACGGCGCCGGCGAGCACCCGCGGCGCGAGGACGAGCGAGCGGTAGGCGCGCTCCCACTCGTCGCGCTCGTGCATGAGTGCGCCGCCGAGCGGCGGCCCGCCGGTGTTGGCGACGAGGACGTCGACCGGGCCCAGCGCGGCCTCGACCTCGGCTGGCAGCTCGGCGAGCCGATCGAGGTCGGTGGCGTCGGCGACGAAGGGGGAGACGTCGCCCTCGATCGCCGCCGCGGCTTGCTCGAGCCGCTCCTGCGAGCGGCTGGCGATCGCGACGCGAGCCCCTTCGCGGGCGAGCGCTTCCGCGATGCCCCGACCGATCCCCTGGCTGGCGCCCATCACCAGGGCGACGCGATCGCTCAGTCCTAGATCCATGCGGAGGAATGCTCCAACGGGTTCACGCCGATAAAGTTAACGCGCAGGGCGCCCGTAGCTCAGTGGTCAACGGTCCCTTCACGGGGACCAAAGAGCGTCGGTCTTTCAAGCCGAAGGTCGCGAGTTCGATTCTCGTCGGGCGCATGGGGAGGAGTGCCGGCAGATGCCGGCCTTTTCCTTTTGTGGAGCCGAATGCTCGGCTGGGGGGTTGAATCACGTTCCGCGGCCTTCCAGTCGATTCCGAGGCGTTCCGGGGCGCGAGAGTCTCATTTCTGTCTCATTTTTTGCCCGCGGCGAACTTGTCCGCGAGCTTCGCGAGGTCGCCCATTGAGACATTGAGGGCGGCGGCGATGTCACGGACCGTCGCCCAGGTGGGGTTGCTGTTGCCGCCTTCGATCATCGAGAGCGTCGGAATTGCGATGCCCGCTCGCTGAGCGATCGCCTCCTGCGTCTCACCCTTCTTCTCGCGGACTCGACGAATCGCTTGCCCGAGTGCTGGCTGTGGTCGCGATGAGCGCCGCATGCGGAAAACATTCTCAGGCCGGCAGGCGTCCCCAACGTGGGTTAGTACATGTACTAAGTCCTTGATACGCTGATCCAGCCAAAGAAAAGCGGCCCCCGGTGGCGCTTGTGACGCCAACCGAGGGCCTGACCACAAGGAGAGTGGACTCCCCATGGCTAACCCCAACCCTACGGATTGCGCGGAGCGCTATCCCGCTGGCGAAGACGCGAAGGCTGAGCGCGTCGTGCTGGCTTTCCTGTTGGAAGAACATCCAACGCCGCTGACCATCCCCGAGCTGTCGCGGGCGCTGAACGCCGATCCAGGCTTCGACACCGACGACGCGGTCGAGCGAGCGGTCCGCGAACTGGTGGGCGCTGGGCTCCTCCACTGCGAGGGTGCCTTCGTCGTCCCGACTCGCGCCGCGCTCTACTTCGCGCGGCTGGAGACGGACTGATGGAGGCGGGCCCGACGGTCGCCAGGCAGTTCGGCAAGAACCTCCATCGCGAGCGCAAGCGGGCCGGCCTCAGCCAGGAAGAGGTCGGCTTCCGCGCCTCCCTCCACCGCACCGAGATCGGGCTATTGGAGCGGGGCGCCCGCACTCCGCGCATCGACACGCTGGTCAAACTCGCAGCGGCGCTCGGCGTACGGATCGACTGCGCGCTGCTGGAGGGCATCACCTGGAACACCGGCAGCACGCAGCTCGGCGCGTTCAGGCTCTCGCCGCCTCCCGAGGCGCCGTGATGTCCGCAATCCCGCAAAGCCACCAACAACCAAGAAATGAGACAGCTAAATCAGTAGCCAGATCAACGCCAACAACCACTGACCCAAAGATCCCGTCAAGAGCATCCGAGATCGAGCGAGAGACGTCTCTCAGATGCCCCAAACCAACCACAGCCCAACTACACGACACACTAGCGACCGGGTGGTTCCATGCCTCCGCGAAGCCGCGGCGATGACATCCAGCCGTCGGCCTAGCGTCCTCAGCGCGGCGGGCTGACTCCGCATTATCTCGTCGCCTTTGGAGGCTGACCGAGAGGGTCCTGTCGCCCGCCGCGCTTCAAGGACCGACGGCGTGACCTAATAGGAGCCTGCTCAGCCCCACCCGGTTCTGTCCGCCGCCGATCCAACCAACGACAACCAAAACCAGGGAGGCGCGCAGAAGTGATCACGATCGGCATCGACCCCCACAAAGACACCCACACCGCGGCGGCGGTCGAAGACGCCACCGGCCAGCTCCTCGGCGAGTTGACCGTGCCCGGCACAGACGAAGGCCACCACCAGCTGCGCTCCTGGGCGCATGAGCTCGTCGGCGAGGGCGACGATCTGCGCTTCGCGCTGGAGGACTGCCGCCACGTCAACGGCCGCCTTGAGCGCTTCTTGCTCGGCGCCGGGGAGCTGGTGCTGCGGGTTGGCACGCGGATGACCGCCCGCGCCCGAAAGACCGCCCGGACGGTCGGCAAGTCGGACGCGATCGACGCCTTGGCGGTGGCCCGCGCGGCGCTTCGCGAACCGAGCCTGCCGGTTGCAAGCAATGATCCCGAGCTGCGCGAGCTGAAGCTGCTGGTCAATCACCGCGAGGACCTTGTTTCCGAGCGCACGGCGATCGTCTCGCGGCTGCGCTGGCACCTGCACGACCTCGATGCCGGCCTTGAGCCCTTCGCTCGCACCCTCAACCGCGAGGACACCCGCCGCGGCGTTTCGCAGCGCCTCGGCCGCTACGGCTCCGGCGTGCAGGTGCGGATCTGCCGCGAGCTGCTGGGACGGATCGGCGAGTTGACTCGTGCCGAGGAAGCGCTGCGAGCCGAGATCGCGGTGATGATCCGCCCACTCGCCCCCGGCCTGCTCGCGGTCTCAGGCATCGGCGACCTAATCGCCGCTCGCCTCGTGGTCGAGATCGGCGGCGCCGGGCGCTTCTCCAGCGAGGCGGCGCTTGCCCGCCACGCGGGCTGCGCGCCGATCGAGGTCTCCTCCGGCCGGGTTCGGCGCCACCGGCTCTCGCGCATGGGCAACCGCAAGCTGAACGCCGCCCTGCACCAGGTGGTCCTCACCCAGGCCCGCGTGCATCCGCCGGCACGTGCCTACCTGGCGAAGAAGCGGGCCGAGGGCAAGTCCAACAAGGAGGCTTTTCGCTGCCTCAAACGCCATCTGGTGCGGGTCGTCTTCAGGGCTCTGCAAGAACCCCCGGCTCAGGTCAGAGCCTGCACCGCGTAGCGCAAGCTGAGGGCCAAAGCACAGGCAAGGCCCAGGAAACCGCATGGATTCAACGAATCCGGTCCCCATGCTTCCCTTGGTTCTAGCATTCCGGGGACTCGCACGGGCCGTCGCTGGGGTCTGGCGCGACCCCGAAACCAAGGCGTTGCCTTTTGTCGCCGCTGCCCTGGTGCTGACGGGGACGATCTTCTACTGGCGCTTTGAGGACTGGACCATCGTCGAGGCCCTCTACTTCTCGGTCGTGACCCTGACCACGGTTGGCTACGGAGACCTTCACCCGTCCTCCGCCGGCACCGAGATATTCACGATCTTCTACATCCTCACCGGGATCGGTGTGTTCGTCGCGCTGCTCGCTTCGATCGCACAGCAGTACATCGCGCAGAAGGGCAAAGGGCCTTCCGCGCGGGAGCGTCTCGACGCTCGTCGGCATCGCGGCGACAGCTAGCCCGACTCAGTGATCTCCGCCTGTTGCCGTTCTCCTCTTTATTGGGAGATCCCCGAAAACCCGCTGACTCTCAGAGGTGTCCTTGACATAGGGCCTGACCCAGAGGCCGACAGCTCCTGCTTTTCGCGAAGCGGAAGCGGGTCGCCGAGGCATCACCCAATGAGATGGTGCCTGTTCAAGAACTCAATCTGATCTTCGATCACGGTTTCGAAGCCCGAATCCCAGTAGACATCGAAGTGATCCAGGCCCGGGTAGCGGCGCAGCTCGCCCCGAGCGGCCCGGCGAGAGGCCCGCTCTGCCGGCCGGTTACGAAGCAGGGTCTCCTTCTCGGCGACCTGCACCAACATCGGGCACCGAACTTCCTTGGCCCTTCTCACCGGTCGGTGACGCGGGATCTGCAGCAGGATTCGGGCGGCTACCTCGTTGCGCCAAAGAGAGTGATCGGCGAGTCGTGCGGTCGACTCCCAGGCGCCCGCGTTCGCTATTCCAGCCCTGCTTCCGGGTGGGCCAAGCGCCGGGACGACGTAGGGGGCCGCTCCTCTCCCGGCGCGGGCAAGATCGCGCAATCCCACACCGGTAGCCCAAGCGACCCTGCCGGGGCTCGCTCCCCGTGGTTGCAGGGCCCCATCCACCAACGGCACCACGCAGATGCACGCCGCCAGCCAGGGGTGGCGCACGGCGGCATCGAGTGCGTGGCCGCCGGCAAAGGAGGTGCCCCAGATCGCCATGCGCGACCCGTCGATCCCGTCGATGCCACGAACGTGGGCGAGTGCTGCGTCGCAGTCCTCGTACTGACTCTTCAGGTCGAGCAGCTGACGCGGCTCTCCTCCGCTCGAACCGAAGTGTCGAAAGTCGAAGGCAACCGCGGCGATGCCGGCCTTGGCAAAGCCCTCGCAGAAGGCGTCCAACTGCTCGTCCCGGGTTCCCGTGAAGCCGTGCATGAGAACGACGCATCCGCGTTCCCCACTCCCGGCAACCGGCCGGTACAGCCAGGCGGCCAACTCGTCGCTTCCAGAGGGAATGGAGAGATCTTCGCGAAGGCCCGAAGCCATTCCGGGATCCTAATGGCGCTATTGCTGTTCTCCTTCTTTCTCTTGATGGAGATCCTCGAGACACCGTTGATTCTCAGAGGTGTTCCTTGACATAGGAGCGACCCTCCGGTTCCGTGCCTGGGCCGCACCTTCTGGATTAGGAAGGTCGCCAAGCGCTGAGGCAACTGTTTTCCCGGGCGTCCGGCGGCCGATTGTGGCACGGCTTCGCCGTGCGACGGCCGCCTGTAAGGACGCCCGGGAGACCGAAGGTCAAGACCGTTGTGAGCTGCTGATTTGGGCGAGGCCGATGCAAACCGCTGCCTCGATGGACAACGGGTGCGTGAAGCGGAATACCTCCACCGCCTTCTTCACCGAGCGAAGCCTGGCCGCGTACCTCGCCGTTTCGGACCGCACGATCCGCAACTGGATCAGAAGGGGAGAGCTGCCCAGCTACAAGCTCGGCGCCGCGCGGCGAATCGATCCTGCCGATGTCGAGGACTTCCTCGCCCGCCACAGGGACGAAGCGGCGTGAGGCGCGAGTCGCCGATCAAGCGCCGCAACCCTTCGGGCACGATCGTCTGGGTAGCCAGATACACCGGCCGCGACGGCAAGCACCACATTGCCAAGCCGACCTGGAATCGCGGCAAGGGCACGTTCGCGCGCAAGGCCGACGCGCAAAGGGCCATCGAGGAGGCCTACGGCATCTCCGAGAAGCCCGACACTCTCGGCGACTACGCCTCCACCTGGACCGAACGCCACCCACGCGCGGAACGCACCAACGCTACGTATGACCATCGAATCAGCCGAGTCCTCGACGTGGAGGTCGAGGGCATCCCGCTCAAGGACTGGCCGCTGCACGAGCTGCGCCGCCGCCACACCCTCGCCCTGGTCGACCACATGCTGCGTGTCGAAGGCCGAGCCACCACCGGCGCCGTCGGCATCCTCCGCTCACTCTCGGCGATGGCCGAGGACGCAATCACCGACGAAGTCTGCGACCTGAACCCGTTCAAGGGCATCCGCATCCGTGCCAACGATCCAAGGGTGCAGAAAAAGCCCCGCCCGATCCGCGTCTTCAGCTTCGAGGAGATGCACCACTTCGCCAAGGCGGCTGGACGCTACGAGGCAATGGTCCGCGTCTTCACCGACACCGGCCTGAGGCTGGGGGAGGTCCTACCCCTGCGCCACGAAGACTTCGACGGTGAGACCCTCCAGGTCCGCCGCACCGCCCATGAGGGCCGGATCCTCGAGGGCACGAAGACCGACCACGGCGAGCCGGACGCCGGTCGCGTTGTCCCGGTGCCGGCAACGTTGGCCTGGATGCTCGAAGCCCAGATCAACCTCAACGGCCCCGACTGCCAGCTCCTCTTCCCAACCCCAAGAGGACGCCTCTGGCGCGAGCGCACCTTCTACCGCGACGTTTGGAAGCCGACCCAGGAAGCCTCTGGCTTAGACGTTCGGCCTCACGAGTGTCGCCACAGCTACGTCACCCACCTTCGCGCGGCTAGCGTGAACGACGCGGACTTGGCCGAGATCGCAGGGCATAGGGTCGACACCTTGCTGTCCCACTACACGCACCCGACGGGAGTGAGCTTCGAGGAGGTTCGCAGGGCCATCAGTTGACAACCCTCAACTTCACGGTGACCGAGCGGCATTCGCTAGGAGACGTTGCGAAACGAGCCGACACGCCGCGAGGGGGCGGCGAAGCGAGGCTGGTAATAGAGGTCAGCGGCGATCTCGATCAGGATCTTCGCCTGCACGTCGGTCTCAGCTTTAAGCGCCCCCCGTTGGCCGAAGGCGTCTTTGGGCAGGCCGGCATCGGGCAGTGCGTCGCGGACCTCAGGTGCGCTGACTGCGCCGAGATTGCCGCCCTCGATCAGTCGTTCGACGCGTCGCGCGGTGAAGGCGTTGTGTGAGCAGACCCGCTCCACGGCCAGGGAGGTCGGTGCTGAGAGCGAGGCCGTCAGGCCGGCACCAAACTTCTTTGCCGTCTGTGGCGCGCGCTTCTTCACCTCCTCGGCGTCGACGAATAGCCGCTCGGCCCGGCTCGGGGCCAGGACGTAGACCTTCTTGTCGACGATCAGCAGGTCGGCGTCGTGGTCGAAACCGACCAATGGCTCGGGAACCGGACGCAGCTCGCTGCCGATCAGCTTGGTTAGGACCTTGCCGGCACTGCCCAGGCCATAGGTCGGCGATTTGCCGCGTACCAGTACCACGTCGTGACCGCCCTCCTTCAGGCGCAGCGCGTAGAAGCTCCAGGCGCCGTCGCTGAGGTTCTTGGCTCCGAGCGGTTCGGGCAGGCCGGTGGCGCGAATCGCTTTCACCGTGCGCTCGAGGCTCCAGCTCGCCTTCTCTTGGTAATTGGAGTCGAACCCCGAGAGCTTGCCGGTCAGGATCTCCATCTCCTCGGCGCTGTCCTCGGGGTGAAAGGCGATCGACTTCTTTGCCTCACACCTCTGGCGGACCTGGCGCACGATCTTGGCCAGCTCGGCCCGCGCCTTCGGGGAGAGATCGACATGACCGAAGGCCGCCTGGCCTTTGCCGGGCCGCCGGCCCATCATCGCGCGCACGTCCTCGCCTGCCATCTCGACACGCCCCCTTTGTTACTGATTAGGAATGAAGGTGACACCCACCGCGCGCACAACCGTAACATCCCCGTCCAGTTCAGCCGACTGCTTGATCAGCACGATCGTTCGCTCGCCGTCGACCGTGGCACGCGCCACTCGATAGCCGAAGAAATAAATAAGCGGGTTTACCAATGCCAGGTTACTGACGTAGGCGACGAAGAGAATCAACACTCCACACAGTCCATAGGCGACGAGGTCGCCGGAACTGGGATCACTGGCGGCGACCAGCGGAAGCAAGATCGAGACGATGTAGGCACTGACCTCGCCGTCGATCGGCTCGATTTCGCTGACCGGCGCCTCGCGCGGCTGTCGAGCGGGGAGCCAGGTGAGAAAGGCGATCCAGGCGGAGAGGCCGATGATGCCCACCCCCAGAGCTATCCAGCCCGCGCAGGCGGGCAGCGCTCGGGGGGCGATGATGATCGCCACCGGTGCGTAGGCGCCGATCAGCAGGACGATCCGTCCGGCGACGGGCCCGTCCGCACGCCGTGCCCACCACCTCTCCGTGTCCCCGCCAGCCATCGGGCCTTGACGTTGCCAGCGCCTCCGGACAGACCCCGAGCTTTGATCGGACCGGTCTTCAGCTTGACTGGTGGTTCAGTAGTAATGCGCGGAGTGAGCCTGCGGCGGCCGCTGAAGGGTCCAGGCGATGTGTCTGTGGGCTGAGAGACCCGTACGGCTCCGTCGGTGAGGCATTTCAACCCCGTGGAGTTGCAAGAACGGAATTTACCAATTAGGTTGCTCCCTGCAGACGACTGACTCGGGAGGGGCGAAGATGTTGAGAAAGAGAGGGGCGTTGGCTTGGCCGCAGGTGTTTCGGTGAGTCAGCCCGATTGCGTCGGGAGCCTGACATAGCCTCCTCGACCAAGATGCCCACTCAACGCCCCAAGCAGGTCCACCCTTTTCCTGCCCGGATGGCTCCCGAACTCGCATTCGCAGCATTAAGACGGGCGCCCAGTGACGCGATCGTGCTCGATCCGATGTGCGGGTCGGGGACCGTCTTGCAACAGGCGAGAAAACAGGGAATGTTGGCATTTGGGTTTGACATCGACCCACTGGCTGTTCTTGTGACTCGGGTTACGTGTACTCGAACTGACGCCGCTTACGTACGGCGTGCGGCAAGCAAGCTCGTCAACGAAGCGAGGACGATTCGGTCTCGCGAGCTTCCATGGATGGACGCCGATCCAGCGACCGCGGAGTTCGTTGACTTCTGGTTTCATCCTCAGCAACAGAAGCAGCTTCGCCGGCTGGCCTACCTTCTCTATGAAAGAAGCGGCAAGATTGCCGACGTACTTCGGGTCGCACTCAGCCGGACGATCATTACGAAGGATGCCGGAGCCTCTCGTGCCAGGGACGTGTCGCACTCACGGCCTCATCGGGTTCGCGACACCAACACCTACGACGTATACGCCGGCTTTCTGCAAGCCGTAGAGAAAGTGGTTCCTCTCTTGGACACACCGGACAAGGGGGCGGTATCAGTAGAACGACGCGACGCGCGCCGCCTACCCCCCTCGCTGAAGGGGAGGATAGACCTAGTGATCACTTCCCCGCCTTATCTAAATGCCATCGACTACATGCGAGGGCATCGCATGAGCCTTGTTTGGCTCGGCTTCCAGATTCAACAACTCTCGAAGTTGCGCTCGAACTCAGTCGGAGCTGAGCGCTACCCAGAGAAAGCGACCGAATCCCTAAGCGCGCCCCGAGTAGAAGGCCTCTCTGGGCGCCAGCAGGGAATGCTGGATCGCTACGCCGGGGACACCGATGTTCTGCTGGGACAGCTTGCGGAAGCCCTTAGGCCGGAGGGCGAAGCCGTGCTGGTGGTGGGCGACTCGACGCTTAATGGCGTCCTGGTTCACAACAGCGAGATCATCCAGGAAGGGGCAGAACGCAACGGCTTCTTTCTGGCCGACAAGAAGACGCGCCCTCTGCCAACGTCGTCACGCTACTTACCTCCCCCCGCGGCCACCTCAGGGGCTCTCTCGAAGCGAATGCGCCATGAGGTAGTAATGCGGTTCTGTCGCTCTCAAAGTGGGTCACGATGAGCGATTTCGCCGTCACCGACTTCGTGCCAACGGAGGCAGCCCGCTACGAGCGACGCATCAGCCAACTTCAGGCCGAGGGGTTCTTCACTGACAGCATCGAGTCGGCCGTCGAGGGCGCTATCGACAACATCGCGAGCCACGATGCCCGCTCGTTCGTGATTTACGGCGAGCCGCAGAGTGGCAAGACGGAGATGATGATTGCGCTCACCGCCCGTCTGCTGGACGAAGGCGCCAAGGTGATCGTCGTTTTGATGAACGACTCCGTGCAGCTCCTCGAGCAGAACTTAGATCGCTTCCTGCGATCGGGGCTCGATCCGGCGCCCAAGAAGTTCAACGAGATTCTGGACTCGAGCATCGACCTAAAGAGCGGCACTTGGGTGATCTTCTGCAAGAAGAATTCGGCTGATCTGCAAAAGCTGATCGCAAAGCTCGACGGAGTTTCGGCACGCAGGGTGATCGATGACGAGGCGGATTATGCGACGCCGAATTCGAAAATCAACCGGAATGAGAAGACGAAGATCAACGAGTTGGTTGAGGAGCTGCTCGGCGAGGACGGCATCTACATAGGCGTGACCGCAACGCCTGCAAGGCTGGATCTAAACAACACTTTCGACAACCAGAATGAGCACTGGGTTGACTTTCCGGTTCACCCGCTCTACACCGGGCAAGAGACCTTTTTCCCGACGACCGCCAGCGGATTCGAGTTGGCGTTCAAGCTAGAGCTACTGCCCTCCCAGGGCGATGACCCGAAATATCTACGAGCGGCCCTCTTCTCCTTTCTGATCAACGTCGCCTATCTCAACACTCAGGTGAACACTGGGACCGAGAACTACTGCATGCTGGTGCATACGAGTGGCAAAAAGGTTGATCACACCAAGGATTATCAGCAGATCGTAAATCTTCTGGGCGCGCTCAAGGACCCGTCACATTCCAAATACGCGACCTACTTAGAAAGTATCTACGTGACGGCGCAGGAACGGTTTCTAGGCCACGAGCGGGAGATCACCCAGTACATCGTCGATCACATAAATCAATCTGATGTAGTGGTCATGAACAGCGATACGCCGCGAAACGCGGCGCAATATCGACGAGCGACGTCGCCGGCTGCGCTGTTCACCGTTGCGATCGGGGGGAACATAGTTTCACGAGGGGTCACTTTCGACAATCTACTTTCGATGTTCTTTACTCGTGACGTAAAACACAAAATTCAACAGGACACCTACATCCAGCGTGCTCGGATGTTCGGCACCCGGGGTGGATACCTGAAGTACTTCGAGCTCCACATTCCTAAACATCTCTACTTTGACTGGCAGAAGTGTTTTGTGTTTCACCAGCTATCCTTGAGCTTCATTCGCGCCAAGCAGCGAAGCCCGATTTGGCTCGAGGATCCCCGTATCGCCGCTGTGGCGGGGGCCAGCATCGATCAGGCCGCCGTCGCAGTTGACAGCGGCGAGATGAGTTGGGCGAAGTTCGAGTACGACCCTGAGGTCGACGAAATCGTCGAGGGATCTGGTGCGCCGGGCGAGCGGCTTCAGGCACTGGCAGAGCTGGTTGGCGAGGGCGCGCTGCCTGCGCATGTCCTAGCCTTTGTAGACAGCTTCAACCTCGGCCCAAATTCAATCGCCCTGCACAAGACCACGACGCTCGGCCGAAGCTACGGGAGCGAGGAGGAGCGAAACGAGATCAGGCGTCGGCGAGGGTTCATCTCGACCAACGCCTTGGAGAAGGATCGCTTTCCTAAAGCGATCCATCACCTCAAGGTTTTCAAAAACGAGTCTGGGCAGGCGCGTGTCTTCTACAAATACACCCCCGAGATGGGCAGCATCCGCTTCTTAAAAAATTTGAAATGATCCAAACGATCGAGCGCTACCACGGTGCGGTGCTTGCGCGACTCGTTCGGGATGGAAGAGCGCCGACGATCAGTCTCGCGGTCCACCCACGTTGTCCCGCTGCCTACGTGTTGGAGGACGAGGTTGCTGTATACGTCAAGTACTCCACCAGCCGGTTAAGCCCCTGGACCTTCGGCTTCAAGTCGGAGCATCGAAACGAAATCGCGAACCTTCGGAAGGAGCTGCGAGAGGTGTTCGTAACTCTTGCGTGTGGCTTCGACGGCGTCGTGTGCCTTGGCTCTGATGAGTACCAGCAGATTGGGCCCAGTGGCTCAATCCGAGTCGCGCGGCAGCCTCGTCAGAAGTACGTGGTCAGAGGTAGCTCTCGCAAGAGCCTCGTACGGATAGGAAACAATGAGTTTCCAACGAAGGTTTTTGCCGCCATAGGCTAGGAAGCTAGCTGCGGTCTCACATCGGGTCGGTCCTGGCTTAGCTGGAGGATGCGATGGCGAGCCGGACCCCATTAGCCGATCTTTTCCGCCAGCTCGACGATGATTCCCTCGGGACCGCGGACGTAGCAGAGCCGGTAGCTGTTCTCGTAGCGCACCAGCTCGCCGACGAGCTCAGTGCCTCGGGCTTGTAGGCCGGCGACTACGGCGTCGATGTCCTCGACGAGGAAGGAGAGGTGGCGGAGGCCTGGGGTGTTCGAGGGTGCGTGCGGGTCGCCGCCCTGCGTCGGCGGCGAGTGGAACTTCACAAGCTCGATTTCTCCGTGGCCATCCGGGGTTCGTAGCATCGCTAACTCGGCCTTGGTCCCGTCGAGCGCGATGATGCGGTCTACCCACTCGCCCTCGACCTCGCCCGTGCCTCCCGGCTCGAGTCCGAGCTCGACGAAAAAGTCGATTGCGGCCTCCAGGTCATCGACCACGATCCCGATGTGTTCCATCTTTTTGATCGCCATGTGCTCGATGGTAGGGAGGCATCCGCCTGACGGTCGCATTTGGGTCGCATCGCCGCTGCGATCCCGCTCGCTGCGCGGACGAGTTCCGTCCTTTCAATCTGGCGGAGTTTGGCTCTGTAGAGCGGATCAGGGCGGGGACGGTCCCTAGGGAGCCCATCTCCTGGGCGGAAAGGTAGCGCGAGAGGTGTCAGAACGGTAGTGTAAATAGCGTCGAAATGGTAGTCTGAACTCGTGCCCGACGGAACTCGAATGCCACGGAAGTACCTGCAAAGGGTTGTAGACATGGAGCTCGAGGAGTTGGCGAGCTCGCTTCCCGCAGTGGCGATTGCGGGCGCCAAAGGCGTCGGCAAGACCGCGACCGCGAGCCGGCGGGCAACCACCGTTCATGCCCTCGATGATCCCGCGCAACGCAGCGTTGCTCGCGCCGACCCCGCGCGGCTACTGGACTACGACCCGCCGATCTTGATCGACGAGTGGCAGTACGTGCCTGGGTGCTGGGACCTCGTGCGCCGGGCCGTCGACGCCGGCGCCGATCCAGGCCGTTTTCTCCTGACCGGCTCGGCAACTCCGGCCGAAGTGGAGACTCATTCCGGTGCGGGTCGGATCGTCAGCATCCGGATGCGGCCGCTGGCACTGTCCGAGCGCGGCATCGGGCAGCCCTCGGTAAGCCTGCACGAGTTGTTGGCCGGTGAGCGGCCGCCTGTTGAGGGGCGCACGGACTTGAGGGTCAATGACTACGTCCGGGAGATCCTGCACTCGGGCTTCCCCGGTCTGCGCCACCTCTCGGGCCGGCCGCTGCGGGCCCAGCTGGATGGCTACCTCAGTCGGATCGTCGATCGTGACTTCCCCGAGTTGGGGCATCCGATCCGCAATCCGGCCGCGTTGCGGCGCTGGATGACCGCGTACGCGGCGGCTTCGTCCACCACTGCCTCTTTCGAGACGATCAGGGACGCCGCGACCGGGGGGGAAGGTGAGAAGCCGGCCAAGACCACCACTCAGCCCTACCGCGATGTGCTCGAGCGACTCTGGATACTGGACCCCGTACCTGCATGGATGCCGACTCGAAATCGCATCCGGCGCCTGTCGAGTCCTCCCAAGCACCAGCTTGCCGACCCCGCTCTGGCTGCGCGACTCCTCGGTCTCGATGCAGACGCGCTCCTGTCCGGAGGAGAGTCCGGCCCTCCGATCCCGCGGGACGGAACGCTGCTAGGTGCGCTGTTCGAGTCTCTCTGCACTCTGTCGCTGCGCGTGTACGCCCAGGCATCGGAGGCTGGGGTCTTCCATCTTCGAACGAGCGGTGGAGAGCACGAGGTCGATCTCATCATCGAGCGGGAAGACGGGCGCGTCCTCGCAGTTGAGTTCAAGCTGACCCGCGACATCGCCAACGATGACGTCCGCCATTTGAATTGGCTTGCCGGACAACTCGGCGACTCACTGATCGACGCAGTGGTTGTCAATACCGGTGAAGAGGCGTACCGGCGCCCGGACGGTATCGCTGTCGTGCCGGCGGCTCTGATCGGTGCTTAGGCGTGTCTCGCGAAAGGACGCCGCGCACATTTTTCGTGTAATGAGGAAGAATGCGGGCATGAGGGTCACCAGCACGCTCCCTCATGGTCCCCCGACGGCTCCACGATCGTCTTCCAGAGCGACCGGCTCTCCGTTTTCCCGACGAGCGCACCGGATCTGTAGGTCGGCTGCGATGGTGAACTCGTGGTCGCGATGGCACTGGTCGAGCCGTACCGCGAGCGCCACGGCGCCGGTACGGTCCGCCCCCACGCAGGACACGTCTCAATGGTGTTTGTCGATCCGAAATGCTGGGGACGCGGCGTTGGCAGCCGATTGCTGGACGCTTTACACGGGGAGATGCGAGCACGCGACTGGAGGACCTCCTCCCTCTGGACACGCTCGAACAACGAAAGGGCCCGACGGCTATACGAGGGCCGCGGCTACAGCCTGACCGATGACGTCAAGTACCTTCGCGATAAGGAGATCGTTCGCTATGAACTCCAAATCGGGGGCAGCTTAGGGTCACATCCCGCCTCCTGACGTCAGAGAGGCCTTGATTTCTCTCGATGACTTATTTATCATCGGCATTGATGGATGCTAAGGAAATCATGAAGGCGCTCGACGCGTTCCAGGATGTCGAGAAGAAGATGGAGCTGCTGAACGCGCGCATTGATCGCGCCACTCGCGCGCCACTCGCTCGCATCGATCAATACTTCAACGATTCTGTGGCGCGCTATCGGGAGGCCGTCGACCGTGCGCTCCCGCAGAGCCAGACCTCGTTCGAACGGTTCCAAGAGGCAACAGCGGGCCTCGATCGGCACCAGTTCAACCGCGTCAGCCGCGTCCTCGACGGATGGCTAAGCCAAGCCCCGATCGATGAGGCGCACAGCTTCCAGGCGCACAGCTTCCAGGCGCACAGCTTCCCCGGGCCATTCTTCGCCTGGATCAGCCGTCGGCGCCAACTCAGCTCATTCGAGCTGTACCTGCGGCGCGCTCATGAGCATCCGGCAGTCGCTCGCGGGCACAGTGGGAGGCGGCTTTGGTTCGAGGAGTGGCGGCAGGTTCTTCTGCTCGCCGTTGCGGACGGGTTCAGCTTCGGCCGCATCCGGGCGGCGGCTCACGGCTCATCGCCGCCGCGGCGGCGTCATGCGTCGCCGTGGCCACGTCCGCCGCAGCAGACAGCCGTCCGCCATCGCTTCGCGGAGCGCCTCCATCACACGATCTTCACCCATGGCCCAACTCCTGGACCGCTTCCAAGTCGTCCTGTTAACGGGGGCGGGTCGCTGGCGCCTACTGGCTGACTAGCACCGGCTCGTCTCCGAGCAAAGGAGATGAGTCATGCCAAGCCCATTTTTCGAGTGCAACGACATCCAATTCCACACCGTCGCCTCCCAGCCCGAGGCCTTCATCGCCGAGCTCACGCCGGCCGATCAGGCGAAGCTTGCGGTCGCCTGCGAGGCGATAGCCAACGCCTATGCCGAAAACACCCCGCAGGTTCGCTCACGGCTCGTTCGCGGCGCGAAGCTACACGACCTGTTTGCGATCTTCGTCGACTGGCCGGGATCTGCCCGAGCGACGGTGCTGCTCGCCCGCCGGGACGGCAACCGAGTCCTGGTTGCTCGCGGGCTGGAGACCGACGATGGGCGGATTGCCCGGCGCGATGTGGAGCGTGCCGAACGGGCGCTGGTGGAGGCGCGGGGGAATGACGGCAGGAAAGGAGACCGCGGATAGGGTCGAGGCCGCCGGCGTCGAGAGAGAGGATCCGGCCCGACTCGTCTACGAGCAGGAGCGCCTTTTCAGCCAGGCCGTCGAGACGATCGCCGGCCTGCTCGAGGAGCAGGGTGTGAGCCAGCGCGAGCTCGCCGCACGGGTCGGTCGCGATCAGGCGCAGATCAGCCGTCTGCTAGGCGGCGCCGACAACACCAGTCTGAAATCACTTGCCCGATTCGGCTACGGGCTTGGGGTTCGCCTGGTGATCGTCGGGGTGCCGTTCGAGAGCCGCGAGGGCACCCCTGCCGCCGCTGATCCCCCGATCCCAGAGTGGCTTGCAACTCAACGCGAGCGGCGCGCAAGCGAAGTGCCTGCCGTAGCGCCGCCCGCTGTCCGCAGGGCGGCTCCGGAGTCGTAGGGGAGAGCCGGCCAGGCGATCGGTCGCGTGCATTGCTTGGCCTAGACGTCGGCCTGGCGGGGCAGCCGGACGGACGTCCGCAGGTCGGTGGCGTCCCCGGTCAGCGGCTGGAAGCGCAGCGACAGTTGCAGGCGCCGCCAGCGGGTCTCGAGGCGGTTGCGCACCTCGGCTGAGAGTCGGCAGGTGAGTATGAGGATCCCGGCTGCGTTGGCTCGACGGGTAGTGGAGCAGGCGGTAAGGGAGCCGCTGGCCGTGGCGAGCTCGGCGCGCTGGGTCAGCTTGCCGGGGCCGGAGACCGAGGCGCGCACGGTCAGCACGCCGCGGTCGAGTTGGGAGCGGTCGAACGTGAGTCGCTTGGAGAGCTTCGCGGTAGGCGGCGGGGTTGGATCCGGCGCCGGCGCGGCGCTGGTCGTCCCACCCGTGGACACCACCGGTTTGCTTTCGGGCTCGCTCGGCTCTTCGTCCTTCGGGAGCCATTTGGCAAGTTCTTCCGACCGCAGTTCCAGGAACTCGAGGAGATCTTCGACCGAGCTTTCGATTTCGTCGGCGCCGAAGGGCTCCCGCGTGGAGTTGGTTATTTCGAACTCCTGCCAGGGCGCCACCAGGTCGGCGAGTTGTTCGGTGCGTGCCGGCAGCTCCGCAGCCAGTTCGTCGACCCCGATGAGCTCCTCGGCGTACTTGACGAGGCAGGCTTCTTCGGCCAAGCACTGCTCGAACAGCGTCCCTCCATCGTCGTCAAACAGATGCCAGTAGCGATAGAAGGTCTGGTCGGTCCCCCAGGGCAGCACCTGGAAGACGCCGGCCGGGTCGCTGTACAGGAAGTGGTTGTTGTTGTTCTGACCCGAGTAGCCGTCCCAGTGGGCGATGTATCGCTCGACCGCCCACTCCCTCGTCATCTGGTCGACGTCGGCGACGGGCACCATCCGCTCCGCGAAGCCGGGCGAGGTGAGGTTGGCGGCCGTGATCAGCGCTTCGAGGTCGGAGAGCTCCGCCTCGTCTCCCTCGTCCACCTCGTACATGCCGGCGCTTCCCGGCGCGAGGTCGACCCCCGCCGGGCCCTCGTAGAGGTGCTGTGGATCGTCGAAATCGCCGAAGGCGCGCTTCAGGGCGACGTCGTCCATCGTCTCGACGTTGAGGTGAAGGCCGTAGTCGGTGCCGTTCAGCCACACATAGGCGTAGCCGGTGCGGGGGGCGACGACATCGGAGGCGCGGAAGGTCTCGTAGGAGAGCACCTCGCGGATCATCGAGGGGTCCTGAACCATGCTGTTGAGGGTGAGGTTCTTCAGCCCGAGGAATTTCTGGCCTTTGACGAACTCGGCAAACTTGACTTTGAAGGCCGCCTTGCCGTCGAGTCCCTGAAAGGAGCCGGAGCCCTTGAGCCGGACGCCAACCGTGATCGGGGCCGAGTACGTGCCGATCGTGCCGGGAGTGCCGCCGCTCTCGGCGATGGCGAAGGTGCCTTCGACGTACTCGTCGGGGACGTCTTCCAGTTCTTCCACCGAAGCCTGGGGCAGCTGCAGGTCGATCGCCACAAAAACGTGGTCGGTTCATAGAGCGAGTCTGCGGTAAGCGCTGCATGCGCGGGGGCGGCCCCTCCCGCCATCGCGAGCAGGAGCACCGCAAAGAGGCAGGTCAGTTTCAGATGACTCATCGTTCCTCGTTCGTTCTCTCGGTTAGGTGAATGGCGGCCGTTGCGTCCCTGCGGCCGACCACCGTGGGGCGAGCAAGATATTTGACCGCGGTCAGTTTTGTGGCCGTGGCGTCGAGCTGCAACGGACTGGTCCGCGAAGTACGCGAGTTCCTCGCAATCGCATTACAGCCGCGTACCTGAAGCGTGAACATCAATTGCAGAGCCATTCTCGTTCCACCCCGGCCCCCTGGGTCGTTCGAGAAACACAACCTTTTTCTTGACGTTTAGAACATCTTCTGTTTCATTTGTGCCTGGTTCATGTACGAAGTAGTTCAGGGAACAGGGACATAACCGAGCTTCATGGAGTCGCTGAGGGAGCGGCCGGCAGAGGGGCTCACGGGACAAGGAGAAGAGATTTGATGCTCTCGCCACTACGCAACCGCTTCGGCATCCCGGGCGTGATCTCGGTGATCGCCCTCGTCTTCGCGATGTTCGGCGGCGCTTACGCCGCCTCGAACTCAGAAGGCGGCA